>JABJNB010000005.1 GCA_018659145.1 Rickettsiales bacterium
GAAAGCTAGCTCTCCAATTTCAACTTCGTTGAAATTCCTAACTACAAGTTTTTTTTCACTTGTTTTTTCAGCTTGTTGAATTGCGTCCTTAACCTTTCGTGACACCCTATCTGCTCCTTTTGCTAATCTCATTATTTCTATATAATTAATTATTATCTATATGTATGAGGATGTTTTCTAATAGCTTTGACGTCACCTATTTGTTAAATAGCGTCAGGTTAAATAGCGTCAGGTTAAATTAGATTTATCACCTCTCTTCTCTGCATACTTCCTAAAACAATCTGAAGTATTGTCTAGTAATATTTCCTTATACCAAAAATGGTGGTTCTGCTGTTAGCTCTTATGCCCCCTTCCGGAGCTTGCTGTGCAAACACCGACTTCCCCTCTAGGGGAAAGTAAGAAGAATGTAGTGCTGCTGTTAGCTCTTGTGCCCCCTTCCGGAGCTTGCTGTGCAAACACCGACCTCCCCTCTAGGGGGAAGTAAGAAGAATGTAGTGCTGCTGTTAGCTCTTACGCCCCCTTCCGGAGCAGAGTGGTGCTAATTCAACCTTGTATCAATAATGACAAATTCTGAGCTAGGTATTTTCTCATTAATTACGAGATCGAATAAATTAATCTCAATTTTATTATTATTATAATCAAGGACATCAATGCGTTTGATAGTAAAAGGTTCATGCTTAAAATATAAACTCATCTCTTTTACATCTTTTTTATTTGGTTTCTCAATAGTGAGGATGGTTCCGTTTTCATCCGTCTTAAAGTCTAATATATTCAAATCACGTTTAATGACTAAATTCTCCTCGGCTAGAAGCGAAGCGATTGAATCCTTTACCTCTAGAAAACTACTCTGCTTTAACTCTTTATCGTAAAATATTACTGTCTTACCATCTGATATAATTTGAATTGGTTGAGACTTATAATCCCACTTAAATTTCCCTGGCTTGGAAATCATAATGACACCTTCTACCAAATTATCCGAACTATCCAATTGCAAGAAGCCAGCTTTAAATGTTTTGATATTATTTAGATATTGCTCAATCTCTTCCACCTCTTTTGCGAAGCTGGTGAGAGAAACTAAAGTTAAAGTAATACAGATGATGATATTTTTAAGCATCCCTTATAACTCATATTTATTTTGCGCTAGGAAAGCTAGAATAGTATTTTTCATTAAGCATGCAACCGTCATTGGACCCACTCCTCCTGGCACAGGGGTGATAGCGACGGCATGATCTTTTAAACTTTCAAAGTGGCAATCACCAACCAAGCGACTCTTGCCTTCACTATCGATTATTCTATTAATACCAACATCAATAACTATCGCGCCTTTTTTAACATTGCTGCTATTAAGCATTTTGGGAATACCAACCGCGGCAACAATAATATCTGCGTTTAAAGTATGAGATTCAAGATCTTTAGTTCTCGAATGCACTATTGTGGTTGTACAATTTGCTTGCAATAATAATTCCGCCATTGGTTTTCCAACAATATTAGAACGACCAATAATCACAGCATTTAAGCCTGAGAGATCTTCTTTTACAGTTTTAAGCAACAACATGCAGCCTTGAGGCGTGCAAGGCACGAAGCAACTTTGGTAAGTATATAAGCGACCAGTATTGCTAGCATGAAAGCCATCTACGTCTTTATTTGGCTCGATAGAATCAATAACTTTAATGTTATCAATATGTTTTGGTAGAGGTAGTTGGACCAAAATACCATTAACTTCTGCATCTTGGTTTAAATCATTAATTTTTGCTAATAATTCGGCTTCCGAAACATCCTCGCTGAGTCTAATAATTTCAGAATTAATACCTATCGCTTTAGCTTGTTTATCCTTATGCGAAACATAAACTGAGCTCGCAGGGTTAGCGCCAACAATAATAACTTTTAAACAAGGTGCTTGCTCATATTTTTGTTTTAGCTGAGTAACTTGATCTCTTAAAGATAAAACTAATTCCTCAGATATCTTTTTTCCATTTATTATACTTGCGCTCATAATTTATATATTTTACTAATACTATTAGGTTTTTCTTTAAGCGGATCCTAAAGCTATTAATCTCTTTAATCTAGTATAAAAATGGAGAATATTATTGATAATCATGTCATAGAGACGGGCCGCCATAATTGTCGATCTTGCAACAAAGAACATCTCTCTTATACTCACGCAACCTGCCCCTGCAATATATAATTAAGATGCAAAATAACGAATTAGAAAAAATTATCTCTGATATTTATGATCTAAAGGCTATTAGCATCCTTCCTCTCTCAGAGATAATGCTAGGTATCTTATTAGCATTATCCGCCTTAATTATTACTAGCTTAATATGGCGTAAGAATTATTTAAAAAACAGACCTTGGCTTGCTGAGTTAAAACAAATCAAAAATGAGCTCAGATATAAAACATCTATCGAATTAAACGAATTATCATGTTATCTAAAAAAGATAGCGAATTTGAAATATAAACATAACTCTTTAAACAAGATGGAGTTCGCTCATTTAGTAAAATTTCTTTGCTTGAGTGAACAAAACTCTGATTTTCATACTGTTTTAAATAATTATGCCGATAAAATTTATACAAAACAAAATATTACTATTGAAGGTTTGGAATATAATAAAATTCTTAGGTTGATTACAAAATGGATTTAACCAGTATATCCCCCTATTCCATATCAGCAATCATAGAGCAGATCAGTGGGCTTAACTGGATGGATATAGATTTCTCCAGACCTTATTATTTAGCATTAATTACTTTGCCATTAATTTGGTTTCTATTCCTTCAAAATATTCTCAAGATTCATAAGAATGCACGCCTTTTTATACCATTTGCACATTTAGAAGAGTTACAGCGTGCATCAAATCGTAATAACATTTCTTTTAAATCCATATATATCTTCCTCATATGGGTTCTATTGGTTATTGCAACGGCTGGACCAATAAAAACAGACAATAATAACTATACAGAACGTAACGGTTACCGAATTAGCCTAGTAATTGACACCTCGCTCTCAATGAATGCCTTAGATTTTTCGAAGGATCGCCTCCATTACACAACACGCTTAGATGTTATCAAAAAAGTAGTTACAAATTTTATTACCTTAAAAACCAATGATTTATTTGCATTAATTACCTTTGGTGACTTCCCTATCCTGCAATCTCCTATGACATCTGATAATGCCACCATTATTAATTACTTAGAAAATAGCTATGTTGGAGAATTTGGTAACTCAACTGCAATTGGTGATGCTTTAGCACTAGCAATTGAGGGCCTAAAGCCATATGAAAAATCTAAAATCATTATTTTACTAACAGATGGAGCTAATAGCAGTGGGCAATATTCACCTGAGACAGTTGCGCATTTAGCTAAAGAGCAAAATATACAGATATATACTATTGGCATTGGTCGGAACGAGAAAGTACCATTATTAATTAACAAAAATCAAATCATATATGAATACCTGCCGCTTGATGAAGAGTCTCTTAAATCCATTTCTAAAATTACCAATGGAAAATATTTTAAAGCCGAGGATACTAAAGATTTAGCTAAGGTTTATAAAGAAATATCAAAATTAACTAAAATAAAATTAAAGAATTTTGATAATCTCCAAGTAACCTATTACCATTATCAATTTCTAATCATCGCTAGTATAATGATGATATTAGGACATTTACTTAAAATTAGACGATTTCGTTAAATATGATGTTTTTAGATTTTTTCCACAATATAAACTTTCAGCATCCAGAGGCTTTATACGCTCTGTTATTACTACCGCTTATCCTCTATATTTGTCACATTAACTTAGATTCCATTAGAAGAAAATCTTTGTTTCGTGACTTTAATCAAAAATCCTTAAAATTTTTATATAGCAGCAAAATTAATCTCTTAGTAATTAATTTGCTGCGGGCCGCATTTGCTACCCTACTAATTATAGCTATAGCTGGGCCAAGATGGAACTACCACGATATAGAAGTTAAGCGCGGCGTGGTTAATAATCTTATTTTACTCGATGTTTCAAGGTCAATGAATGCTATTGATAGCCAGCCAAATAGATTTGCTCATGCTAAAAGAGAGATCGCCCGAATATTAGAACCTGGTAATAATTATGGCCTAGTTGCCTTTGCCAGAACTAGTTATAATTTAATACCCATAACCTCCGATCATAACTATATTAAAGATTACTTACATAATCTCAAACTAGAAAATTTTAGTAGCGAAGGTTCCAATTTTAATTTTAGCCTAGAATTAATATTAAAGATTCACAATATAACACCCCTAAACCAGGTATTTATTATTAGTGATTTTGATTTTGACGAAACTATTAATTCAGAAAAACTAGACTTAATTACAGGGGCTAAAATAAAGCTATATCCAGTGAATGTTGCAACTAATAAAGGTTCACCTATTCAAACCACAAATGGTGATTTCCTTAATCATAATGGTCGTATTGTTATTTCAAAACCACGCATAGAACTAATAAACTTACTTGATGAGTCACGCGAGCAAATAACAAAAGATATTGTTAAATCATCATCCAAGCTAACCACTCTACGCATTTGGCAAGAGCGATATTATTTGTTTTTATTACCATTACTTATTATCTTTCTAATTCTAAATAAACGCTCAGCCTTCTTAATCATAACCTTTGTTATCACCTCTAACTTTCTACCTGGAGCAGCCGATGCAAATCCCTTGCTTAATAAGAATCAAAATGCTCAAGCCAAATATCATGAAGAATTATATGATGAGGCACAAATATTATTTACCGATAATTACAATAAAGGTGTGGCAGCTTACCGGGCCAAGAATTACCAAGAGGCAATTGATTATTTCGGCCAAAATGGTGATTTAAACTCTAAGTTCAACCTCGCTAATAGTTTACTTCTTAACGAACAAACTGAGGATGCTATTAAACAATATCAAGAAATCTTAATCGACAACCCAACTCATGAGAAAACCCTACAGAATTTAGAAATAGCGCGTCATATTGAAAAGCAGGATCAGGATCAGGAAAAAAAGAATGATGAAAAACAAGATAAGAGCAAGCCAAAAGATGAGCAGGAAAAGGATAACCAGCAGAAGAAAGAAAAGGAAGCTAGTTCCACGCCCCAAATAAAGAAACAAGATAAAAACCTTACTTCTAATATTGAAAAAATGGGGAATAATGCTTTAAGTAATCAAATAAACAAATCTAAGCAAAAAGGACATAGTAATGTTAGTAATCCTTGGTAATTAATCACAAAATGCAAAAACTGACTCTACAATCTACATTCAAAATATTATTTTATTTTAGATTCATTCTAGCTTCATTGATATTGCTAATTAATTTTGCCAATGCAGCAGAATTAATGGTTACAGCAGACCGTCATGAATTTTTCAAAAATGAAACTTTAAATGTTGAAATCAGAATCGAGAATGCAAGTTTAAAATCCAGTCTGGACCTATCAAAACTTGCAGAATCTTTTCAGGTTGTAAAACAAATACGTAGTTCATCGCATAGCATGGTAAACAACAAAGCAACTCGCAGTGAGGTTTATCAATTGCAATTAAAAGCCATTAATTTTGGTAAAGTTACCTTCCCATCTTTATCAGTAAATAGTTCAGCCGGGATACTAACAAGCACCAGCTTCCCTCTCAATATTAAAGATGAAGTTGGAACGAGTACAAATAACAATCAATTAGCTACAATAGAGGCTAGCCTTCAAGATACTAAATTATATCTTGGTGAGTACGCTATTTTAAAAGTAAAAATTTCTCTCTTTAGCGATATTAGAAGCGCCCAAATAACCATACCAGAATCAGATATTGCCTTAGTTGAGAAAATTTATTCAACGCCAGCTACAACAAAAACAATTAATGGAAAACGTATCCAAGTTACTGAGCTGATCTATAAAATAAAGCCTGTATTACTACAAGATATAGCTCTCGATCAGATTATTCTAACCGGGCAAATTCGTAAAACTTCAAATAATAATGATAATTTTTTCAATCGTAACAACATGTTCTTTTCACAGAATGTTGATAATTTTGAAGAGGTTACAATAGTCAGTAACAAAATTCCTCTAATTAAGGTACTAGACCTCGGCAAGGCTAATATTGCATCAACAAAATTTACGAAAACTCAGCATATCTCAAATATAGAAACGAATATAGAGGAGCCGATAAATTTATCTTATAGTTTAACAACTATTAATAATTCTGCCGATATATTACCTGAAATTGAACTAGCTAATAATGAACTAGCTAGTTTCTATAAAGAAAAAACTCTAACAAGTGAAAAATATGACCCTATTGCAAACGAAATAGTTACAATCAAAACCCAGAACTTTACAATAATACCAAAAGAAGCCGGCAAGCTAAACATCGATAGAGTAACTATTCCTTGGTTAAATAAGAAAACTAATAGAGTTGAGAATTTAATATTATCTAAAGCTACTCTAACTATTATAGATCCTAAAGCATCAGTATCATGGGAAGAGGCAAGCGCTCCTAAAGAGTTAGATAAGGATCTAACTGAGTCAAAAATAGAGGGTGGCATAGTTACGGAAGTGCCATATGATCTAAATAATTATTTACTCATCACCGTTATCTTACTTTTTATATACTCCACTATCATCACTATCAAATTAGTTAAATTAGAAAAACAAAAAACTACTAAGAAAAAACGCAAACGACATTTACTAATCTTAGCTAATGATTTTGATGATTTGAAAATATATTTATTCCAATATTTTAGCCGAAGATTTGGTAAGGATATTGAGAATTTTGATGATATAAAAAACATCATTAATGACACAAAAATCTCTCCGATGCTAGCAGAAGAGTTAATTATGATAATTAGCAAATTAGAAAATTCATTATATGGTACACATCTATATGACTTTGACTATATAAAATCAGAACTAACTATAAGACTAAAGCACATGAGAAAACCATTATTTAAAATTTACACCAAGAATAAAAATTGAGAATAGAATTCTCTTTAAATATATCTTAAGGGGCCCGCCAGGCTTAACCACAATAAGGATATCTCTTTTTTTAGGCGAACAGATTGGTTCGCTCCAAAATTAATAGAACAAATTGAATGACTAACAATCTTCCCATATTATATAGTTTCCGTAGATGCCCTTATGCTATACGCTCACGACTTGCCTTAATATATAGTAATATCAAATGTGAGTTACGTGAAGTAGATCTAAAAAACAAACCGAAAGAGCTTTTAAACATCTCGCCAAAAGCAACAGTTCCTGTATTAGTATGTCCCGATGGCACAATTATTGATGAGAGCATCGATATTATACATTACGCTCTTAAACAGAATGACCCAGACGGCTGGGCCTTACAGCAACCCGAATTATCTGATATAATAATTAAAAGAAATGATATTGAATTTACCGATATATTACGCAAATATAAATATCATGAGCGTTATAGCGATTCACAGGAGGTGTATTTAAAGCAAGCTGAAAAAATATTCATCACCTGGTTAGAAAAACAATTAGAGCAAAATTATTATGTAACGGGAAGTAAAATTTCAATTGCCGATATTGCAATCTTTCCCTTCATCAGACAATTTGCTAAAGCTGATCAACAAATCTTTGATAACAGTAACTACGTGTGCATAAAGCGCTGGTTACAGAATTTTACAGATAATCCAATATTGCATATCGCAATGAAAAAAAATACTAAGTTTGTGTAGGGGCGGGGTTTTCCCGCCTAGAAGCATTGAAATCGGTCTGCCAAGGGCGGGAGAACCCCGCCCCTACGGGGTATATATTGCAAAACCACAATGGGTTGCCCAACTTAAATAGAAATTACGTCCTGATATTCAAAGGTAGTCTTACCTTCCATAATGATTTCAGTTTTATCATTAGCTGATAAAACAAGTGTTCCACCAGCTTGATGTATAATTAGAGGAGATTTAATCTCCTTATATTCTCGGCAGATAGCATAAACAGCACAGGCTGCTGTACCACATGACAAAGTTTCACCAGCACCACGCTCATAGGTCACCTGCTCTACCTCATTACCATTTAGCTGAACTGCGCTAACATTAATTCGATTAGGGAAACATGAATGAGATTCATATTGAACCAAATCTTCTTTGACTGATACTTCATTAATATCATCGACAAAAAATATTAAATGCGCATTTCCAACATTAACAAAATAACCATTACCTAGTTTTTTATTACCAAAATCAATATAACCACCTTCATGATCACCTATTAAAGCTACTGATTGACTTGAAAAATCAGCCTTACCCATATTAACACAAACATCATTGCTACTTACTTGACACTCAAGAATTCGATTAGCAGCTTTTATTGTTATATCTTTTTTACCTAGATCTTTTGATATTAACCACGCTACACATCTTGCAGCATTACCACAGGCAAGACCTAAAGAACCATCTTTATTATAGATCTCCATTTTAATGTCGGCCGCCTTGCTATCAGATAATAAAATAAACTGATCACAACCCACACCATGCTCACGATCAGATAATTTGACTATAAAGTCGCTATTAATTTCATAATCTTTTACATCACGTGTAAAGATAATGATAAAATCATTACCATTACCATTCATCTTGTAAAAACTATTTTTAGGCATCTAAATTTGCATCAAGTGCATTTTGTTGAATAAACTCCCTTCTAGGCTCAACAACATCTCCCATTAATGTTGAGAACACTTCATCAGCTTCCACCGCATCAGCTATTGTAACTTGCAGCAAGACTCTGCTATCTGGATCAAGTGTGGTATCCCATAACTGATCCGGATTCATTTCTCCCAAACCTTTAAACCTTTGGATAGTTAAACCTTTTTTGCCAATTTCGCCAACAACGACCGAAATATCAAAAATATTATTAATTTTCTTCATTCCCTCTTTTGTCTCAAGAAAACTTTTCTCAGTAAGGTTTAAATTAATATTAGCTATTTTAGGAACTAGGAAATGTATGTCTTTATTATTTCTTATCTTACCATCAACGACAAATCTTTCAGTGACACCTCGTGATAATTTATTGATAAAGAAAAGATCTCCCTCCTTATCAAAACTCCATTCTGTGTTATATGGAGCCTTATATAAAATATTTAGATTAGCTTTAATTAAAGCCAAATTTGCATTTTCCGGATCAGCAAAATAATTACTAATAATTAACGATTTTAAAACATATTGTGGCAAATCAGTTTTGATTGTTTCAATATGAGTATTAATAACAAATATCTCAGATATTAATTTACCTAACACTTCGCCAGATATTTTAACATTATCATTTTCATGCAAGATGAAATCAGCAATTGAATTATTTAGAATATAATTATCTAGCTCCTCTTGATCCTTCAAATAAACTTCACTGCTACCTTTTTTGACCTTATACAAAGGTGGTTGGGCTATATAAAGGTAACCATTAGTAATTAAGGTTGGCATTTGACGATAAAAGAAGGTTAGTAACAACGTTCTAATATGCGATCCATCAACGTCAGCATCCGTCATTATAACAACTTTATGATAACGTAATTTCTCAAGATTAAATTCATCTCGACCAATAGATGTACCTAAAGCCGTGATTAATGTACCGATCTCCTGTGACGCCAGCATTCTATCAAATCTAGCTTTCTCAACATTTAAAATCTTACCTCTAAGTGGCAACACAGCTTGAGTTTTTCGATGACGTGCTTGCTTAGCTGATCCACCCGCTGAATCTCCCTCAACGATGAACAACTCACTTAGCGCTGGATCTTTTTCCTGACAATCCGCCAACTTTCCTGGCAGTGAAGCAAAATCTAAAGCACCCTTTCTTCTTGTTAGCTCACGAGCTCTACGCGCAGCTTCTCTAGCTTTAGATGCATCATAGATTTTCTCTATGATTTGTCTGGTGATCTTAGGATTTTCTTCAAACCATTTAGTTAATTCATCATGAACTACAGTTTCAACTGCAGGCCTAACCTCTGAGGAAACTAATTTATCTTTTGTTTGTGATGAAAATTTAGGATCCGGTACTTTAACAGAAACAATAGCTGTCAAACCTTCTCTAATATCATCACCTGTAATAGATAATTTATCATTCTTTTTGTTGTTAGAAGAATTTTTATTAACGTAATTATTTACAGCACGTGTTAAGGCAGATTTAAAACCAGATAAATGAGCACCTCCATCACCTTGTTTAATGTTATTCGTAAAACATAGAATGTTTTCATGATAAGTATCATTCCACTCCAAAGCTATATCTGTAACTATATCATCCGCCTCACCTTGAACTTTAATTGGTGCGCATAAAGCATGCTTAGAACGATCCAAAAATTCAACATAGGAAGCTATTCCACCTTCATAATTAAATATTACATCTTGTTCCTCACCTCTTTTATCCATTAAATGGATATGCACTCCTGAATTTAAGAAAGCTAACTCTCTAATACGACGCTCAAGCGTTGCATAATCAAATTCAACAAAAGCAAACACTTCACTTGAAGGCATGAAAGTAACTTTTGTACCCTTCTTACCGACAGCCTCACCCAATATTGCTAAAGACTTAACTGTATCACCATCTTCAAATCTAGCATAATGCTCTTTATCATTACGATAAATAGTTAGATCCAAATAAGATGCTAAAGCATTTACTACCGAAATACCAACACCATGCAGACCACCTGAAATTTTATATGAGTTTTTATCAAATTTACCACCAGCATGTAACTGAGTCATAATAACTTCAGCAGCTGAAACCTGTTCTTCTTCGTGAATATCAACTGGTATCCCACGACCATTATCCGTAACAGTACAACTTCCATTAGTTTCAAGAGTTACTGTAATCTCAGAACAATGACCAGCCAAAGCTTCATCAATCGCATTATCGAGAACTTCATAGACCATATGATGCAGACCCGAACCATCATCAGTATCTCCTATATACATACCTGGGCGTTTTCGAACAGCTTCCAAGCCTCTAAGTACGGTTATCGAATCCGCACTATAAGAATCAGCGGCATTTTCTAATGGGTTTTCCGGGGGATTTTCTGACATTTTTTCTTGCATAAATTTACTAATAAAAGACAGCTCTTTTTAACCGCTAACACTCATTTAAGCAAGATTTTTCTTGGAGACAAAATCTACTTATCATGCAGAAACAAAGAAGACCTCATTTATGGAAAGAAAGATCTCCCTCTAGGGGGAATATGCCCCTTATAATTTTATACAGGATGTAATATACCAACATTCGAAACAAGTTAAAATGCAGATATATGCTAAATTGATTACAACTTCTCTAGATATTTTTTCTTATCCAAATCATCTGCATATTTATCTGCATCTGGATACGGATCCTTACGTTCATTGATGTTGGGCCATTTTTCTGATGCAGCTTTGTTATACTCAATCCATCCTAACAATTCTTCTGATTCAGGCTGAATAGCTCCAACCGGACATTCCGCTTCGCACACCCCGCAATCAATACATTCAGAAGGACTAATCGCAAGCATGTTCTCACCTTCATAAAAGCAATCCACCGGGCAAACAACAACGCAATCAGTATATTTACACTTAATGCATTTATCGTTAACAATATATGTCATAATTTCTATGAAGAGGGTTAAAAATTAATAATTTATATCTCTATCGACGACTTATCAGTACCAGCAACAAAAGGAGTACCAGGGGCAACAGGGAATGCGGCATTATCATTATCTGCTGACGACCTAACACCACCATCTGCCAAGGTAGTTCCATATTGCCCTAGTGCTTGAGAAAGAGCATCTTGGACTGGCGTAGTCGGATCAACACCCGCAGCAGAAGCAACTTCAACAGAAGCAACTTCAACAGAAGAGACCGACTTATCTGCCGATGTTAAGTCCCCTTGAATCTCAACCATTTTTTTTGCAGCAGCAGTAAATTTGCTAGCACTCAAACTATCTACCAAATCAGAGAGAGCAGTACTCAACTTTTCTGATTCCACCCTACTTAATCTTCCTACATCACCCGCACTAAGCTTTAAGCCATCCATTAAAGCGGTCAAGTTTGCTTCTGAAGCTTTACCATTTTGAAGCACACTAGCTATCTCACTAAAGAATGGTTTATCATGACTTAAATTTTCCTTCGCTAATTTAGTAGCATCTTTATCCGCCTTAGACGCCTCCCTTCTAACTTTTTTTGCCTCAAATCCTCTATGTTCCGAATATACTTTACCCGCATCATTCATAGCCACACCGACGACTTCCCTAGAGGCCTTTCCCAAGCGTCCGGCAGCTTTTAATGGTGCCACAACAAATGTATCTTTGACAACCTGCACTGCATCCAAAGAAGCCCTAACTGCTAGAGCACCAACACCCACAGTAATAGCTGAAGCCATACCATAACCCACAACCGAAGCTATTCCCGGAGCAACAACTCCTGTAGCGGCAAATACTCCCGCAGTACCAACTTGTATTGCCGCAAATACTGCTCCCAAATATGGTGCCAAAGCAGCAATAACTAAGGTTAGCATAAATAATGCAAAAGCTGTTTCCATAGCCTTTGGCCTTACCTCATTCTCAGCTATATCCCGACCTTGAGCATCCTTGGCCTTCCTACCGTAGAATCCTTCATATATAGCTGTGAGCCCTGTATAATGCCCAAAAGTTCCAAACACGCCTCCTGGATTAGACCTGGATAATGAATAGTTTTTTTCCTTATAACTATCCTTATTGTACCAAGATTGATTTGAATTAGCAGTAGCTTCTGATACTGATACTGCCGTTGCAACTTCTGTTGCTGTTGCTGTTGCTGTTGCTTTTGCTGTTGCTTTTGTTTCTTTTGACATATCTAAAATCCTCTAAAGATGATTGGTAAAACATATTTCGAACGTAACCTAAACTTTTTTAATTTTCTTTGCAATATAAGAATTACTTAATAGCCCTTAAATCAGATGAGGGCGGGATGACCCCGCGACCCTACGACAAATTATGCGCAAGCCCTTTCAGCCTATCATTCTACAAATACAAAACTCCTTACCTCCATGCAACTACGACGAGACTGTGTCATAATATAATTACAGAATCTAAAAATACAGTAGTAAATTATGCGCCTGTTATACAGATTTAATCAATAATTTGAAGATATCTTCCAGATCCGATTCTTTTGTTTGAATGTCGATAATCTCAATTTTATTTTCCATACAAAAAGCTAATATCCCACCAAGTGGCATATCTTCATATTTATATCTAATCTTAATCTTGCTATGCTTATCACCATTTACAACCTCACAATTACTCGATAGGACTTGCAGTTTCTGCATCAAGGCTGACGAGATATGGTTGGCCGTGATAATTAATTGGCGCTCACCAAAGAGCTTAATTAAGTTTTTGGTCTTATCACAGGCAATAATCTCTCCATGGTTAATTACGGCTATATCATCACATAATTTTTCAGCTTCCTCTATATAGTGCGTAGTTAGAATAATTGTAGTTCCCTGCTTATTTAACTCTCGGACATAATCCCATAACTGCTCTCGCAGCTCGACGTCAACGCCTGCGGTTGGCTCATCTAGAATTAACACTTTAGGCTTATGAACTAATGCTTTAGCAATTAGCAACCGACGCTTCATACCGCCAGATAAAGTTCGAGGCTTCATCTCAGCCTTATCTGTCAAACCTAACTTAGCTAATAATTCATCAGTGATACGATCTTTTGGACGGACTCCATAATAACCAGCATAAATATCCAAAGCCTCTCTTACAGTAAAGAAGGGATCAATGATAATTTCCTGAGGAACTACACCTAAATGAAACTTGCAAATACGCTCATATTTATCAAAATCATCACCACAAATTTTAATAACTCCAGCATTTTTAACAACAGAGGTAGCCAGAATATTAATTAAAGTTGATTTACCTGCGCCATTAGGACCAAGTAAGCCAAATATACTACCCTCTTCTATTTTTAGTGAAACAGATTTTAGCGCCTCAAACACGTTGCCCTTAAGCTTATAGCTTTTTGACAAGCCACTTATGTCTACTGCATATTTAGGCATTTTATACTAATCTTTAAGCAGCAAATAAGCTTTGTAATTCACCAGTTGCATAACTATCTTTTACGATATCACAACCACCTACAAACTCACCTTTTATATATAATTGCGGAATTGTTGGCCATTCTGAATATTCTTTAATACCCTGCCTTAACTCTTCATCTTTTAATATATCAACATCTTTAAACTCCACGCCCAACTCTTGCAAAATCTTAACCACCGTCGATGAAAAACCGCACATAGGAAAAGACGCTGAACCTTTCATAAATAAAACCACATCATTTGATTCTACCAATTCTTTAATTTTGTTATTAATATCTGTCATTTGTTACCCTAAAAAAATCCCCTATTTTGTACCGCAAGATAATAGTTTTGCAAGTGAGAATTCTAGTAATACCAAGTCCCATCTATAAATGGGAATTTAATTGAATATTTTATGAGTAGAAATTTTGTACAAAAAATGAAGGACTAGCCTAACAGACTGTTAATAAAAAAACATATCGCTTTAATATTTCCTCTCCTTATAAACTCCTTAGAAATTAATTAATAAAAGACCCAAAATGTCCAAAATCGTAATTCTAGATATTGCAACCGTAACCAAAGGTGATTTAGCTTTTGATGCAATTAGTAACCTAGCTCCAACTTCAACTTATGAAATAACAAAGCCCGAAGAAGTGATAGAGAGAGTAAAAGATAGTGAAATTATTATTACCAATAAAGTTGCCTTTCCTAAAGACGTTATTGAGCAACTGCCAAACCTAAAATTAATTGCCATCTTTGCCACGGGATATGATTCGATTGATATTGAAGCTTGCCGCAAGCATAATATTTCCGTAGTCAATGTTGCAGATTATTCTAGCTACTCTGTGGTTCAAACAATTTTTGCACATTTACTAAACCTAACCCAGAAAATAAACCAACATGATGAATTTGTTCATAATGGCGATTGGGCAAAATCAGAAATATTTAGCTGCTGGCAAGGTAAATTACATGAATTAGCCGGACAAACATTTGGCATTATTGGATTTGGCAATATTGGGCGCAAATTAGCAATTTTAGCAGAAGCGCTTGCTATGAAAGTTATTATCCATACAGCCCATCCTGAAAAATATACTGACTATGACTTTAATTTTGTACAAATGGATGAGCTATTATCAAATTCAGATATCATCTCACTTAACCTGCCAGCTACAACCGATAATGAAGGGTTTATTAATAAAAGCTCTTTAGCAAAAATGAAAAAATCCGCTATTCTCATTAATTGCTCACGTGGTAAATTAATCAATGAAGTGGATTTAGCTGATAGTCTAAATAATGAGCAAATTGCCTATGCTTGCTTAGATGTCCTAGCAACAGAACCGCCAAAAGCAGACAACCCTTTGCTCAGCGCTAAAAACTGCCAAATCACCCCTCATATTGCCTGGGCAACAATTGAGGCGCGGGCAAGAATAATCAAAGAGACAGCTTTAAATATCGAAGCTTTTTTAAATGGAGAAAAACGTAATAACATCACTTAAATAATTACGTAGGGGCGGGGCCTTCCCGGATAAAAGAATGATTTATATTTGTTGGGATATGGGCCGAGGAGCAAGCCCCTACAGGTTATTCAATAGAATTTCTTGCCATCTCTAAGCTTGCTTCCGTGTCAACATTGATTGGTCTTTGGTCCTGATCAATCAAACAAGCAAATATACGCATATTATTTTCCAAAGCTCGTAATTGCTCTAACTTCTCGGATAACTCTCTAGGTGACTGATAAAGTTTTACAAATTTCTCTAATGCCCGCTTTCGATAAACATAAATGCCAATGTGCTCGTAATAAGCACCATCCTTATCTTGCGGTTTACCACGCGTAAAGTCTGAACATTCTGCAACATCTCTACCATCTTCAAACCCTGTTATGGCTTTTACAACATTTGGATCCTCTGCTTTTGCGCTATCTGTGAACTCTATAACAGCAGTTGCAATATCACATTCTGCCTCTTGTTCTAACACGTTAATTGCTTGCTCAATAACAGCTGGATCAATATTTGGAACATCACCTTGAAGATTAACAATATATTCAATATCACGGGTTAAACGCAATTGGCTAAAAGCTGAATAAATTCGATCCGTGCCAGATGGGAGTTCTGGATCCGTCATAACATATCTACCGCCAAACTTACGCACCTCACTCGCTATTTGAGGGTCCCCACAAGCAACATAAACATTACTGCCCTTAACTTTCTCTGCTTGCTCGAAAACTCGCCTTATCATTGTCTTGCCTTTAATATCAGCTAAGATTTTCTTGGGCAGCCTAGTTGAATCTAACCTTGCTGGAATTATTATTAACGCGCTCATCTATTTTTTAATGTTAATTTTTAATTTATATAGTAAATAGCCATGTATAATCTGATTTGAATTTTATTCAATGCTGAGCAGTAAATTATTTCTTATCAAAAATGAATTTATCAAATTAAATAGCGAAACACTCTTACTTGGAGTCTTTGCTAATATAAAGGATTTGCTCATAAGTTGTGTCCCTACGGCAAATTTCTGGCTAAATAGCTTAGCTAGCAATATTTCAATAGTTGCGATAGATAAATTCACATTAGTCATTTTTGCCTATTTCTCCACCCTCTATACCACAAGCTTTGCTTTTGCAAAATTACATTACCTAGAGCACGAAGTAGCAATAGATAATCTAATCAGCAAATCACTCTACTTACTTACCTCTGATCCTGTTCTAGCAAATTCAAACATCGTTTTGATAATTGTAAAACTAGGTCTGCTGGGCATCATCATCAATCTCATCATTGCCATAATCTTTCGAAAGAGAATGCGCAGAAGAAATACTTCGAAATTCTACGAACAATTTGAAGATGGAGATGTATTTAACGAGAATTATGACCGCTATACAAGATCATCCATGGATATGAATCCAGATAGTGATTATGTAGAATATAAGCATAATTATAATAATTATAAAATTTCTAAGTTATCCCAAATTTTTCTTTACCTACATAATATCAGAAGCTTAAATCTAGTTGATATTAACGCTCTATTATTAGACCCTGCTTTATTATCATCGCAATTAGGCATCAGAAATTTACCGCGCCTTGAGCTTCAAGACCAAATGTTAAAACATCTAGACATAATGACTAAGAATAAGCCCCTAGATAAGAACATGCGTAACCTAAGTGAACATCTAATTCTAAATAGCAAAAGCCACCCTCTGCAAGACTCCCTCTTAACCGCAAAACTTCTAGATGGCATGGTTAAGGCCTTTCCAGAATTTAAACAATTTATTAACCAAGCTAACATTACTATTAAAGACTTAGTCTCTCTAGGTAATAATTTTAATAATTTTGTTTCAGGCGAAATAAAAAATATGAAAACTAGCTTCGAGGATCTTGGCAATATGCTTAATAATTCTATGCAGCAAGCTTCTCGCTCAGACCCATTAAAACAAATGATGACAGATGCTAAGTCCTTTGTCACAAAACTAACCAAAATGTATGATTCCTTTAGTGAAAAAGAGGTTGTTACAAAGGGGCAAAAAGATGAAGCTAGTAGCGTATATTCTACCATCCCAGAAAAATTTAATGATACACTCGCATCTATGAGCAAGCAAACATTAGAATCTATAAAATGTGTTAATGACTTTACAGCTGAGGTTAAATCTGAGCTAAAAGATAATTTCAAAGCCCAGGATCAAAAAGATTTGGATCTACCAAAACAAAGATAAATTAGTATTCCCTGCTTAACTATTAAATCACTTCTTACCTTTGACTATAAAATCATTTGTGCAAAGAATGATTTTATGAATTAAGGAGATCACATCATGAAAATAAAAGCCGCCGTCGCCTGGGAAGCAGGTCAACCATTATCCATAGAAACAATTGACTTAGCTCCTCCAAGAGCGGGCGAAGTGTTAGTTAAAATGATTGCATCAGGCGTTTGCCATACCGATGCATATACTTTGTCTGGAGCTGATCCTGAAGGGTTATTTCCAACAATCCTGGGTCATGAAGGCGGTGGTATTGTGGAAGAAGTTGGCGCTGGAGTTACAAGCCTAAAAAAAGGTGATCATGTAATCCCCTTATATGTTCCTGAATGCAAAGAATGTAGCTTTTGTTTAAGCGGAAAAACTAATCTATGTCAGAAAATAAGAATAACTCAAGGCAGCGGTGTTATGCCGGATGGAACTTCACGCTTCTCACAAAATGGTAAACCAATATTTCATTATATGGGCACCTCAACTTTTGCTGAATATTCAGTAATTGCCGAAATCTCACTTGTAAAAGTTGATCCAACAGCACCACTCGATAAAGTATGTTTGCTTGGTTGTGGCGTAACAACTGGAATTGGCGCTGTGCTCAACACGGCTAAAGTCGAAGAAGGTTCCACCATAGCTGTATTTGGCCTTGGCGGGATTGGCTTGTCGGTCATACAAGGAGCGGTAATGGCTAAGGCTAAGCGCATTATCGCAATTGATATTAATGATGATAAATTCACGATTGCTACAAAACTAGGTGCAACTGATTTTGTTAATCCAAGGAAATATGACAAACCAATCCAAGAAGTGATTGTGGATATGACTGGTGGTGGTGTAGATTATTCATTTGAATGTGTCGGAAACGTCAATCTTATGAATGCCGCTCTTGAATGTTGTCATAAAGGCTGGGGGGAATCCATTATTATTGGTGTTGCCGGCGGGCAAGATAAAATATCCACTCGCCCTTTCCAACTAGTAACTGGTAGAGTATGGCGTGGCAGTGCTTTTGGTGGGGTTAAAGGCCGAACAGAATTACCAGGATATGTTGATAAATATATGAATGGTGAAATTAATCTTGATGATATGGTAACTTACAAAATGCCTCTTGAAGAAATTAACCAAGCATTTAAATATATGCATGAGGGCAAGTCAATCAGATCAGTTGTTACTTTTTAGAAGCTTCAGGATATATGAAATTACTTAAGGAACATAAATCATTTGCCGGCAAAACTAGCTTCTGGTCTCATCCATCAGATGCTACAAATACTACAATGAAATTTGCTACATTTGTGCCAAAATCAAATGTTATCGATGGTTGTATTATTTGGCTCTCAGGCCTGACTTGTACGCATGAGAATTTTATTACAAAATCTGGGATTCAGCAAGTATTACAAGATTCAAATATCATGGTTATTTGCCCTGACACCTCTCCACGCGGACTTGATTTACCAGACGAGCATAAGGCTTATGATTTTGGTTCTGGGGCCGGATTTTATGTAAATGCAACAACACAGCACTACGATAAACATTACAAGATGTTTGATTATATTGCCGTGGAATTATACCAACTTATTCTAGCTCAATTTTCTACTGATAATATTTCAATAATGGGGCATTCAATGGGTGGTCATGGAGCACTTATACTCGGACTTAACTTTCCAGAAAAATTTAAATCTATCTCAGCCTTCTCACCAATTGTAAACCCTATCAATTGCCCCTGGGGACAGAAAGCCCTATCTTACTACCTAGGTAGCAAGACTTCATCATGGTTACAATATGATGCTGTTGAATTAATCAAGATGGGTAAGCACCACCCAAAGACTATTCTAATCGACCAGGGTAGTGATGATGAGTTTTTGAAATCTCAATTACTAACACAAAATTTCATCGATATATGCGCGCAAAATAACCAGAAACTAGTTGTTAATTTTAGAGATGGTTATGATCACAGCTATTATTTTATTAGCAGCTTTATTAAAACACATGTACAATTTCATCTAGATCTTATGACAGATTAGCTTACACTCAAAGCATCAAGAATACTTTTTGTTACCAGCATCACAAAAACTTTTTCAGCCCCCTTTAAAAAGGGACCCTTCAGAAAAATGTGTCTATAATTGCTCGATAATAATTAAACAAAAAAAGTTGCGCTATATATTAGATACCTTATCGTGACCTTCCGCGAATTTTATTCGGGGCGGTTAGCTCAGTTGGTAGAGCAGTTGACTCTTAATCAATTTGTCCGGGGTTCGACTCCCCGACCGCCCACCATTGGCTTTTGTTAATTCTCCTCTTCGAAAAATTTAATTGATATTAAAATCCTCATAGGGGCGCTGTCCTCCCACCCTTGCTAGATTAAACTCGATACTTCTTGGGCAAGAAAAACCCGGGGAACTCTATGACAATTACTTGCTTGCCGCTTTCTCAGCCTTAGCTTGGCGCCTTGTTATACGTTTTACTAAGATATATGAGAGCAGTAATATAGCTACGTTCAAAATAGCAAATAGTGATAATTTATGAGCTACAACATTGTCATAGGCCATTAGATTACCGAAAGAAAATCCAAGTAAAGATAAGATAGATACCCAAATTAAAGCACCCAGACTCGTGTATAATGAGAACTTAACTATATCAATACCAACTATACCCGCTGGAAGAGAGATATACTGCCTTACACCTGGTAGCAAGCGACCAATAAAAGTGCTAAACAAGCCATGATCTGCAAAAAACTTCATAACTTTATCTAAACTAGCTTTTTTAATGCCAATATATTTACCATATTTAGCGAGTAATTTTAAGCCATATTTTTTAGCAAAATAATAATTAAAAAGAGCACCAACCAAACTACCTAAAACACCGGCAAAAATAACTCCATAAATATTATAACGCCCTAGCGAAGCTAAAAAACCCGCTGGGATCATAACGATTTCACTTGGAAAGGGAAAAAAACTACTTTCCAAAGCCATTAATAAAAAGATTCCTAAGTAACCTATAGAATCTATGATTTCGTTAATAAAACTAAATATTTCTGTAAACACGATTATCTAAAATTTTTTAATTGATTAAACTTCTGCATTGCCTTACCTGCATTAATTAAATCTCTAGCATACAGAATTGCCTCCTGCAAGCAAGTTTTTGCACCTACTAAATAAATAGCAAAAGCGCTGTTCAAAACTACATTATCTGCAAAGGCCGATTGCTCACCTTCTAACAGACTCACAATACGCTTTGCGTTATAATTAGAGTCTCCACCAACCAACTCATCGCTATTACAAAACTCTAAACCAAACTCTTTTGGATCAAAATCCCAAAACTTAATCTCTCCATCATTGAGTTCACAAATCTTCGTAACTCCTACAGTGGTGACTTCATCTGCACCATTAGCCCCATGCACAACGATAACTCTCTCACTACCATTATCACGCATTACCTCGCATATTGTCTCGGCTAAACTAAAGTCATAAACACCTATTAACTGACGCTTAACACTAGCTGGATTTAATAATGGTCCCAGAATATTAAAAATTGTTCTTTGTCCGATTTTATTCCTAATCTCAGCAACATTTTTTAAAATGGGGTGATAAAGGGGCGCAAATAGAAATGCAATACCAATCTCAGATAAGCACGCTGCAGAACGTGACCTATCCAGCATAATATCCACACCCAAAGATGTTAATACATCTGATGACCCAGACTTTGAAGACACACCTCTATTACCATGTTTGGCAACTTGAATACCAGCACTTGCAACAATAAATGCTGAACAAGTCGAAATATTTAAATAATTTAAATTATCACCACCAGTACCGCATAAATCAATAGCATCTTCAAAACCCGTAATCTTATGGGAGCCAGCAAAAATAATATCACGCAAGATCTTAATTTCATGATAAATATCAGCCTTATCATTTAGAGCTAATAAAAAAGCAATCACATCTGCCTCAGCATAACCATTACTAATAATGTTAGTAAATATCTTGATTAATTCTGATTCGGATAATAACTCACCATTTTGTAATTTTGCTATATAAGTTTTCATGCTTTATCAATTGCAGTTAAGAATGCCTGCTCCAAAGTTTTAGCTTTATACCTATCTTTAAACTCAGCTGGCTTACCTAGAAAAATAACTTCCGCCCCATGAATTACAGCAATCTTATCAGAAATCTCATCAATATCTGATAAAATATGCGAGCTAAAAAATATAGTCTTTTGCTCTTTGCTATACTCACTCAGCAACTCTTTTAATCTAATTCTAACATGCGGATCTAATCCACTCATAGGCTCATCTAATATTAATAATGGTGCCTCAGATAAAAACACCGAGATCAAGCCTAATTTCTGCCCCATACCTTTAGAATATTTTGCTATTTTTTGATCAAGGGATGCAATATCAAGATCAAGTTTTTGAGCAATTAATTTGGCCTTATCTGAATCATATTTCTTGTTAAACTGCTCTGATGATAAAGCTAGAAACTCATGTCCTTTTAAAAATTGCGAAGGGTAAAACTTCTCCGGCAGATATGATAGGTTCGCCCTAGAGTTATTATCAGACGAAGATTTATCATAAATTCTCACCTCTCCACTATCTGGAGTTAATAAATCTAAAATTATTTTGAGGAGCGTAGTTTTTCCAATACCATTAACCCCTACTAATCCAAAAATATCACCTTTCTCAATAGTAAAATTAATATCCTTGAGTACTTCCCTACCCCCAAAGAATTTATTTAAGCCAACTATTTCAATCGCATTTATCCCTTGTTTCATTATCACCTTCCTTCTGTAATTGTTAGATTTTTACTAAGCAAAAATTTCTGATTTGTCTCCAGATAAAAACTAACATTAGCAATATTGTCAACTATCCGAATTATCATACCCCTCGGTAGGTCGGGATTATCCGCCGCCTTCTTTAAAATATATACAAATTTAGTATAACCAGTAACCCACTTAATCGCAACTCTGTTTCTAGTTACTTTCTCAATCTGAAATTCCTCAGCCCCTCGGTTATCTTGGTTATATTTTTTACCATTTACCCAAACAATCCAACTGTCTGGCCCACTATAGAGAATTGAATTTAAATAAAACCTTATTGAATTATTGGATATAGCTTCCTTAACCTCCTCTTTCTCCTTCTCCCTCTCTTTCTCTGGCTCATCTTTTTCAAATAAATCCTCTTGATCAATAGCCTCACCTAATAATAAAGCAGATAGGATTTTATCTAATTGGCTTATCTGTTTCTTAGAATACAGGATACTATTTCCTTTTGAGATATCTTTAATGTGGTAATCATAAACTGCAGAGCTCATAAAGTTATATTTTTTCTCACTTTCAACAATCGTAGATTCAGCATCAGGGTCTATTTGAGCAATATCATTGGAAACCTCTCCAGCATATAAACTATGACACAAAAATATTAATGTAAGACCAATGATTTTTATCATCACAAACTCTTAAGATCGTTCCATCTGATATCAATTTCAGATAAGACGGGTGAAAATTTAGGATCTCGTGCAATTCGATATAAATTTGAATCATTTAAATCATGAGATTTCTTAATACTAAACTTTATCACTTGTGGATAACCTGGCAGCATAACTAAAATATCATACAAAAAATAAAATACTTGTATGTCAGTATATGACCTGATTTTGATTTTTAAAATTGTTGATTCTACACCAACCTTAACCCCCTTATACTTACCTTGTAATATTTCTGGTTTGGATAATTTAATATCTAGCTGGTTTAAATTATGCTTCTTTTTAACTCTATCAATAATTTCTTTAGCATCACCCAGTTTTAAACCATTAAACTCTTTAACCTCATCTGTGATATATTCCCAAGTAGCTAAAGCTTCAGATATATCTTCAGTTTTGGTATTAAAATGATAAATCTTAGCTTTAATTTGTTTGAGCTCGGATATCTCTTTTGTCTCACGCCGATCTAACTTTTTTAAATCATCGTATTTTTTATCACTAAAAATATAAGAACCGCTTATCATCACAAGGATTATAACAATTTTAGCAAATAATATAGCTTTTAACTTTTTTATAACCATTACCTAACCGGGCCCACTACTTGTATGTTGATTGGTAGACTCTCTACAGTACTCTCAAAGCTAATAGTGTCTGGTAACTCCGAATGATCTATATCATACTTAGGAAAACCAGTCTTAATAGATCTAAGAAATGCATCATATGCTGAGAAAACCTCTTCAAATGACAGACCTTCAGATTTAAAATGCGCCGAGATTACAAGCTTCATTTGCGTTTCTTTATATACCTCCCAATCAATATCAGACATAATAATGTTGCTAGGCAGAAAATTATAAAATTCAAATATCATCTTTATTGGATCTTGAGCATCATTCATTAATTTCTTATGC
Source organism: Rickettsiales bacterium (assembly GCA_018659145.1). Classification (GTDB taxonomy): domain Bacteria; phylum Pseudomonadota; class Alphaproteobacteria; order Rickettsiales; family JABIRX01; genus JADHOX01. The sequence continues at coordinate 24,132 of JABJNB010000005.1, forward strand.
AGAAAAGCTACATCAATCACCTTATCTTCATCAATATCAAAACCAAATTTTTTCTCCCTAATTGTTTCTAACTGACCCGCATATCTATTCTTATCAGCAACATTAAACTTTATCGAGTCCTTCATTAAGGATATTCTATAAAGAGGTAATACCGCTAAAGCTGCCGTTATCACAAGCATACTAGCTAAGCAGACAGTAGCAATAATATTATTATCTAGTAATGAAGATGCCGACTTTAGTTTTGGTGTAATAAATCCATTATATAATCCACTACTGACAAAGTAATTTATAAATAACTTATCCGGCTCAGCATCATAATCTAGGTTTTTATGATCACGAAATTTTAATTCTCCAAATAACTGTAAATTAATATAAACAAAATTATAATTTGGTAGATCAAATTTTTGAAAGAATGCATTGAATTTATTATCAACAAAAAGATAAATATTAATGCCATCTTGCTCCTTAAAATCCAGCCGCTTTAAATACTCTATCGTGCCTATCATCTCATTTTTAATTACCTCCACCCTCTCTTCTATGAACGGACCTTCCTCAAAACTATAATGTAGCAAACGTGTAAAGACTAAATCACCATCTTTAATAATCGTGAATCTAATACCACTAGTCTCACTTTGAAAAACATAAAATGTCCATTTAGATGCACCCTTCTCTTCTTGCGGAACTTTATCTTTAACCTTAAAATTAACTTTCGTTTTTTTGACAACCTTACTGTCTGGATTAATACCCGACTCCTGCTCTGCTAAAAACTTAACTATATCACATTCAATAGCTTGTAGCTCAACCGGAAAGGAATATATAGCGCGTATAATATTGGGCATATTATCTAAAAAAGATAACCACTCTTTCAATGGAGAAACAGTTGGAATCTTAACTAAAATACAATCTGTACTTTTTTTCTTACCATTATTATTAGAAACTTTATAATAGCCCTTTATGACATTCTCCCCACCCTTTTTTGGAGCAACTTTACGACTTATTAATTTGCTGAATAAAAAAGGATTAGATGTTGGTATTGATATTGCTTCAAAAGATTGCTCTGAAACATTTAACACTATATAAATCGGTAATTTTTGATATTTTAATAACAAAGCTGCCAATTCTTTCATTTGAGCTTTATCACTAATATCAGCAATTTTAATATCCTCAATAATAGCTGATTTATGATAAATCAAAACCTTAGCAAAATTATCGCCTAAGAGGATAACGATCTTTTTGAATGTTAATTTATGCAAAAAAATATTCATGTTACTTTATCGTACTAAAACTAGAATAAAGTGGGCCAAATACTGATAATGATATCCACAACAACAACCCTCCCATCACCAAAGTCAGCACAGGTTGAATTAAGCCAATTAATGAGTCCACTGCATCATTTACTTCCTTATCATAAAAAAATTTAATATTTTCCAATGATTCAGTCATATTTCCCGTTTGCTCGCCAACCCTAAACATACGCACAACCAAGCTTGGGAATTGATTTGACTTTTTTAAAGCTAAACTCATTGTCGAGCCATCCGATATTTCTTGTGTAATTTCTGCTAAAGTTCTTTTAACCACCCTATTTTTCACAACTTTTTCTACTACCTGTAAACAAGCTATAATATCAATTCCACTTTTATAAGTAATTAGAAAGAACTGTGTGAATCGCGCTATATCAATTTTTAGTAATGCCTTACCAATAAACGGAATATTGAGTATTAGTTTATCTGTATAATAAGCATAAGATTCTACAAAAAATTTCAATAGCTTATGCAAGAAAACAGTAACACCTGGGATAATTATCATCAAAGCCCAATTTTGCTTGAAAAATTCCGAGGAGGCTATCAATGCCTTGGTATAAAATGGTAAATCAAAATTCTGATTTAGTAAAAAATCTGATAATTTCGGTATAACAAAAAGCATCATAATTGCTGTTACAGCAAATAACACAACTAATAAGAAAATTGGATATTTTACAGCCTTTTTAGTCTTACGCTTAATATCATCCGCCCATTTTAGATGGTCTGACAAATAAGCAAATGACTGATGCAATTTACCAGTTTTTTCTCCCGCAGCTATTAGACCTATAAATACTTCGTCAAAAGTTTTAGGATGGTTTGACATAGCTTGTGATAACATCTTACCAGATTTAACATCATCATAAATATCTTGAACTAGGTTACGCATGACATTACCTGATGCCGAATCTATCAAATCTTCAATTGATTCAATAATTGGCACCCCGGCCTTATCCAACTGTTCAAAATGTGTGCATATCAAAATCAAATCTTTGACAGAAATTGTTTTAGTGAAATTAAAAAATGAGGAGGATGACTCACTTGCAGTAATAAGCTCCAAACCTATATCAGATAGTTTATACTGCAGGTCAGATAATCCACTAGCATTCATACTACCCTTAAACTGCTTGCCTTGCTCTGAAACTGCTATGTAGCTATAATTTGCCATTAAAGCCTCTCTGTCATATCAACCGAGCGAACCAATTCTGGAATTGAGATCACGCCTTCTATAACTTTATTTATTCCATCCCGGTCCATAGCTATAAAACCTTCGCTGATAGCTTGATCATAGATTTCATTGGTTGTTTTATTCAAAGAGATCATTTCACTAATTTTTCTTGATACAACAAAAATTTCTGACGCAACTATACGGCCTTTATAACCCGTATTCATACAAGACTTACAAGATGAAGCTTTGAAAATCTGCGTAGGTTTATCTATCTCCAAGATCCTACACTCTTCTTCTGTTGCCATATACCCGACCTTACATTCAACACATAAACGCCTGACTAATCTTTGCGCCACAGCGCATACTAATGAACCAGCTAATAAGAATGGTTTAATTCCAACATCTATTAACCTTGGCACAACACTAATTGCATCATTTGTATGCAGGGTTGTAAATACCTGGTGACCTGTCATAGCTGCCCTAAGTGCAATAGAAGCTGTTTCAGCATCTCTAACCTCACCCACAAATATAACATCTGGATCTTGCCGCAATAATGATTTTATCCCATCAACAAAACCTATACTACCTTCCTTCACATTTGATTGACGAATTAAAGGCAGTTCATACTCAACTGGATCTTCCAATGTCATAATATTCTTATGAATATTGTTAATCATATTCAGCACTGAATATAAAGTGGTAGTTTTACCAGAACCCGTTGGACCAGTTACGATAATAATGCCATCTGGCTTTAAAAACATTTTCTTAAGCACATTAATATTATGCTGACTATAACCCAGTTTATCCAAACTCACTAATGAACGAGTTTTATCAAGAATACGCATCACTATGTTTTCGCCATGAACTGTGAGCTGAGTAGCTACACGAAAATCAACCTCACGCCCCAATACAGTAGCCGCGGCATGCCCATCTTGTGACTTCCTACTCTCAGCAATATTCATACCCGACATAATTTTAATCCTAACAGCAACCGCAGCCCAGAACTCCTTATGAAAAGTTTTAATTTGCTGCATCCTTCCATCAATTCGATAACGCACTCTAAGAAAATTTGCTTCTGGCTCAAAGTGAATATCAGAAGCCCCACAATGCACAGCATCAATTAAAAACGAGTCTACTAATCTAACCACAGGATTTCGAAAATCTTCTCCTGTAGATTCCGTTTCAATGCCTTGAGTATTATTTTCAATTTCTTTTAAAACGCCATCTATTGACATCTCATATTCATAATATTGATCAACTATATCTAAAATATCAACTTCACTACAGAATATTGGATCAATGGTCATCCCTTGTGGAAAATATTTTTTAACCTTATCAATTGCAATCACATCAAAAACATCATGCACAGCAACAGAAACTACATTACCCTTTAATGCTACGGGCACTATTTTATATTTTAAGGCAACATCCTTCGGTAATTTCCGAACTAATTCACTATCTAAAACAACATTTTTAATATCAAATTTTTCAATTCCGGAAGTCTGGCTAATAGCCTCCCCCAAAACAGACTCAGTTATAAACCCTAGCAACACAAGAACTTCTCCTATATTGCCTGCATTCATTCTCTTTTCTTCTTTTTTAGCCATCTCAAGCTGATCTTCTGATATACAACCTTTCTCTAACAAGGTTTTTCCCAATTCATCATCCGGCGACAAATTATCATCTAATACCTGTGAATCGTCTATAGAGTTACTTTCTAGTTCCTGCTTGACTTGAGATTGTAACTCTTGATTAGAGGCTATATCAGTATTTTTATTGATCTCGTCTTGTTTCATTAACTCATCCATTTATTAAAATTATTTATCATGATTTATTACGAATTATGACTACCTGCTTATTTCTCTAACGAGACTTGCATATAGCAATATATATTGCTATCAAACTTTCTATAAAAAAATAAATTATTTTCAACCATCCGTACACATAACTGCTGGCCTAGGCCCCCATATTCTAAACTACCCATATCAGCTATGACACTACCTGACATCGGGATCCCATCATCAATTTTGTAATCAACATAATGACTATCCTTTGGAGATAAGATACTATCTAAAATATTACCCTGACTTCTAGCCTTTGCAAATCTAACAAAATTCTTACCTAAATGCTCAATATTATAATTAATTATATGTAGCTTCGTATCACCCAAAAGCTGAATATCACTATCAATAAACTTACTGCGCGCTACATTGACTCTAGTCTTAGCATAGGAATAAACCATACCCCCTTCTATTCCCCAGAAATAAAGACCACTAAACGTCAAATGATTAAAGGCTAAAAAACCTTCGGCAATATTACCAATATACTCATCTCCATTACCATCGCAGCCAAGATTATATAAAATTAATAATTTTTGACATTCCACCTGCCATAATTTATTGGCATAAGGGAAGTCTCCCGGTAGAAAATTATTCTGATCTTTAAAAGTCAAAATCTTCGCCTTGATATCCTGAACTTCAAATAGGAAGTTTTTTAACTGAGAATTATAAACTAAATTTTGACCAAGTAATGTAGAGCAAATAATTAAACTGATGATCACAAGCGAAATGGCAAGTTCTAACAACGAACTATTCATACGAACATTCTTTAAGTAGAAATATGCAAAAATCAAACAAATTTATTACATCCTCTCTAATTATTTTACTACTGAGCACAGCTATCTATAAATTTTCTAAAATAACTAGCTCCAACACATCATCCCATGGAAAGCAAAGCAAAGTTAATCTCAAAATATCCGGATATGCCAAAATAATTGATGGAGACTCAATAATTGTCGATAATTATGAAATAAGACTAAAAGCTATTGATGCGCCAGAATTTTATCAAAACTGCCAAAACTCAAAACAAGAAACTTATCCTTGTGGTAGAAAGGCTATGCAATATCTGGAAAATTTAACCGCAAATAAAAAAGTAACCTGCCAAAGTTATGCCACAGACATTTATGATAGATATCTATCCTCATGCTATGTCGGTAATATCGATATAGCCATAGATATGCTCGAACATGGCTGGGCAGTAATATACCGCATGCCTTCACCACTATACAAACATCAAGAACAGGCAAGAATAAGCAAGCTAGGCCTATGGCAAGGAGAGTTCACCTACCCACAGATATGGCGGAAGCTGAATAAGAGAAAATGATATCTCGTAGGGGGAAGTAAGAACATGCTGTGTCGCAATATAATTGCGACAGAGTTTTTCGATAAAGAGTTTGTAATTATATTATGACACAGTCTGCAAGAGTAGAAGGCAAGATAACACCAGTCCAGCCGTGAATGCTTACTTACCCCTCGAGAGGAAGCCGGACTCCTGTGAAGCCCAAAGGGCGAAGACGGATCCGGGAGGGGTAGATTCGATCAGGTAAAAAACTATTTAACCCAACGCTTAATTCCATCATCATGAATAGAGAGCAAATCAAGCGCCCGAGCAACAGAATAATCAACTAGGTCATCGATTGCTTTTGGCTTAGTATAAAAAGCTGGAACTGGCGGCATTATAATAGCACCAGCGAGTGTTGCCTTTTGCATATTATCAATATGTATCAAATTAAAAGGTGTTTCCCGGAGCATTAATACCAACTTACGCCTTTCTTTTAACATCACATCCGCAGCACGGCTTAGCAGATTATTACAATTACCAGTAGCAATAGATGCTAAAGTTTTTACCGAACATGGCGCAATAATCATGCCATCAGTGATAAAAGAACCGCTAGCTATTGTACTAGCTATATCATTTGCATTATAATGAAAATCAGATAACTCTATAACATCACGAATTTTATAATCGGTTTCCAAATCAAGAGTAATATTAGCAGATTTAGTGATAACTAAATGAGTTTTGACATTAGGCACTGCTTTGAGCTTTTCAAGCAGCCTAATACCATAAATACTACCCGAAGCCCCAGAGATACCTATAATAATATTTTTCTCTAAACCTCCAGAATTAAGCATAATTAAGCGACATTTTCTAATATGTCTTCTGCTGGGATTTCAGTCTCAACTTCACCATTCATACCAATCGCTTTTTTATAGATTTCAACCATAGACTCTAATTCAAAAAGATCATTACTATCTAACTTTCGTAATTTTAATACTTCACGAATAATTTTTACATCAAAACCAATCGACTTAGCTTCTTGCATTACATCCTTGATATCATCAGCTATCGCCTTTTTATCCTCTTCTAAACGCTCTACTTTTTCGATAATTTGTTTTAATGTTGTGCCATCGACACCACCGACCATACTTGTCATAATAAACCTCATAATTAAAAAAACTTTAAATAGCTGATTTCTTGAAAAATACCATCAAAATTAAGATGTTTTAATTTTTTCCTTTAAAACAAGCCAAATTACTATAGAAGATTTTATCCCTGAATTACAGGATGCAAGTGAACATACTATGAAATAATATGAAGATTTTTATTATTGCGGGCGAATCCTCCGGTGATTTATTGGGCGCAAAATTAGTTAAAGAATTAAATAAACGCTTTAAATCATTAAAAATAACTGGAGTTGGTGGTGAGCAATTGATTAATGCTGGCTTAGAACCTATTTTTAACCTTAAAGATATTTCGGTAAATGGCTTAATTGAAGTAATTCCACATATCCCTAGATTGCTTTCGCGAATAAATGCATCTGTGGATGCTATTATTAATTTCCAGCCAGACCTTATTATTACCATAGATGCGCCTGATTTTAACTTCAGAGTAATAAAAAAATTAAAACAAAGAGCTCCTAATCTAAATAGTAAGATTGTACATTACGTCGCTCCTACCGTTTGGGCTTACCGAAAGAAACGAGCTAAAAAAATTGCACAACTATATGATTTATTGCTCGTTATATTGCCATTTGAACCACCCTATTTTGAAGATCATGGACTAAAAACTAATTTTATTGGTCATCCAATTTTCTCCGATTTCCAGCCAAAGGAAGTCACTAGAAAGAGTAATAATGTCATCATCACTCCCGGCAGCAGAAGATCTGAGATTTTGCGATTTAAATCAATGCTCAAAGAACTTATCTACTTAATCAAATCAAATTTTGGAACCAAATTTAACCTCCATCTTTTTGTAACGCAAGAAACAAAAGACCTAATTTACAGCATATATGAGCAGGAGATCAAAAAATCTGAGGTCAATATAGTAATTAAAAATACTAAAAAAGCAGAGATTTTAGATGACTGTTATCTAGCTATTTTAAAATCAGGAACAAATACTATGGAGTTAGCCAACGAATCTATAGCAATGATAATATTTTATAGATTTAGTACCCTAACTTACTTTATCGCAACCAAGATATTACGTGTAAAATCTCGTTATGCAAACTTACTTAACTACCAAGCTAATCACGCAATCATCCCCGAATACCTACATGCCCGCTGCAAAGCTGATCTAATTTATCAAGAATTTCGTAATTATTATTATCATAAAGAAAAAAGATATGATCAAATTGCAGCTTATAGCAAAATAATCAGTAAATTTAAGAACCCTGATCAAATTTCTCCAGAGACTAAAGCCGTAAACGCTATAGAAGAGTTATTTAATAAAAAAGTGTAAGGGCTGAGTACCACCGCCTACATTCCTTTAAAAACTTTGTAGGGGCGTTGTTCTCCCGCACTTGGTGGACCGAGCTCCATGCTTTCCTTTACCTTATATAGAGGGCCTGTCTCAAATCAGAATTGCAAAGATTTTTATTCTTAAGATCTTGGATTCCTTGGTAGGATTTTTTTAATAGCCAAAGCTATTCAAAATAAATTATACAAAAATAATACATATTTTAAGAAGAAAAAAATTTGTGATTTTGATTCGAGCCAAGCCCATATTCTACCACAATGACAATCCTACCGCTCCCTGATTCTTTAAACTAAATACATTGCCAAATAATGTTTCATGACCAAATGGAATTGGTGGGTAATTAGTACCAGGTAGCTTCGGCAACATACCAGCTTCATTTAAAGTACCAGTAGCATAGTGACGACAATAGATCATGGCAGCAGGCCATGCTTTTAAATACATTTTATTTCCTGACTTAATCATGTCTAAATCTTTTTTATACTTATAAAAATAGCGATAATAATCTGTAGCAAACCCCGTTGCTAGACCGGACTCACATCCATCTAACCAAGCAGATTGATAAACCGCAGGTCCATCTGGCATCATTTTGAATACCTTGGTATTTGGTGCAAAAATATTATGTTTTGTCAAATTGCAGCCTGTGATAAAAAATAATAATGTAATTAAAATAAATGTTCGCATATATAACTCTAACAAAAAACTGTTTTGCACCCTTTAAACATATTATTCCACCAAACTCCACCACCTGATGACTCACTCTCGCCAAATAATTGTATACCATCATGCGACCACGGAGTTGGAACACCCTGATCAAGTGGAAAATCAATTTTAGGTCTACCAGCTCCCCAGAAATTTTGATGCGCAGGAGCTAAATCACTATCTATTGTTTTAAATGCTCTTCGATTAATTATGTGGAAACAATAAATATAACCACGGTACCATGAATGAAAATATTCATCATCCGTTATTAGATAAGGATCCTGTTCAAACTTATAAAATGTACGCATCATACTATTTCCTCTTGATGAATGCGCAGAATCACAACCATCACGCACACCTTTTACTGTCTGATAAGAACCTTCCTGTGGTAAATGAATCGTATAAGGACTTACTGAGCAAGAACACAAAAAATATAATAATGAAATTAATAATATCTTTCTCATCCTACCTATAAAAACGATTTTCTATCAGGTGATACCATAATATCATAATATCTTTGACACCACCAAAATGCCGTTTGCCAACCCTTCTCGAATGCTGGATTAAAATGATCTCCTTCAATCCATTTAGCACTTTTAATAAACGTATAAACCATTTTATGATGACTTTGACCTGTAGCTGCCTTTCCAGTGATACAGCCTTCCTTCCAACCTTCACGAAAAGCATATGGACCAGGAGGAGCATCATGAAGCAGGTTATGCTTTTTTGTCCATGGCATAGATTGAACTTGAAATGTCCAATCTGCTTTAAAAAATGACATCCTATTTCTGGATTGATAAGGAATCCATAATCCACAATAAATATAGACACTACGCCACATACTACGGTAAATCGGAGATTTATTATTCATATCAGCATTCATATACATACCTTTACCATGTAAAGCCAAAATATTTTGGTTATTTTCCTGCGACGCAGTAGCGCATCCATCAACAAATGCAGCTTGATAATCAGGTGGTCCTGGAGGAGGCCTCAAGTCTAATAAGGCAGGTTTAGTAAAATAATCAAACATTGAGGTCGCATTACAAGCTACTAAAGAAAATAGCAGCATAAGAGATATGAGAAATCTTTTTATATAATTCATATATTTATGTAATATCCCAATCATATGCATAGGTACAATGCTCTTCACCATCAACAAATCCAGCAGCATAGAGCCTATTAGTAGTTAGTTTCCAACCATCATATTGAGGAGACAAACTTCGAACCGCGCCTTGTGCTACCATAGTAAAGTTTGACTGACAACCATCAGCATATCCTTTCGTGTAATCATCATCTTGATCTGGCATACCTCTCATCATAAAATATCTAGGTTTAGACCCCCAGTTCCATGCTTTAGGATAGCTAAAAGCTTCAGTAACACAAGAGCTACAAAAAGTTGTTAATAATATTAAGATAATCGATCTATTCATAAATTCTCTAAAGTTCCAACAATTGTAGCATTATTTACTTGTGATATCAAATAATTATAATAAAGATATAGGCCCAAATAAGGGTTTTTAGATACAAATAACTTAAGTTTCTAATAAAGCTCCTATTTTTCTATCATTTAAAACATAAAACACTAATTCAAATTATTATATCATGAAGAAAATAACATTAATGTTTCCAGGTCAAGGGTCGCAAAAAATTGGTATGGGAAAGGAATTATATCAAACATTTTCTGTCGCAAAAGAAGTATTTCAAGAAATCGATAATAGCTTGGGACAAAATCTATCGCAATTGATGTTTGATGGTGATTTTGACGAGCTAACTCAAACAGAAAATGCCCAGCCAGCGTTAATGGCCGTTTCTCTTGCCATTATGCGAGTGATTGAAGCGGAATCTAAAAAAAATTTGAATGAATTTACTAATTTTGTTTGCGGGCATTCTTTGGGAGAATATTCTGCCCTTGCTGCAGCTAAAGCTATATCAATCTCAGATTGCGCTAAGATTCTAAAAATAAGAGGAGATGCGATGGCAAATGCAGGTAAGAACTCAAATGGCGCTATGGCTGCAATTATTGGCGTGGATATAGCCACAGCCAAGAAAATTGCGAATAAAAGTGCTGAAGGTGATATTTGTGAAATTGCTAATGATAATTCAACCGGACAAGTAGTTTTAAGTGGTGATATGGCAGCTATTGAGAGAGCGCTTATAATTGCTAAAGAATTGGGAGCTAAAATAGCTATAAAATTACCAGTTAGTGGAGCCTTTCACTCTTCATTAATAAAACCTGCAGAAAGCAAGCTTAAAGATGGCTTAGACTCTATTGTCCTTCTAAAACCTGAAGTTAATTTAATTGCTAATGTAACAGCAGATATAACGAGCGACCCACTTGAAATAAAAGATCTTTTATTAAGACAATTAACATCTGTTGTCAGATGGCGCGAATCTATACAGTATTTATCTAATAATGGACATTTTAATTTAGCTGAAATTGGCTCTGGGAAAGTATTATCAGGATTAGCTAAGCGTAGTGACAGAAATTTTCAAATTAACTCGGTAGAAACCCCTAGTCAGATTAGCGAATTTATCGAACAGAATTTGGTATAATTTGCAGGGTGGGGGTTCTCCCACCCGAAAACATACTCGCAATATGTTTAATCACGGTAGGGGAAACCTGCACCTACGTAATATTAATTGAGAGTCAAAACATGACCGATAAAACAAAAGGAATGTGTTGGGCCTTACTCTCTAATATGCTAATGGGCGTGATGCTTATCTTGATTAGAATAGCATCTGAGGATTACCACCCTTTCTTCATAGTTTTTTTCCGTAATTTTTTTGCATTATTAATAATGTTAATTTGGGTAATACCTCTAGGGTACTCATCATTAAAAACTAATCAATTACCACTATATTTCTATAGATCTCTTATCGGAGTTATAGCTATGATGTCTTGGTTCTATGGCTTGGCAAATCTAAAGATATCCTTCGCAACCGCCCTATCCTTTACCGCACCTATCTTTACAGCTATTGCGGCGGCAATATACTTAAAAGATAAAATGCATATACGTAGATGGAGCGCTGTTATTATAGGCTTTATTGGTACTATAATTATTATCAACCCCGGACACAATAATGTTAACCATGTGATTTTTGTGGTTATTGGATCAACCATGTTGTGGGCAGTAACAGCAATCATTATCAAAAACTTAACAAAAACAGAATCCTCAACATCTATCACTTTTTACATGGTACTGTTTATGACACCAATGTCTTTGCCGTTTGCACTCTTTTATTGGCAAGAGGTTTATATCTATGATTGGCTCATTTTGATTGCCATCGGTGCCATTTCAAATTTATCATATTTCACACTAACTAAAGCGATGAGCTCTACTGAATTATCTAATATTCTACCTATAGATTTCACCAAACTAATCTTTGTCTCTGTCTTTGCCTGGATACTCTTTGATGAGCATCTCACAACTAATGAAATAGTTGGTTCAGCAATCATTATAAGTAGTAACATCTATATTGCATATCGTGAAAAGTTACAGAGGGCAAAAACTATAGCTTCGGACCTCGAACCCCCATGTATCATCACTACCTAAAGTGATTTAATCATTGCAATAATACTGCTATTTTGACCATACAAATCATTTTCTTATTCGCAGGAATAGCCGACAATCTTGTCCGGATATTAGCGTGATATAGATATGTGGAATGATGGGTAAGAGCGACGAACCGTTACTAACCCCGATAAACTAAGAAACATCCCATATTTCTCAAAGTTAGGGTAGTAAATAAAATTCTATTATTTATTATCAAGCTTGCTTTAAATGAAGCGTTTAAACTCTTAACAAATTCTTATGTCAGAAGATCAATTAAAAAAATCAGCATATATGTTTTCTGGTAATGCAGAATTCATAGAAGACCTATATGAAAAATATTTAAATGATCAAAATTCTGTTGATCAAGATTGGCAAGATTTTTTTAAGGATGTAGGTGATGATATTAACTCTTTAGTTGCGGATTATACCAAAATAAAATGGGATAATAACATCGCAAATACCCATCCTTCAACTTTAACGTCCAGGGCCTCTGATACCAACATTAAAATTGCTAGCTTAATAAATAGCTATAGACGTTATGGACATTTGGCTGCTAATACAGATCCTTTAGGGTTATCTAAAAAGTTCAAACATCCTTTGTTATTAGCCAAAACATATAATATCACGGATCAATCTGAAACTTTTGTAACAAGTAATCATCATCATTCTGCTTATAGTGGAAAAAATATTCAAAGCATCCTGAGCAAACTAGATAATGTTTACTGTTCAAATATTACATATGAATTTGACCATATAAATAATGAAGAAGAATTAAAATGGCTTTATAATAACATTGAATCTCCACAAGAGAATTTAAACATTGTAACGAATGAAGAGAGACAATCTGCATTAGAGCAACTGCATGATGCTGTGTCTTTTGAACAAATGTTACATAAAAAATTCCCAGGCGCTAAAAGATTTTCCGTCGAAGGTGGAGAGGCTATCATTCCATCAATAGAAGCCATAATAAAACAAAGCTTACGTAATGGTGTACTCGATGTTGAACTTGGTATGGCGCATAGAGGGCGTTTAAACGTCCTAACTAACATCATGAAGAAACCTTACTCTGAAATGATAGCTGAATTTAAAGGCGCATGCCCATTTCCAGACAATTACAAAGTAAGTGGTGATGTAAAATATCATATGGGTTACTCTTCTGACAGATTTGAAGGTAATCATAAAACTCATGTCGCGCTTGCTTACAACCCTTCTCACCTAGAAGCTGTAAATTCAGTTGTAATTGGTAAAGTTAGGGCAAAGCAAGATTTCTTTCATGATGATGATCGATCTAAAGTTATTCCAATATTAATTCATGGAGATGCCGCATTCATGGGACAAGGAACAGTAGCTGAATGTTTAAATATGGCTTATGTTGATGGTTATAATGTTGGTGGCACAATTCACCTTATCATTAACAACCAAATCGGTTTTACCGCTACTCCCTCAGAATCAAGATCAACAAAATATTGTTCAGATGTTGCCAAATTTATCGAGAGTCCAATTATTCATGTAAACGGAAATTCTGTAGATGAAGTAATCTTTGCCTCAAAACTTGCTTATAAATATCGTCAAACATTTAAAAAAGACATAGTTCTTGATATTGTTTGCTTTAGAAAATATGGACATAATGAAGGTGATGAGCCAGCCTATACCCAGCCTATCATGTATACAATAATCAAGAAACTTAACTCCTTGGACAATATTTACGCCAAAGAATTAATTGAATCTTCTGTTATATCTGACTCTACATACGATGCTTACAAAGCAAAACAACATAAGAGATTAGAAGAAGAGTTTCAAAAGTCTGAAGACTATATCTTTGATAAAGTAAATTCCTTTTCTGACAAATGGTCCGATCTAACCACAGAATATCACGCTAAGAACTCTACTCCCAAGACTGGTATAGAGCATGATAGAGCTATAGATATTATTGACACGCTAACATCAATACCTAATAACTTTAAAATAAATACTAAGATTGCTAAACAGCAACAAGCAAAGCATGCCATTGTAAAAAGTGGGACAAATATTGATTGGGCCTTAGGTGAATCAATAGCATACGCATCATTACTACAAGATGGTTACTCCGTCAGGTTGTCTGGCCAAGATTCCGGACGTGGTACATTCTCACATAGACACTCAATTCTAGTTGATTCAGAAGATGAATCACGCTTATTGCCATTAAATAAAGTAGCGAATTTAAAAAATAAATTTGAAGTATTTAACTCTGTATTATCGGAATATTCAGTATTAGGATTTGAATATGGTTATTCACTCTCAAACCCTAATTGCTTAGCTATATGGGAAGGACAATTTGGTGATTTTGCTAATGGAGCTCAAATTATTATTGACCAATTTATAGCTTCAGGTGAGACTAAATGGCTTAGAATGTCAGGTGTAACTCTATTATTACCTCATGGATATGAAGGGCAAGGGCCTGAACACTCATCAGCTAGGTTAGAAAGATTCTTACAATTATGTGCTGAAGATAATATGCAAATTGTAAATACAACAACACCAGCAAACTTCTTTCATTTGCTAAGACAGCAAATGCTTCGAGATTTCCGAAAACCTTTAATTGTTATGTCACCAAAATCACTACTTAGACATAAACTAGCTGTCTCCAACATTGAAGATTTTGAGCCAGATAAAGAATTTCTAAAATTAATTAGAGACCCTAGAAAATTAGATAAGACCATCAAGCGTATTATTTTCTGCAGTGGCAAAATATATTATGACTTAGCAGAAGCAGCCAAGGATAATAAAAGTATTATGATTAATAGAATTGAACAATTATACCCATTCCCAAAGAAAGCTGTAAAAGCTGTTTTGGACAAGAGTCCAAAAGCTGAAATATTATGGGTTCAAGAAGAATCTAAGAATGCTGGGGCATGGACACATATAAGAGATATATTCCTTGATAGCTTAGAAACTAATATCCGTTATGTTGGACGCATAGCATCCGCATCACCAGCCACAGGATACATGTCGGTTCATGTCAAAGAGCAAAAAGATCTTATCGAAGCTGCACTCACATAATGTAGAGACGCATCATCAGGTTGCCTCGTATACAAATATTAAACACATAATAAATATGGGTCGCATTACTCTTATAACAATGGCTTTCGGGCGATAATTATTTACCCGGCCGACGCATGATTATGCGTCTCTACAGATTTACAATAGAATCAAACTTACTTCGCAAATTGCTATTCGTATTATCATTAAATAAAATTTTTTCTAATTTGAAGATAAACTCCTCTCGACCCAAATCTGATCTAGCTAATAAATCCTTCACTCTTTGATTTAGTTCGAACAAACTACCTTTATAACTAACCGATAATATTAATGATAATGACAAATATCTATCATCAATAGACATTCTTTGTGATAACTTACGCGCAAGCGTAAGAAACATGATATTAGCCGACATATCCTCCCCCTTTTAGCCTAAAGTACAGGCTAATCGTGATCTGGCATTAATTCTTCATTAAAAACACATACCGTATTAGTTCCATGGCGCAATGTATATAATGCCGATAAAGATTCAACAACTATATAATCACCAACGACTCTAAAGTTCACTAAGCCCTCATAACCTTCCGTATCAACTTGGAATATTGCAGGTAATTTCGAATTGTTTCGAGAAAATTCAAAAAACGTAAATTGTCCATCATCAAATACTTTTACAGGAGCTATAATATCAGGACCACTAAAAGTATAATTAAAATTATATTTCTCCGGATGCTTCAAATCTGGGACATCTTGATTTTCTTCCCCTAACAACTCTATTTGAGACTCTTTACTTGGATAGATAAATCTTGCCTCTATTATAAGACCTTCTTGATATATCGATTTTGCATGCGCAGCATCCAAATCAAAATGATATAATCTCTTATTCGTAATTAAAGTCATATTTGTTTTAGCCCGTGTAGATTTTGGTTTCAAAAACAACCTATTGCTAGAAGTAATAATCTCCCAACCAGTAGTATCCCCCATAGATATAGTTTTAATAGCCTCACCAACCTCAAATTTGATATGAGACTGAAATTCATAATATCCTGTATATTTATATACCGAGTCAGGCCGATAAACATAAGATGCTATTCTAGAGTCATAAGCCATAGGCCTCGGTTCTATTTCAGCAAACGCAAAAGCATTCCAGGGGAATGCCGCTATACTAATAAATAAGTATATCCAATTTCTTAACTTCAATTTCATAATTTTGTTTTATAATAATTTTTAACTACAAATTGTGGTATTGTCAGCTTTTTATTTTCTTGGTCAAAGATAACTCCGGAGAAAACAAAATCAATATGTACTTTATATCGTTCAATTACAGGATCTTTTACTAAGGATTTCTCTTCAATCTTAATTATTGCCTCTGCTTGGTCAGGCATAAAATAAAATACATCTCCAAAATTTTTTATTTGATTCAAAAAGCTCTCATCAACTCCAAGCAAAGTAATATCACTAACTGTAAGTAATCTAGAGCCGTTTTTACCTACTCTATAAAGCAAATTTCGTGCATCATTATACTCAAATGTTTTCTGGAAGTTCTTCGAAAATGATTTTGAAGAATTATTAGCAATTTTTTGAATTCTCTGATCTAAAGACAATATGTCTAAAGACCCTTTATAAAACTGTTCATTTAATCGTATAAAATTTTTTAATAAATATTCCAATACCGCAAAATCTGGATTTGCGTATTTATCACTCATTTGAAATAGCTGTAGTTTTTTCTCCGTACTATTATCATTAACAAGCACAACCGCTTTTTGCACAGACAAAGGATACCAATCTCTTATTTCAGTATAAAGTACAAGCAAACTCACAACCATTACCACTACAGAGACGAAATAAATATTTCGAGAATAATATGGATATAAATACTTGTCCAAATGCCACTCTAAGCCAGATTTAAAATATGATTTATCTTCTACTGACTTTAGCAGACCCTCTTCACTTTTATACTTTGTACGATCTGAACTCATCTACTGCCCCTGAGACAAGGAGAAACCTAATTCTCCATCATACAGATAAAGGTTTTCTATTTTTGCAATATCTAGATCTTGATCACTGCAACAAGTGAGCAAAGCCAATATCTCTTTCTGCGTTACCATTTTATCTACTTGATTTGAGACAAAACGACAACGAGAAAGCTCGCTTTTCTCATTTGGATTAACATTTACTGGCCATATCTGAAGACCACGAGACGAAATCATTTGTAATTGCAAATTCAGACCATCACCCAATTCTTGTAATAAATTTGCTAAATCATTTACTACATCATACTTATAGTTCAAATATATGTCAGTACCTACCAAATCTCGCTTGATTGCCTTTACTTGATCAATAATTTTATAGCCCGATGTAACTACTTTTTTCGTAGGCACTTCCTGAGTCTTTAGCACTTCCGGTTTAGACCCAAGCCTAGCTATAATTGCATCTGTAAATTCTGAAGTTGTAACTTTTTTATTTGAAATTTCTTTATTATACATATCAGCTGTATGCACACCATCTTCAATAGTTTTTAAGAAAGCATTTTCAATTAATAATGCTTTCTCAGATAAATTAATATGATTGAGCATCATAATAGCAGCATTTAGTAATCCTGAAGGATTAGCAATATTTTTACCGGCAATGTCAGGAGCTGATCCATGAATTGCTTCAAACATAGCAAAGTCATCACCTATATTTGCAGAACCACATGTGCCTACACTACCTAAGATTTCAGCTATAACATCAGAAATAATATCGCCATATAAATTCATCGTAACTATAACATCAAAATCTTCAGGATACTTTGCCATTCTAGCAGTACCAATATCTACTATGATTTTATTTGTTTCAATAGATGGGTATGATTTTGCTATTTCATCAAAAACACTACTAAATAAACCATCTGTCATTTTCATTATATTATCCTTTACACAGCAAGTAACCTTCCGCCGATTATTAGCTATAGCATAATCAAAAGCATATTTTATGATTTTTTCACATCCAAGGCGTGAAACTAACTTAAGTGATTGATAAGTATTATTGCTTAAGCGATATTCTATTCCTGCATATAAATCTTCCTCATTCTCTCGAATTACAACGACATCCGCTTTATCAGAATAGGATTTTACAAAAGGCGAAAAAGACCTCAGAGGCCTCACATTTGCATATAGCCCCAAACCTTTCCTAAAAGTAACATTTAAACTTTTATACCCTCCGCCAAAAGGTGTAGTAATTGGTGCTTTTAATAAAATTTTATTATTCAAAACCGTTTCCCAAGCACTAGGAGCGATGCCAGAATCAAAGCCGCGACTATAAAGTTTTTCACCAACTTCAACAATATCAATAGATAAGTTTAATTCCACGGCCCTAAAAACTGCTAACACAGATTCCATGATCTCTGGGCCTATCCCATCCCCATAAGCTATGGCAACTCTATTATACATAAATCATACGTTACAGATATGTTAAAAAAAACTTTACTAATCTTTCAATTTAGATAGAGATATGCATTATTTTTTCAAGCAAATAATTTATTCACGTTTATACAATTATGACAAAGTTTATCCCATCAATTCACAGAGAAGGCTATATATACATCATTATTGCCTTTATATTCACACTTATCTGCTCTTCTATCGCAGTTAATTTAACCTGGATTTCAGCTCTTGCCACTCTATATATAGCATATTTCTTTAGAGATCCTGATAGAGTAACTCCAGAGAATGATAATTTAGTTATATCTGCTGCCGATGGCGTAATTACAGCTATAGAAAAAGCCTTTCCACCTGAAGAGCTAGATATCGAGCAAAAAGAATTGATGCGCATTAGTACCTTCTTAAGTGTATTTGATGTTCACATAAACCGAAGCCCCGTATCAGGTACAATAATTGATACCCAATATAGATCAGGAAAATTTCTAAACGCTTCCTTAGACAAAGCTTCAACAGACAATGAAAGGCAATCTTCGCTTATTTTAACAGATAAAAAGCAAAAAATAGTCGTAATACAAATTGCTGGACTTATAGCAAAACGTATTGTCTGTGATTATGCTATGGGTGATAATGTAACTCGTGGTAAAAAATTTGGTATCATCAAATTTGGCTCAAGAGTTGATATTTACCTACCACTAGATTCTGAGATTAATGTATTAAAGGGACAAAGAGTTATTGGTGGTGAGACAACATTAGCAAAATTAAAAGCAAGTAGTAGTGCGGTACCAAAAGCTACAAAGGCCAAAGCAACTACAAAAGCTAAAATCTCTAACGAATAACAAAAGATAAATTATGACTAACGAAGAGTCTCATCTGCCCTTTATCAATTTATTACCCAATATAGTCACATTGATTGGCTTAACTATTGGATTAACTTCAATCAGATATGCCTTAGATCAAAAATGGGAAAATGCTGTAAGTTTAATTGTGATTGCAGCATTTATCGATGGCTTTGATGGCAGGATAGCAAGGGCATTAAATGCTTCAAGCAAATTTGGTGCAGCTTTAGACTCTCTTGCTGACTTTGTCAATTTTGGCGTAGCTCCAGCTATACTATTATACCTATGGTCTTTAACAACTATCCCTTACAAAGGTATTGGTTGGGCTATTACAACCTTAATCATCATATGCTGCGCTTTTAGGTTAGCCAGATTTAATAGTGACGAAGGCCTTGGAAATATTTTTCAAGGCATCTCTGCTCCATGCGGAGGTGGTCTACTCCTGCTGCCGATCATGCTATCATTCAATGACCTTATATCTTTCACTATAACCACATATATGATAGCTGTTTACTCTATGACTGTAGCCGTTATGATGGCAAGTAACATACCAACAATTTCCATAAAAAACTTCCAAATCCATAATCGATTTTTTGTCCCTACTCTAATTATAATTACAATATTTTTTGCACTATTAATTATCAGACCTTGGATATGCCTACCATTAATAGGACTATTATACATCCTATCAATACCTATTACTGTCTTTTTACATCGTGATAAAAGCTAATCCTATGCTGAATGTTCTGTTAATAAATGGCCCTAATCTAAATTTACTCGAACTGCGCGAGAAAGAGCATTATGGGAATATTAGCTTAAGCGGAATTGAATCAACGATTAAAGCTCATGCTGTAGAGTGCAATATTGACTTAATAGCAAAGCAATCTAACCATGAAGGCGAAATAGTTGAATTTATTCACGAAGCTATAAAAACAGATAAATACCAAGCTATTATTATAAATGCTGCAGCATACACACACACATCTATCGCAATTTTAGACGCATTAAAAATATTCAAAGGGCAAGTTATTGAAGTACATTTATCAGATATAACAAAGCGCGAAGATTTTAGAAAAAATTCATATATAAGCTTGCGTGCCGATAAAGTTTTTTTTGGCGAAGGGGTAAACAGCTATTTAAAGGCAATTGATTATTTAAGAGGTTTAAATCATGTTTAATTTTTTAGGAAAAAATGTATTAATTACAGGAGCTACAGGTGGTATTGGAAAAGCATTATGCAAAGCCTTTTTAGATAATGGCTGCAACATTTCACTTGTTGGCACTTCTGATGAAAAATTAAATAATTTTATTAATAGCGAATTAGATGCATCTAGATGCACAGCATATAGCTGTGATTTTATGGATAAGGATGCTGTTAAAGCATTGGCCAAAAGATTAACCGACTCTATAGATATTGTAATTAATAACGCGGGCATTACACGCGATAACTTATCAATGCTAATGTCAGACGAAGAGTGGGAAGATGTAATTGATGTTAATTTAAACTCCGTTTTCTACTTAATAAAAAGCCTTATCAGGCCAATGATGAAAAAAAGACATGGTCGAATTATTAACATCACCTCTATTGTTGGACACTCTGGAAATCCCGGTCAAGCAAATTACTGCGCTTCAAAAGCAGCTGTTTTAGGCATGAGCAAATCACTAGCTATTGAGCTATCTGCCAGAAATATTACTGTAAACTGTATAGCACCTGGGTTCATCCAAACAGCTATGACAGATAAATTAACCCAAGAGCAAATAAATGGTATTGTTGCCGGTATTCCAAATGGAAAGTTAGGATCGGCAGCAGATATTGCTAGTGGCGCATTATTCTTAGCTAGCGATCAAGCTAGTTACATTACCGGACAAACTTTACATATCAATGGTGGGCTATATATGGCGTAATAATACGCGATATATAGAATATCAAAGAGGTGCAAAATCTTGCTCTCCGTGATGGGGGATATACAAACACATGATTATCGCTGGAACATTTAGGAGATTAGAGTCTTTCGATTCGTATTAATTATTTGTTTTGGGTTTATGCGCGAGACGCATGATGATGCTGGAATTATGTGGAGACACAATACTTGTGTGTCTGAGGTGGTCGATACAAATACATAATTATCGTCGGAATGTTGGGAGGTTAGGGTATTGCAATTCATGGTTATTATTTGCTTTAAGTTGGCCAGCAGGCGTAAAATCTTACGTCTCTTTGATTTTTATCTTTAAATTTAAATCGATTTGTATAAGAAAGATGTTTTAATTTTTTATAAGAGCATTCGATGAGCGAGACATTGCAAAAAGTAACTAATATTGTTTCAGAAAACCTTGGAGTTGAGGTATCTAAAGTTCAAGAGTCATCAAACTTTGTTGAAGATCTTGGTGCTGATAGTTTAGATCAAGTAGAACTAGTTATGGCATTTGAAGAAGAATTCGGAATTGAAATTCCTGATGATGCTATTGAAAAAATCAAAACAGTTTCTGATGCTGTTACCCATATTGATGGTAATAAATAATTAATTCCTCACTAAGATGCGTAGAGTAGTTGTAACTGGACTTGGGGCTGTAACGCCTCTTGGATCTGGAATAAAGTCTAATTGGGATAACTTGATGGATCTAAAATCAGGAATCTCTGGTATTACTCAGTTTGATGTTTCTGATGTTACATCTAAAATTGCAGGATCAGTACCTAGAGGCCATGGTTTTGGCGAGTATAACCCCGACAACCTAATGTCACTCAAAGAACAGCGTAAAGTTTCTGACTTCATTATGTATGGGATGGATGCAGCTGATCAAGCCATAGCGGATGCTGAGCTTGATACAACTAACGAAGAAGAACTTCATCGTATAGGAGTTATAATCGGATCTGGTATTGGTGGTATTCACGAAATCTATGACAATACAAAAATCTTAGAAGAAAAAGGTCCTAGGCGCATTAGTCCTTTCTTTATTCCAAGCAGTTTGATTAACCTGGTTTCTGGACAAGTCTCAATAAAACATGGCTTCAAAGGACCAAATCACTCAGTAGTTACAGCATGTGCCACTGGAACTCATGCTATAGGCGATGCCTTCAGAATAATAAAATATGGTGACGCAGATGCCATGGTTGCTGGAGGTAGCGAATCAGCTCTAACAAAATTAGCCTTGGCCGGATTTGCTTCAGCAAGAGCATTATCCACTGGCTATAATGATACCCCTGAGCAAGCTTCAAGACCATGGGACGAAGGTCGAGACGGTTTTGTTATGGGAGAAGGAGCAGGAGTAGTTGTTTTAGAAGAGTTAGAATCCGCAAAAAAACGTGGTGCTAAAATATACGGCGAAGTTATTGGCTACGGAATGTCAGGTGACGCTTACCACATTACTTCCCCAGCCGAAAATGGTGATGGAGCATTTAGATGCATGAAAAACACTCTAAATGATGCCAAAATCAATAGCGATCAAATAGATTATATAAATGCTCATGGTACATCTACTCCAATGGGAGATAGGATTGAGCTCAGTACTGTAGCTAGATTTTTTGAGAAAAGATCAGATAATTTATCAATGAGCTCAACAAAATCTTCAACCGGACATTTGCTTGGTGCCGCTGGTGCTATCGAAGCTATTTATACTGTTAAAGCTATATATGAGTCAGCACGACCAGCTACACTAAATTTAGATAACTCTATTGAAAGTCATGGTATAAATCTTCAAGCTAATCAAATATTAGAAAAAGAAACTTCATACGCACTATCTAACTCATTTGGGTTTGGTGGCACAAATGCCTCTTTAATATTCAAAAAATTTGATGAATAAACGCATATATATTAGTCTTATATGCACCATTCTTCTATTCATAACACTAATAATCTTTCTGCTACAAAAGAACTTCTCTCTTAGTGAAGATCGTATTTTTGAGATTACCGAAGGCAGCTCCGTTGTTTCAATAGTAAAGCAACTGCAGTCACAAAATATTATTAATTATAGCCTGCCTTATATTATCTTACTAAAAGTTGAGAGTAATTTATTTGGTAATTTAGATTTTAAGTCCGGCGAATATTTAATATTAAAAAATGATAATTTACTTACATTAAAACATAAGTTTCAAAAACACGATGTTTATTTACGCAAAATTACCTTCATCGAAGGTAATACAACTGCTGAATTCTTACGTGCTATAGATAAAAGCCCTTACTTATCAGGTAATATATCTCTGACTCCAAAGGAAGGCTATTTATTTCCTGATACTTATTATTTTGAGAAGAATACTGCTAGAGACGACTTAATCAAAATAATGCAAAACAAAACAACATCCCTACTTAATGATTTTTCGCATAAATATCAGACTAATATTAGCTTAAAGTCCAAAGAAGAAGTTTTGATTATGGCCTCCATTATTGAGAAAGAAACAGGTAAAAATAGTGAGCGTAGCCAAATTTCCGGGGTATTTTATAATAGGCTAGCCAAAAGAATGCGCCTACAAACAGATCCAACGGTGATATATGCAGTAACTAAAGGAAAATACAAATTAGAACGCCCTTTATCAAAAAGAGATCTAAATAGTAAATCAGCATACAACACTTATAGAATCCAAGGACTCCCTCCTACTCCTATTAGTAACCCTGGATATCAAGCATTATATTCTGCATTTAATCCAGAAAAAACAGATTATTTATATTTTGTTTCAAATGGTAAGGGTGGTCATAATTTTTCAAAAAACTTGAAGGAGCACAATCAAAATGTAGCATTGTTACGTAGAATCGAAAAAGCTAAGCGCAATGCCAAATAAAATAAAACCACTCTTTTTATATAACTACAAATGAAGATCGGTATAATTCGCTCATTATTCTTCTATTTATGCCTGAGCTTATGGACAATTATAATTGGAGTCGGAATGATGCCAATTAGCCTTATAAGCAAAAAATATGCTATGTATGTCAGTTATATTTGGGCTAAATATTTAGTTATATTAATAAAGGTAATATTAAAAATTAACTACACTGTTGAGGGAAGCGATAACATCCCTAAAGAGAACTGTGTTATTGCTTCAAATCATCAATCAGCTTGGGAAACAATTTTCTATCTTTATTACTTTAAAAACCCTATTTTCATCCTTAAAAAAGAATTATTTTACCTTCCCGTCATAGGATTTTACTGCAAGCGTACTGGCATGGTCTTCATTGATAGAAGGAAAGCTTTAGAGTCAGTAAAAAATCTGAAAAAATCTTTTGCTAGAGCTCCAAACCGAAAAATTATTATCTTTCCTGAAGGCACAAGAGTAAAATATTCTAATAAGGTGAAATTTAAATCAGGTGTACATTTTTTATCTAGTAATTTAAAACTAAGAATTATTCCTTCAGCACATAATGCTGGAAAATACTGGCCCAAGGGTATGTTCAACAAAAAATCAGGGACAGTAACAATTAAATTTTTATCAGGACTAGATCAAATTGATGATAAAAAAAATCTAATAAAAACTCTAGAAAATAAGATTTATTCCTCTATATAAATACCCTCCTATCCGTTATAGGAAGGTATTTACAATACCTTATTTCATCATTCAAAATGATAGGATATAATGCAACCAGTTAAAATCAAGAGGGTTACAAATGATAGATAGCACAATAACTAAAACTTCTGGGGTTTCGATTAACAATGAAATTGACTCTAACCTTTCCCACATAACTATTAAAGAGAACTACTCTCCTATCTCAAGTGACTCTTATATGTGTGATGAATCATTAAAGTATTTTCAAGTAAAATTAATTGCTTGGAAAGGTCTCTTACTTATTGAGCTTGATAACACTATGATAGATTTAAAAAACAAGCATATGCAGGAGCCTGATGAAAATGATAGAGCATCTGCAGAGAGTGATACTAGCTTTGAATTGCGCACAAGAGAACGATATATGAAACTTATTACAAAAATTGACCAAGCGCTAGCTCGTATCGAAAATAAAGAATATGGTTATTGCATAGTCACCGGTGAAGAAATAGGTCTAAAACGCCTAGAAGCAAGACCAATTGCAACTATGAGTATTGAAGCACAAGAAGAATATGAGCAAAAAAAGAAACTAATGAAAACGGTTGAAGAGGAAGAGGCTTTCTAGATTACTATTTTCTAATCTTAGTATTAGGCTTGCTATTTTGACAAAAAGTTAGCAAGTTAAAGACTAGATTCAGCCTATTAGATTAATACTCCTTTTGCAAAACATGGTACAATATCTAAAAAATCTTTTTCTTATTCTCTTACTTTGTTATAGCAACAATATCTTTGCTTCTGGCTGTGATGGAATGTTTTATGATTTCTGCTGGCGAAACAGATGTGACGAATATATTAGTGTTGATTTAGAAACTAACTCATCATATCCCTATGATAGCTATTGGAATTCAGAGACAAAAAGATTTGAATGCCCTGTTAATGGGTGCAAACTATGTGGCATTAATGACACTGGAGATGCAGCTGATGATTGTTACTCACCCTTTCCCGTTATTAGTCAAATAACCGAAGGCAGATACCCTCTTTCCACAAAGACTACATTTTTATATAGCACTCCTGGCTTTACTAAATCATGTGGTTCAGGAAACTACAAATCTATACCTCTAGTATCAGGTGCAGTAAATGGGCTGGGTAATCTAATTGGCATCGAGATTATACCCGACCAAGATGGCTTTAATTATAGTACTAATAAATCCTTTAGATTTAACAAATCCAAGAACCCAAGTGGTTATGGCTCCCAATATACTTTTACTAAGGCTCAACGGGTAGGACCTGGAGGTTTTTATTTATTACAACCCAGAATAGTCACTAAGGGTCAAGGTACAGAAGTTCTACAATTCTTTCTATCACAATGGGGGTGGCTCTTACCAACTTTTACTAATTTAGATGGGACTACAACGACTGACTACTTTCCTATTGCAGAAACCAAGTTTAGCACTGAAGGCTTTTCCCTTGAATGGGCCAGGTGGCGAAAACTCATGATTTGTGATGATTATAATGATTATGATAAAAATGATAAGAGGTCAGATAATTGGTTTTACACAAATGATTATAATGAGGATGATCAGCGCTTTTGTTATATAAAAATAAGTACATGGAATAAGTTATATGCAGTAGTTCAAAATGAATATTGGGATTGTAACAACTTAGACATAACAAGTCTTAAAAAATATGACAAAGATACCCCTTCAGATTCTATACGCCGTTTAAAAGGTGTCTGCAAGATAAATGTTGATGAAGGAAATGCGCGAGATATTCTAAATAGCGGCATTATTATAGCAGATAAATCTGGTCAATATAACTTTTCGGATACAATGAGCAAATTTAAAGGTGGTGGATCTTCTGTCGTAACTAGCCCTATCTTTAGCGTGCTCACCTCAAGCTCATCTACTTTTTTATCTCCGAAAATCCATTTAGACATCTCCGGCGGAAATCCAAATGCAACAAACAACTCATCTGAAATGGAAATTGACTTAGGTGAAACAAGTTTTGAATATCAAGATGGTTATTTTAAATATGACTTATCATTACAAGTAAAAAATAACAACATTATAGGATCTAAGCCTTTACTATGTTTATATGGATGCGATACAGATTTCTATGGAAAATGTTCTGGTTCAGGAAAAACTTTATCTGAGCTTGTGATTACCGAAACCGATAGTGATTTAGTCGATTACGCCAAATCAGAGTATTTAATTGACGAATGCGTTCCCCACAAAACTATTGATGAGGTAGATAGCGTTCAAAATTACAATATTGCTGTTACCGGACTTGGTGTTGACTCATCTTATGTTGACCCAAGAATGGGCGTTACAATTACCAATAGTCTAGATAGTAGCGAAACTGTTTCTAAAACATTTTATCTAAGAAGTTATGAAGATAATTTAGGTAACCAAACGGTTCCATTTAGCGACATTCCTCAATATACTGATATTGATGACATTCCAGATTATCAATTTACTTATGACTATCCTGTATTTGATTTTAGAAATACTTACTATGTCATGATAAAAAAACCTGAAGAATCGATCTTCACATATTTAAAAAACAATAGCCTTCATAATATAATAATGCCGTTTCTCCTCAACAACTTAATTATTTATGATGAAGATATGCTTGTTCCAAGTTCAGGTACAGGGGCAGCAATTTTGCAACCATGTAGTGAATTTTTAAGAAGCCAAACAGGATGTTCTTTTAACTTAGCTGACATGAGCACTAATTGCGGAATTGATACAGATAGCGACATGTGTCATGAAGACGAAAAATATCGATCATTTATTTGCTTACATAATCTCTATAATAAGTTTTATCGCTTTAATGGCTCACCCCCATATTACTCTGACTCTATAATAGACCCTATGTATAGTTATAATGAAAACCTGATAACCAATGATTATTCCACTTATTTAAATTCAGATGAGTATAATAATCTAGATCCACAATTCCCAAGCTCAGGTAATAATTTATGTATACCAAACTATCTCTATCTTAACACTGATATAGGTAGCTTTAATTATGAACTTAATTCAAGCGGTCCTGATGGTACAAATATTAATCTTAACATGTCTCGCTCCGATGGTACCAGCCGGACGTTTAATGAATTAGAAGTACCAAGCAAAGATGAAAGCGTTATTTTTGATTACACAAACTTTGTTATTGACAATTTTACAAGTGCTGAGAAAAATGCCCATTGCGAAGCTAGCATAAATTCCTTCAGCTATGATATTAGATATGACTATTATCATAAATTCTTATTTAAAATCTTTAATGCAAATGGCTTTGCATATGTATGTTATAAACAATATGACTCTCCCTCTTCTAGTGATTTAGCCGCTAATTGGGAAATATTAACCGCATACACAAATGATTATTACACAGGCAACCAGATTTATAACGACTTTATAAACCTAAATATTTGCCCCACCTTTAGTGGAGACGATGTTGCTGATTTTTTAAGCTGCCCAGATCAGCTATACCCACATTACAACCCATCCGGTGAGGAAGTGTGGTGTGGCTGTTCAGCCTCTACAGAATGGGCTACATATACAGCAGATGAGCAATCTGCTGCATGGTCTCAATTAGCAGAAGATAGCAGCGTTCAAGTAAAAGCTAAATGTATGATGGATGGCAGCTGGCAAATGACAGATGATAATGCCTATTGCCCCGTTTATTGTAATAGCGATGAGCTGAGTTTAAATAGTGTAACTATTCCAAAAACATTAGCAGTTGAAGGCGAGAAATCTGCCTTTATTTCAGCATCATGCTTAGGTACCCTTGCAATGGATAATGGCACAATTAGTGCTAGATGCTCTGGGCTGGATGCTGAAGAAGGTGACTGGACTGATATTAGTGGTAGCGGAGCATGTGTAGCTAATTGCCCGACTCTCAATGGTAATGGTTTCACCTTGCCAGCGCAATTGAAGCTATCTTCTGATAAAACAATTACCGTTGATTGCAAACAGGGTTATAAAGGAACTGCAACAGGTACATGTGATTACAGTACAAACACATGGACTGATATTTCTCACTCATGCTCTATATTAACATGCCCATCAGGATGGCAAAGAAGTTCTAGTACCTTCACTTATCATGTTTTAACAAGAATGTATGTTCAAGCTGGTGGTGCTGATTGCACTCGTAATCAAGATCTAAGTTATAATTATTATCAAAATCAATCAGTTGATGTTTACTTACCAGCATCAACTATTTTTGACAGTGGGCACGGAACCTCATGTAATGGTAGTGTAAAAATTGGAGGAGCTTCTGTAAGTAGTGGGGAACTGGGGAGCATGATGGAAAGCCAAACTATTAACTCAAAATGCTTACTATCTGCGGATGCAAATGGTTATATAACTGGAGATTCAGCTTCTGTATATTGGAGTATTGATCCTTCAGCATGTAGAACTAAATGCAAAACTGTCGATGGAGATAAAAATGATGTTGAATATATAAATTCTGGTGCCACGTCAGATGTCTTTAGTAATAAACAATCATGTGGCGGTGGTAATCATCGGACAAGATATTGTAGGGCTACTTGCCTTAATAACGGGACTAATGGAGTATGGACGTCAATTGAAAAAAGGTCGAGTGGCTGTAACTGATATTGCCTGAGTATAACTCAGGAACTAGTGCGCACCAATATTTAGCAGAATTTTTAATCGGAAAAATCAATTATAGTTTTCTTGGAGTTACTAAAGATTCAATCATCAATTCTGGCTTTTATCACTTATTTGTAATTTCTGGATTTCATATTGGATTAATTTTTTTGATACTTTATCGACTGATATTAAGTATTCTATTACTATGTTACCCATATAAAAACTACCGATTAATAGCTACTTTAATCAGCTTAGTTTTTTGCCTATATTATATCTATTTATGTAACTTCCCTCTCTCTGCCATTCGAGCTTTAACTATCATATCTATCTATAATATCTGTCGCCACTTTCATATTAGGCCAAATAACTTTAATTGTTTAATTATCTTATTTGGCATACTGATCATACTAAATCCAAAGGTAATAAATAATCCGGGCTTCTGGTTTTCATTTAGTAATAGCCTGGCTCTAATTTATTATTTTAGTTATCAGAGTCATGATTTAATTAACGCCCCTAGAACTAAACTGCTTGACCTCTATAGGACTTCTTTAATATGTTTTTTTGCCTCTGTCCCAATCACTCTGATCTTCTTCCACAAAATCCAATTTGCTGGCATTTTTTCAAATGTCCTAGCAGTACCATATTTTATCTTCATTTTATTCCCTTTATCAATCATTGCATATTTAAGCCATAGCGACATCCTGGTAAATCTAGCTATCTTTACTCATAAAATATTTGCCAATTTTGCAGTTCTAATAAATAAAATTCCACATATCACGCTTGATGTTTTACTTATTGATAAGATCGAAATAGCCATTCTAATATCAACCTGTTTTTTAATAATAAAATCCCGATTACAAAATTATCTCTTAGCCATGATAATTTTACTTGTTACAATATCTGATACAAAGCAAGCTCAGCAAGACATTCTCATATTAAATTCTATCCCTCGCTCAATCACTCTAAAGAATAATTTAGGAACATTACCAATCCTAACCAGTAGTAAATTTAGCAACCAATTTAATTGTGATATAAAAGAATGTAGCCTTAACTATTTGGGCAATAAAATCATTATAATCAAGAACACCCTTCCCTACCGAGACTTTCTAAAACATTGCCTAGTACATGATTTAATAATCAATTTAAGCAGTAATAATTACACCTGCTATAGCACCCTAACAATAACAGCTTTAGACCTATATTTCAAAAAACGCATTTTGATATTTTTGGAAGAGAGCAGCTATCACATTATCTACCCATAAGCATATTAGGTGAGGTCCATATATAATGCCAAATCCCATTTATAAATCATAATTTACTAATTTGTTTTATGGCATAAATCTTATATAAGAAATTTGAATTAGCTTTGGCTAATCCTTCATTTCTTACACAAAATCTCTAGCCAAAAAATATGCGATTAAATTACGATTTATAAATGAGACTTAGTATAAGAATAGAAATTCTGCAGTTTTTTACAAATTTGACCAATATACAAATTGCGCAGGGGCGTGTTCCTCCCCCGCCCTTGGCAGGAGATATCTCGGTGTTTCTGGACGATACAACCTGCCCCTACGATTCTTTTTTAAAAAAATATTAAATTCATTTTATTGTGCGCCGAACCCTTATTATACAAGGGTGTTTATCGCATAACTCTGCTTTACTCTAGGTATTAGTGCGCGTGGGTAGATAGCCCCCTACCTGAGCTGATAACAATTCAAAACAACTCGAAGCACTAGTAATGTACGGAACCGACCTTATCAGGTTGTGTCGCAATATAATTGGGAAAGAGTTTTTTGATAAAGATTTTGGATTTTAGGAAATATTTTTGCACGAATATCCGAAGCTATGTGAAAAGAATATTTCATAACAATACATGTCTTTAGCAGTAAAGGCTTTCTAATTATATTGCGACACAACCTGTATAATATGATACTTAAAATATATCCTTCCCTGGGAAATAACTTTTTAAAATCTCTGGTATAGTAATACTACCATCAGCATTTTGATAATTCTCAGTTATCGCAACCATAGC
Organism: Rickettsiales bacterium; assembly: GCA_018659145.1. Taxonomy (GTDB): domain Bacteria; phylum Pseudomonadota; class Alphaproteobacteria; order Rickettsiales; family JABIRX01; genus JADHOX01. The sequence goes on from JABJNB010000005.1 coordinate 55,834, forward strand.
CCGTCCAATCGCAAGGCCAGTACCATTTAATGTATGGGCATACTCATATTTTCCCTCTGCATTTTTATACCTTGTCTTCATACGAATAGATTGAAAATCTAGACAATTAGAAGAGCTTGATATTTCACGGTAACAATTTTGTCCTGGCAACCAAACCTCAATGTCGTAAGTTTTATTAGCCGAAAATCCTGTGTCCGAGCTACAAAGGCTAACAACCCGATAAGGTATCTCAAGCAATTGAAGAATTCTCTCGGCAATACCTAAAATACGTTCATGCTCCGCTGCTGATGAATCTTTATCTGTGATGACCACCATTTCAACTTTAGCAAATTGATGCAGACGAATCATACCTTTCGTATCCGCCCCAGCAGAACCAGCTTCTGATCTAAAGCATGGAGTATAGCTGCATAATCTATGAGGCAATTCTTTTTCTTCAAGGCGTGACTCACGGAAATAATTTGCAAGTGACACTTCAGATGTAGGTATTAACCATCTATCATCTGTGGTCTTAAAACAATCTTCAGCAAATTTAGGCAACTGACCCGTACCATATAACGATTCCGTGCGCACGAGTAGTGGCGTAGTCATCTCGAGAAAGCCATATTCACTCGTGAGCATGTTCAGCATCAAATCTGCTAGAACACGCTCCAAACGCGCAAATACACCCTTTAAATAAACGAATCTTGCTCCAGATACTTTTGCAGCTGTTTCAAAATCGACAAAACCTAAATTCTCCAAAATTGCGTCATGCTCCTGTGGTGCAAAATCATATTGTTTGATTTCCCCTACTTTGCGAAGCTCGGCATTATCTTCTTCACTATCACCTGCTGGCACATCTATTGATAAAACATTTGGCAGTGCGGATAACAAATCATGTAATTCCGCTTCAGCCTTATTTTCCTCAAATTCCTTAATTCGAGCTTTCATAGCCTCACCCTTTGCAAGGATAGGAGCTATATCCTCACCGCGCGACTTTGCTCCACCAATCTCTTTTGCAATATTATTTTTTTGAGTTAACAACTCTTGCAACTCTGTTTTATGATTACGAATTTTTTGATCTAATGCCAGAATATGATTTGAGAGTTTTGCTTCACACCCTCGTCTTAACATTTGTTTATCAAACTCCTGTGGGTTAGATCGAATAAATTCTATATTATGCATCTTGTTTCTTTTCTGATTTGCGGCAAATTAACAAGCTGATTTCAAACAATAAATATGCAGGAATTGCAAGTCCAATTTGTGAAATAACATCCGGTGGAGTAATAATAGCAGCCAGGCTCACGATAATAATAACCACATATTTACGCTTTTTAGCAAAACCCTCATATGAGATTACTCCAGATTTTATCAATAGAATAATAAGCAAAGGTATCTGAGCTGTTAAACCAAATACAATAATTAAACTTGAAGAAATAGCTAAATACTCACTGATACGAGCTTCAAGCAAGATGGGTAAACCTTCTGTTCCAACACTTTCAAAGCCTAAGAAAAATTTCCAGGCTAGGGGGAAAATGAAATTATAAACAAAAAAAGCTCCGCCATAGAAAAGCAGGGGTGAAAAGAAAAATATATATTTGATAAAATGCTTCTCATTTTTATATAATCCAGGTGCTAGAAACAAGTATATTTGAATTAAAAAAAGCGGGAAACAAATAAATAGACTGCTCATAAAAGCGAGCTTTATATAAGTCATAAAAGCTTCGGCCAAACCTGTAAATATAATCCTGCGCGGAGTTGACTTGTCTAAAGCCTCGTCTAATGGGTTAAGTAAAATATCATAGATCTGATCTACGTAATTATAGCTAACTCCAAAAACAATAATGAAAAAAACTAATGTTAGTATAATACGATTTCTTAGTTCACAAAAATGACTTAAAAGATTCTGCTCCTTATTTTGAGTCATATTTACCTTCCTCACTATCTAAAGGAGCGCCATAGGCTAAATAGCTATTACCATCATCTCCTATAATTTCAGTTAATTCCTGATTAACCTTATCAATATCAATTTCGTCATCCAATTTTACTAATTTTTTTAACTCGTCATATTCATTATTAGCGCTTTTAAACAACCCTTTAATATGACGATATAATTTTTTTAGATCACGTAAAAATTCAGGCATCTGATCTGGTCCAACAAATATCACAACACAGATGAGGATAACTATTATTTCGCTAATGGATAATCCAAACATTTAATCAGCTCTGTAAGATTTGGTTTCTTTGCAATGAGAATATCAGCTGCTTTAATAGCTTTAAATACGCCTGCTACCCGCTCACTTATACAACATAGCTTTATATTAAGCAAGTGCTCCTCTAAGCCTGATAGCTTGATTAAGGTCACAAAATGCTCGCTCGATTTCTTTGAAAAAAATAATATAGAATCGTAATTACCCTGTCTTAAATTGCTAGCTATCTTGGCAAATTCTCTGTCATGATAAGTAATATTATAGCATAATTGATGGCTACAATTTAATGTTGCTAATATTCTCTCTTCTGCTGATGTTAAAGATGTGTGATTACCTCTGAGATAAATTGTTTTAGCCTTATTCTGTTGTTGCTGCAAATATTGTACTATTTTGCTCATCCGCTCAAAATAGATAATATTTGTAAAACCATCTAGGGCTTTTGTAACTGACAATATTATTTTAGTTTGAATTTGTACTTTTTGCTTATCACTCAAAGCCGCTAAAACATTACTGCTTGAAATAATAATTTGCTGAGCTGATGTAAAATCAAAATCTTTGAATCTCTCATAAGGGTAGGCAACATCACTCAAGGGAACCAACTCTGTTACAATCTTATGGGATTGGATCTGTGCCATAGTCACATCTCCTTGCTCTTTAGCCCTAATAATTAAAACCTTAGGCATGTCTTTTGATATATTCGAGAATCTCATGAGCTTTATATTTACTCCGATCTGAGAGCATGCTGGCCAACTGTAAGTGCTTAGCTACATCTCCTATAATTGAATCATAGTAATTACTAATACCAAATGGATGAATGATGTTAATCTCCAATTTAATTCTTTTACCAGTGACCTTTGCATAGGCTGCAATTGGTGTTTTACAATCACCCTCTATATTTTTGAGAAACTCTCTCTCACAATTTGTTTCAATCAAAGTTCTCGGATGATTAATTTTTAAAATCATCTGCTGAATTTCTTTATTATCAGATAAACACTCCATACAAATAGCACCTTGCCCTGGGCTAGGTAAGATTTGTTTTAATGATATAACCTCAGTAATTCGATTAGTAAGCTTTAAACGTTCTAAACCGGCATATGACAAAATAATTCCATCCACCTGCTCTTCATCCAGCTTTTTTAATCTTGTAATAACATTCCCCCGAAAATTGATAATTCTAATTTTAGAATTTTTCTCAAGCAAGATTGCCTTACGCCGAGCTGACGATGTTCCGATTAAAGCTCCTTCATCTAAATCACTTAAAGATGAATATTTATTAGAGATAAATACATCCCTTGGGTCAGCACGCTTTAAAACCCCAGCAATAACAAAACCTTCTGGAGGAGTCGTTGGCATATCTTTCAATGAATGCACAGCCAGATGTATCTCTTCTCTTTTTAATGCTGCCTCTATCTCTTTAATAAACAAACCTTTCCCACCTATCTTGCTTAAATCTTCTTTTAAGAACTTGTCTCCCGAGGTCTGAATAGTTTTAATGCTAAAATTACAATCCTTATATTGTGAGCTTAATTTTTTCCTTACTTGCTCAGCTTGCACGACAGCTAATTTACTTCCTCTGGTACCAATGACAAAATTCTGCTTTACTAAGGGTGACATTTTTGTTAATTTATACTCTTGATTATACGCTATGAACTTTGGTATTATATAGACCATGCCTCTATATTCAAACCATTATTTAAACTTTTAAAGTAAAATGAATAAAAAAGCGCTAATAGGATTAACTACGGATTTTTCAGAGGATCAAAAATACTCTGACGCTCCATATTACGCGCTACGCAAAAATTATACTGAAGCTCTAACAAAAAACAACTCCTGCTCTCTGTTGCTACCCCCTATTATTTCTAACATTGATGATTATATAAATCTAATTGATGGATTGATAATTACAGGAGGTAATTTTGATATTGATCCAGTATTATACAATGCTAAAGAAATCCACAAATACACTCTGGTTAATCAAGAGAGGTGTAATTTCGAGCACCTCTTAGCACAAAAAGCTATTCATAAAAATATCCCTATTTTAGGAATTTGCGGTGGCATGCAATTATTAAACATAATATTTGGTGGCGACCTCACTCAACATCTGGGCGACCTAGATAAAGATTTAGTTAATCATGAAGTTAGACCATATCACGAATCAGCTCATACAGTAATAATAAAACCAGACTCTGTATTATTTGATATAACCAAACAAACACAAATTCACGTTAACAGCTCTCACCATCAAGCAATTGATAAGTTGGCTGATAATTTTATTGCATCAGGCATCTCGGAAGATGGGTTAATCGAAGCCATTGAAATTAAAGATAAAAACAAATTTATGATGGGTGTACAATGGCACCCTGAATATAATATTTCTCCTGCCGATGCAGCCATATTTGAACGCCTCATCCAGCATTGCGAAAATTCTCAAAGCTAATCTCACTAACCTGACGACCTCACTCTAAAGAGTGTAATCATATTCATTACAAATTAAAAAAATCTAATATATAAGTAAAATATTCTAAGCTTACATTACACTAATATATCATATGAAACTCATCCAATATTTAATGAACAGTATATCGGTTACACGCAAAGTAGCTGAGCAAATAATAAAAGAACGAAGAGTGAGTCTAAACTCAGAAATAACAGATAGTTATTCCGCAAAAATCAACCCTGAAGACAAGATCTGTCTTGATAATAAAATCATTAAATTACAAGCTTTAGAAATATATTTATTTCACAAACCTAAAAATGTCATAGTAAGCTCAAAGCATGATGATGAAAGGGATATTATCTATGATTTAATTCCTAAAGAATTACATCATCTAAAATATATCGGACGTTTAGATGCAAATAGTGAAGGCTTATTATTACTTACCAATAGCGCAGAATTTAAAAGCTATATCGAAAATCCATGTAACGATATTGAGAAAATTTACAAAATCCGCTGCTTCGGCTCGATTCCCGAGCAAGATCTAGCTAGGCTAGAGCGGCCCATAACAATTGATGGCATCACCTATCAACTCAAAGATATCAAACTCATAAAACAATCCATAAATTCTTGGTACCAAATCATCTTAACGGAAGGTAAAAACCGCGAGATTAGAAAAGTATTCGACTATATTAACTGCCCCGTGAGCCGAATCATCCGAACAAACGTTGATAGATACGAGTTAGGCGACATGACGGCTGGAGAATTAATCAAAGTTAATGAGTAATACTGCAAGCAGCCTTTCCTACCCAGAGCTTAACTTACTATGAAAATCACTCTTAATACCTCTGCATAATAGTAATTTGAGAACCGTAATAGGGCCTGTCGCGAATCAAAATTGCAAAGATTTTAATTTGCGACGGCCCATTATAGATAAAAACTGCCCTTATGCAGAGGTCTTCTCTTGTAATTCAAGCTATAGGAGGCTATGCATCTATTATCAAATTCTAGTATTTATTATGCAGTCATTTTATTTAACTATTCCAGGTAGTAATCAAAAAATTGCCCTTGTTGACATTCATAAAGAATCCACTCTAGAGATTATTCATCAGAATTTCTTAGCCTATCTTGCTAAAACAAATAAAGAAGTAAGTTTGGAGCTTGTCCTTTCTTACCAAGAGAAAGTATATAACGCAGAGCTTACTCTAGCACTAGCGCCTATCTTAGAAGAATATTTAACCCTTATTTTCAAACTAGAAGACAATCAAAAAATTAAATCAGGCGAAGCTGATTTGATTCAAGATATCAGAAAAAAATTCATTCATAAAAAATGCTATAAGAAAACCTTCAAAGGAAGCTTGGAGGATCTCAATTTAAACAACCAATTAAAACCATATTTAACAAATTTTAACCAGGTCCAATTTGCACAACTCATCCAAGATGCAATAATAAATGAGGAAATTAATTTACTAAATGATATTGAACAATATTGCTTATGGGCGTGTCATAATATTGATGGGAAGCTGAAGCATAAAGATGATATATTATTTAAAATTCCGGAAAAAATAGACTCCAATAATCTCCTTAAAATTAACGCCCATAATCATAAATTCAAATCTACCTATAATAAAAACAGAGTAGGCTTCGACCATCATGATACCGACCTAAATTATAATCATGCTTTTACTGAAACTACTTACTGCCTATATTGCCATAATCGTGGTAAAGACTCATGCTCAAAAGGCTTATATGATAAGGAGGCTAACTTACAAAAATCAGCAACAGGAGCAAAGCTCAAAGGCTGCCCTTTAGATCAGAAAATTTCCGAGATGAATCTGTTATTTAAAGATCATCGGTCAATAGCTGCTATCGCCGTTGCCATGATTGACAACCCCTTACTTCTTCTCACAGGTCATAGAATCTGTAATGACTGTATGAAAGCTTGTATATTTCAAAATCAAGATCCAGTTAACATCCCTCTAATTGAAACTGGGATATTGGATGATGTTTTAAATTTAGCCTATGGTTTTGAAATTTATTACCTGTTAACCCTATGGAACCCACTAAATTACAAACGCCCTCTTCCCAAATCAGCAGCTAATAAAAAAGTCTTAATCTGCGGATCCGGACCAGCTGGCATAAGCTTAGCTTACAACCTACTCATGGATGGTCATATTGCAGTTATAATTGATGGGTTAAAAATCGAACCAGTCAAAGATGAGATATTTGATAAATTTGGCAATATCATTTTATATCCTGATTGCAAAACTTCGCTTTTTCAAAATTTATCAGAACGAATCTCAGAAGGCTTTGGTGGCGTTTCTGAATATGGTATTACAGCACGCTGGAATAAAAACTATCTCAAACTTGCACGCATCATTTTAGAGCGCAATAGCCATTTTCATCTCTATGGTGGCATCAGATTTGGTAGCCAAATAACCAAAGAGACAGCTTTTGAACTTGGCTTTGATCATATTGCATTTTGTATGGGCGCGGGATCACCAAATATTATTAACCTTGGAAACAACTTAAGTCCGGGCGTTAGAAAAGCCTCAGACTTTCTAATGACACTACAACTCCTTGGTAGCTTTGATATTAAATCATTAGTAAACCTGCAAATTAGAATGCCAATTGTGGTAATTGGCGGCGGTTTAACTGCAATTGATACAGCAACTGAAAGCCTGGCTTATTACCCTATTCAAATCCTTAAATTTAAGGAACAATTGGATTCATTAATGATGGGTGATCACAGGGCTTCACCCCTACAAAATGGCATAAATCATAATTCCGTAGGGGCGGGGTCCTCCCGCCCGGAAACACCGGATATATTTGATCAAGGGCGGGATAACCTCGCCCCTACACACAAATCTAAACATAATTCATACAAAAATATCACGTCCGAACTTAACCAAGCCGAACTAGAAATATTTGAAGAGTTCCTCGCGCATAGTAAATTATTTGAAGCTGAAATAGAGCAAGCCAAATCCCAAAATAGAGCCATCAACTTCCTACCTATTTTAAATGATCTGGGCGGCTCAACAATAATTTATCGTAAAGCTCTAAGAGAATCTCCAGCCTATCGCCTCAATCACGAGGAAATCATCAAGGCCTTAGAAGAAGGAATTATAATTGCAGAATACACAACTCCAAAATCTGTAATCAAAGATGAATATGGTAAAGCCAAAGAGATAGAAGTAATACAGAGCAAGCAAAGGCAAATCATGCCAGCTAAGACAATCTTAATTGCGGCTGGAACTAAAGCCAACATCATCATTGCAAACGAGGATAGTGATTTTGCGGTTGAGAATAATTATCTAAAATTAGCTAATAACAAAAGTGATATCGCAGATAGATTCTTTTGTTACCAAGATAATCAAAACCACGCTATCTCAGTTTTTGGAGATATGCATCCATATTATGCTGGTAGTGTTGTCAAAGCCTTGGCATCAAGCAAGAATGGTTATAGTCAGATTAGTCAAATCTTATCATTACGGCCAGATAACAAGATTTCTAATTTAGAATTTAAAACTACCTTAGATAATAATCTAATAGCCAAAGTCGTTAAGATTACCAGATTAACTAACAATATTATTGAAGTCATCGTGAAAGCAAAACTCGCCAGCGAAGCTTTTGCTCCAGGGCAATTTTATCGCCTGCAAAATTATAGCAAATCTGCTAAGATCATAAATGGTAAACGCTTAGATATTGAACCCCTCGCACTTACCGGATCTAATGTAAATCCAGATACCGGGCATATCTCCCTAATTGCCCTTGAGATGGGAGGATCATCAAATCTACTAAAATATCTTAAAGAAGATGAAGAAGTTATATTAATGGGACCAACAGGTACACCAACTGAAATCTTAAAAGATAAAACTATATTACTAGCTGGAGGAGGACTTGGTAATGCGGTATTATTTTCAATTGGCAAAGCACTCAAACAAAATGGCTGCAAGATTCTATATTTCGCCGGTTATAAGAAAGCAACTGATCGATATAAAATTCAAGAAATAGAAAATGTTGCAGATTCTGTGATTTGGTGCTGCGATGAAGCAAATGATTTTAAAGTAAATCGTGAATCAGATTTCAAATTCACCGGCAATATAATCGAAGCTATGGTTGCCTATAGTGAAGCAAGGTTAGGCAAAATTAAAATCAAATTAAGTGATGTTGACAGAATAATCGCAATTGGATCAGACAAAATGATGCATGCTATCGGGAAAGCTCGTCATGGCGCGCTACAGCGATATTTAAATCCTCAGCACGATGCTATTGCTAGCATCAATTCACCTATGAATTGTATGATGAAAGAAATTTGCGGACAGTGCTTACAAAAACATATTGATCCCGTAACAAAAAAAGAATATTTTGTCTTTTCATGCTTTAACCAAGACCAAGATTTAGACAATGTAGATTTTGAGAATTTACAGCAAAGGTTATCCCAAAATTCTCTACAAGAAAAAATGACTAAATTATGGATTAAAGAGTCTGGAAAATGATTGCAAAAGATTACAAGCTCATCACCGATTATCGCGATAATTTAATTCTAGAATTTAAAAGCAATAACCAAAATATTAAATTTAATCTGCACGAATATTACGCTGATCTAAAATTACGTATCCAAACCAATCTCAAAAAAGAGCCTTTATTTAAACTCATAAAACCAAGGCAAATTATCTTGGATGCCACATCTGGATTATTACAAGATAGTTTGATTTTAGCAAAATTCTCAGAAAAAATTATTGCAATAGAGATATCAAAAGAGGTCTATGAATTACAAAAAATAATTTTAGAACGAATCCTAAATAAAGATCCTCTTTTCCGAGGCCTGGTACAAAAAATAGATTTTTTGGAAGGAGATTCAGCTAGTTATAATAAGGTTTTAAACAAAAAGGTTAACTTACTATATGTTGATTTAATGTTTGAAGATAACAAAAAAGCTGCACCAAAGAAATCAAAACAGCTACTTAGAATACTCGCAAACCAATCTAGCAACTATCCCGACTTTATTGAAATAGCCAAAGCAAGTAACCTAAAACTTATAATCAAATCCAACAATAAAAATCTTCTAAAGACTGAGCCAAGCCTTCAAACTACAAAAGTTGGTAATCTGCACTTTCATTCATTACCTCAGTAATATATCCTATCAGGATGAGTCGTAATATATAATTGGGACCATCCAGAAAAGTGATGTTTTTTACAATAATTTGGATTTTATTTTTATAATTTAAAATCTATCTCTTTGAAAATTACGTGCTGATTTTCTAGAAAAATTTTATTCTCCATAGAATAACGCTTCATTCTCTCAATTATTTTAGGATCTACATCTTCATGTGTTGATAAGATAATTGGAATACCAATAGTGTTTACCTCATATTGTTGGTTTAAATAGGTTCCTGGTAAAATCATAGTATCTTTAAATCCAAACAGAGCTCCATGTAAGAATTTTTTATCAGACTTACTTAAGTTTACCAAACGCCCGCCACAATCATTAATGATATTAGAGAAAACTTCATTTGGATGTCCAACCAAATATATTGCCGCATCTATTTTATTCTCGCAAATAAGATCGTCTAAATAGCTACTTTTCTTATCATACATTTCAGAAAAATCTTGTTCATCCCAACCTTTAGCCTGCATTATCTTGCTAAAATAAACCCTACTTCCAGATCCTGGATTCCCTATATTGACTCTTTTTCCCTTTAAATCATCAAGGCTATTAATATTGCTACTCCCGGCAACCACAATTGAGAAATGCTCATGATGCAAACCCATTACTGGTAGAATCTTAATATCTGATTTTTTATTATACTCCCTTTGTAAGGTTGCTTGGCTTATGCCAAATTCAAATTTTTTATTTTGTAATCCACTAATATTACTATTAGCTCCTGTTGACTGAAGAACAACACATTCATACTCCGTATCATGCTCATTAAAATTTTTACATAATGCCTTAGCTGTTGGATAATATATTGCACCTGGACTCCCGGAAGAAATAAAAAATTTCTCTCTCTCGCCACAACTAACCAATAAAATTAAAACCGAAATTAATATTTTATTCATAATTAACTAATCCCCTTGAAAAAATTAAACAGATTTAATGCTATAATTTGGTAATTTCAACAACTTTAGCAATAAATTATACTAATATAATACATGCCTTTAGTGGTAAAGGCTTTCTAATGATATTGCGACACAGCCTGTCGGGGCAAGCCCAAAATATATTTGCTATAATTACTTATTTAGAATAGGTCTTTGTTCATATAATATTTTAACAATATCTAGTGCAGTCAAAATACCTATCAATAATATTACTAAGCATCATATGCTTTTCTAGTTACGCGGATAACATATCTTTCTTTGAACGAAAAATATCCAGATGGGATAAGATTCTCATTAAAGTAGAGAATAATATCCGCAAAAATACTATAAATTTTGATGCAGAAAGTTTAAGCCAAGAAAAACTAAGTATTAGGCAAATAAGAGATGCTGCGGCCGAAGAGGGATATACCGCAAAAGAACTTCTAGGATCACGGAGCATATTGCTTAATTCACTAGGTGAAGAAAATTCATTAACCCAAGAAAGTGCTCAAATAAAAGAAAAACGTGATAATCTAAAACAAGAGATAGAAATTATTGATTCGAGAGTAAAAAGCTATGCACTCATTCAAAGCAAAGCGCAAGAAATACTAAATAATATAGATAAATTACAAACACAAAAATACAAATCTAGACTGCTACAAAAAGGATCCGCCCTATATAAGGTACATTTATTTCAACTAGTACACACAGATATACTAAGCTGGGTTAAAGCCAAATCTTATCCTAAATATCATATAATAGTTTTATTAATATTTACCTTATCCGCCCTATCTATTTTAAGCCGAAATTTTATCTACAAATTAAACCATACCCTAAATCATCATATTCGACTAAAAGATACAATGATCAATAACATTGCCTTTTTATCCGCTACTATTGGCTCTCTGATGATGATTTTAGTAAAATTCAATATATTTAATAGTTTAAACTTCCAAAACCTACAATTTTTCGTGCTGTCTGTTTTTAGCATCATCACATCACTGGGAATATATAAAATCTCAAACTCCTTTCACCTAAAATCTTTAAAACAGCTTGAAGATGATGACGAAGCGATTGATACAAAAGGTAAAGACTATGTTTGGCTTGTTAACTTACTGATTGCTACTATAAAATACGGTAGCCTAGTTATTACCCTTCTCGCTTTTATAGGCTTCTCAGAGTTATCATCCTATCTAAGTCTAAATATTTTTATATCACTGCTTTGCATAGCACTAACTATCTCCGCGATAAATATATTTAATTATTTAGGAAAAAAGTTCTCTAGCAATAGAGAAAAAACAATATTCCCACCTCTCATGATAAGCCTTATGGAGCCGTTTATTGCTCTGATATTTATAATCATATCACTTTCTTTTTGGGGTATAACACCATCTGAGATCTACCGTAGCTTTGATGAATATAGCAAAGGAATACCTGTTGGTAACATCACCATTAATCCCCTTAACTTCTTATTTGCTATCGCTTTGTTATTATTTGTTATCTCAATAACAAAAATAATCCAATGGTTTGTCTCAGATAGAGTTCTGTTATACGCTAATATAGACAGAGGTATCAAGGATACTGTAAACGCCTTAATTGGTTATGCTGGAGTGATTCTTGCCTTTATGTCTGCCCTTGGTACATTAGGGGTAAGTATGTCTAGTATGGCAATCATAGCTGGAGCATTGTCGGTAGGTATCGGTTTTGGATTACAAGCTGTAGTTAGTAACTTTATTTCAGGACTAATTTTATTATTTGAACGACCTATAAAAGTAGGTGATTGGGTAATAGTTGGAGATAAAGAAGGTATAGTAAAAAAGATTAGAGTTCGTTCAACTGAAATAGAAACATTTCAATATGCGTCAATTATGGTACCGAACTCTCAATTTATAACAGAATCGGTTACAAATCTTACATTAAATAATGTAATTGGCCGAGTAGATATTTTTGTAGGTGTTAAATATGGAAGTGATGTCGATAAGGTTAAAAAATTATTAACAGAGGTGGTATCAAGCCATCCCCAAATTAGAAAAAAACCCGAACCTCAAATTCTTTTACAAAGCTTTGGGGATAGCTCTTTAGACTTTGAGGTTAGAGGGTTTTTAAAAGATATATCTCACATAAAGTGGGCTGCTAGTGAAATCAGAGTTGAAATATATAAGGCATTTATTAAGAATAATATAGAGATCCCATTCCCACAGCGTGATATTAATATAAAACAATCATAGGCATTAAATGGATAAGCAGAATTATATATTAGCATCATATAAAATTGATGGCAAGAGTGGCACAAAAAAACTGACAGAACCCCAAATCAGCAAAGCAATCAAAGCCAAAAATTTAGCCTGGGTTCATCTTGATGCCGAAAGTCCAGACACTCAAGATTGGTTGCATAAGGAAATAAGTTACTTAGATCCCTTTATCATAGAAGCCCTTTTAGCAGAAGAGACAAGACCCCGTATAACAGAAATAGGAGATGGTGCATTAATTATACTGCGAGGGGTGAATCTAAACAAAGATTCTTCACCAGAGGATATGGTATCTATTCGTATGTGGGTTGATAGCCATAGGATAATTAGCCTCCAAAAAAGGCAATTAAAGGCAATTATTGAGATTGAAGAAAGCATTAAAAAAGGAAATGGCCCTAGAAATTCAGGCGAATTTCTATGCGATCTAATATCAAAATTATTTGAAAGAATAGAAGTAAAATTGCAGGCTTTAGAAGAATATGCTGATGATATAGAGGAGCAAATATTAGATAATCCAGATACATCTTGTAGAAAACATATTGTTACCGTTCGAAAACAAGCCATTATGTATAAACGATATATGTCTCCTCAAAAAGATGTAATACTGTCCCTGCGCAACTCAGAAATTAAATGGTTAGATAATAACAACAAACGCCATATTCAGGAAAATTATGATCGCATTACTCGCTATGTTGAAGATTTAGATGCTATTAGAGAAAGATCTCAGATAGTTAAGGATGAGCTATCCAACATATTATCAGATAAGCTGAATAAAAACATGTATATACTGTCTGTTATTGCGGCTATATTTCTACCTTTGGGATTCTTAACAGGATTACTTGGCATCAATGTGGGAGGAATACCAGGGGTTGATAATCCTCATGCTTTCTATATATTCTGTGGAATAACAACTATTATCGTTACTTTACAAATCATATTATTTAAGAGATTAAAATGGTTCTAAAAATATTTTGAGGCCTATCGCGAATCAAAATTGCAAAGATTTTTATTCTTAAGATCTTAAATTTTATGAAATATTTTTGTACAAATAGCCAAAGCTATTCGAAAAGAATATTTCATAACAATACATGTCTTTAGTGGTAAAGGCTTTCTAATTATATTACGACACAACCTGTATTCTAAGCCCCTCTTAAATATCAGGTATAATATTCATCCATTAAATCTACAGTTTCAGATACAGCCTCAGGATCATTAAACGTTGCGATATGGAAGCTGGCATCACCTTCATTGACAAGAGGCATTTGAACTATTCCGATAATAATACCTGCTTTTCTTGAAATTATTTCGAATTTATTGATTCCAAATGGATCAGTGATGATACCAAGCACTTCATTTTCTTCTACCAAATCGCCTAAATGTTTTTTTGTTAATAAGATCCCACTATTAGTGGCCCTAGCCCAATAACTTGCTTTTGCTATAAAAGTGTCTTTCTTGCGCTTATTTATTAATGGCCTTAACATACCAATTTCTCGCATAACAGAAATAATTCCCTGAAAAGCAAATTTAATAACATTTTCATTATATCTAAGCGCCTCACCTCCTTCAAATAAAAGCATAGGTATTTTTAGATTTTTGGCCGCCTCCCTAAGAGATCCATCTTTTAAATCAGAATTAACTATTACAGGTGTGTTAAAAGCATGAGCTAACTGCTTTGTTTCTGGATCACTTAAACAAGCTCTTATTTGAGGCAAATTAGAGCGATGAATAGCCCCTGTATGCAAATCAATACCATGTGTTGATTTCGAAACGATCTCTTTCATAAACTGATAAGCTATATTGGAAGCAAGGGACCCTTTCTCTGAGCCAGGAAAACACCGATTTAAATCTCTTCTATCAGGCAAATATCTTGATTTATTATTAAAGCCAAACACATTGACTATAGGTACTACGATCAAAGTTCCTTTAATAGAGTTAATAAGCTTTATTCCTAATAACCGTCTTGCAACTTCTACGCCATTAATCTCATCTCCATGAATAGCCGCAGATACAAATAATGTAGGGCCTGGTTTTTTACCTCTAATAACCTCTACTGGCATATACATCTCCGTAAAATCATAAAGCTTTGCTATTTCAAGATGTATTATTTTCCTATCGCCTGGCATGATTTGAACTCCGCCTATCTCTAAATTTTCCATAATTACCCCTTATTTATACGACTGTTTTTTCCAACTTTTACATCAGATTCCATAAATTCAATAATCTTTCCAGCTACATCTATTTTGGTACTAGACTCAATACCTTTTAAACCAGGCGAAGAATTAACCTCCAATACCAAAGGTCCCCTCTTAGAACGTATTATATCTACCCCGGCCACTCGTAACCCCATTGCCTTTGTAGCAAGTATAGCCGTCTTTCTTTCTGCTGGGCTAATTTTTACAATGGACGCTGTGCCCCCACAATGCAAATTAGACCTAAACTCACCCTCTTCTCCCTGCCTCTTCATAGCAGCAATTACTTTATCCCCGATAACAAAACATCTAATATCGGCTCCACCTGCTTCTTTAATAAATTCTTGTACCAGGAAAAAAGTATCCAACCCTCTAAAGGCCTCTATTAAACTTTGAGCAGCCTTTTTAGTTTCAGCCAATATCACGCCTTTTCCCTGAGTCCCTTCCAACAACTTTAATATCAAAGGAGCCCCTCCAACCATATCAACTAATGAGTCAGTATTACTTGGTGCATGAGCAAAACCAGTTATTGGCATCCCAACGCCTTTCTGAGAGAATATCTGATGAGCGCGCAGCTTATCTCGTGACCGACTAATGGCCAAGGACTCATTTAGAGCATATACTCCCATCATTTCAAATTGCCTTAAAATTGCCGTTCCATAAAATGTTATTGAAGCCCCTATCCTTGGTATTACAGCGTCAAATCTATTTAATACCTCTTTTTTATAGTGAACAGCTGGAGAGTTTGAAGAGCTATTCATAAAGCATTTTAAAGTGTTAACCACTTGCACTTCATGACCTCGAGACTCTCCAGCCTCCTTTAAGCGCTCAGTAGAATATAGGCTTGGTTTTCTAGATAGAATACATATTTTCATAATATTTTATAAAGTTGTTTATTTAGCTTTTGGAGCATAAAGGCTCTTAATTTGACCTTTATCAAGATTTCCTAATAGAAATTTCTCTCCTGGATTTATCATCACTTTTCCAACCATAGAGTTTCTACCTAATAACATATAACGAGTCATATATTTTCTGTTGGTAAGATTTAACTCTATTTCCCACTCTAGCTCTCCAACTTTTAAAGTAGTGAGTACAATTGGTCTATGCTCTTTCTCCCCATTTGAACTTTTTACCTGACGTTTTTCAACAAATGGAGCCTCGCAATGAACAATTATAGAGGATTTTTTTTCTAAAGGCAGAACATCAAAGCGTATATATTCTACTCCATCCTTATAAAAATGCTCAATATTTTCAGCATGAATAGATGAAGTTTTTGCGCCCGTATCTACCTTAACTTTAATTGCAGGTATCATAAGATTGGGCAAAGATACCCATTCTTGCCATCCAATCGTAATATGCTTATTCAATTATTATTCCCTACATTCATTAGCCTAGCTCCGTCTACTTATATATAGAGACAGCTATCTAAAAAAAATACTTTATTCTTTCATACCCCTATCAACATCCGCAACTAACTTCGCAATATCATTCCGAATTCCCTCTATTTCCTCTTCACTATATTTAATTGCGAGCGTATATCCCCAAACTGGATTCGGCCATGCAATATCAGTCTTATAGCGCATAATGACATGAATATGCAATTGAGAAACTTGATTGCCCAAAGCTCCAATATTTACTTTATCGGCTCTATAAAAACGTTTAAGATATTCTGAAACTTTACTGATTTCTTGGAATAGCAATTTTTGACTTAAATCATCTAAATCAAAAATCTCCACAGCATTGGCTTTTTTGGGAACAATAATAAACCATGGATAATTTTTATCATTCATTAAAAGTAGCTTTGATATATTTAAATCGGCAATCTCGATAGTATCTGCTTTTAATCTTGTATCGAGAGTAAATTCTTCCATTCTGCTTCATTGATAATTTTAATATTAAGCTCCTTTGCTTTCTTATATTTAGAGCCCGAAATCTCAGTTGCAACTAAATAATCTGTTTTGCTCGATATGCTGCTTGAGACTTTTGCGCCTAATTTTTCAGATACAGCCTTCGCTTCAAGCCTTGAAACCGTTGCTAGGCTTCCGGTAAAAACAATAATTTTTCCTGATAGTGCCGATTCCAAACTTTGTTGATAATTTTCAATATCAAGCAATTTTGCTAATTCCATTATCGCATTATAATTATTCTCATCACCAAAATAAGCCAATATCGCAGATGATACCTTGCCGCCTATGCCATCAATAGCATTTAAATCACCAACCTTCTCTTCGTCCCCGCTGGATGCTTTTGCTATCTCATCTAAAAACTTCTCTAAACTAATATAATTTTTAGCCAATAATTTAGCAGTCTCCAAGCCAATAAACCTAATACCCAAACTATATAAAAAACGCTGTAATAGAATTGTCTTGGCTGAATTAATCGCTGCAAAAAGCTTAGTTATCGATTTTTCTCCAAAACCCTCTTTCTTTTCCAATTCAAAATCTTCACTTTGATTCCTCTGCTGCAAAGTGAAAATATCATGATAGCTTTGAATAATTCCTTCATGATAAAATTGCTTAATTTGCATCTCTCCCAAGCCATCAATATTAAATGCCGCCTTAGATACAAAATGTATAAGATTTTGTTCCATCTGAGCCTTACATTTAAGGCCATTACTGCACCTTGTCGCAGCCTCATCCTCTTCTCTTATGGCTAAGCTATCACAAACTGGGCAATTGGTTGGAAACCTAAACGCCTCTTCATTGCCTGATCTATGCTCCTTAAGAACTTCTACAATCTGAGGTATCACATCACCCGCGCGCTGGAGTTTTACGACATCGCCAATTCGAATATCTTTGCGCTCTATCTCATCTTGATTATGAAGCGTTGCTCGAGCGACCATAACACCACCAACATTAACCGGCGTTAGAATAGCAACGGGTGTTAAACTACCTGTTCGGCCAACCTGAATTTCAATATTCTCCATCTTAGTAACCGCCTGCTCCGCTTTAAACTTATGTGCGATCGCCCATCTTGGTGATCTGGCAACACTACCTAAACGGCTTTGCAGAATAGAATTATCAACCTTATAAACTATCCCATCAATATCATAATCTAAGCTATATCTCTTATGCTCCAAATCCTGATAAAAACCGGCTAAATCATCTATGTTGTTTAGAATCTTCACTAGCGGATTTATAGAAAACCCATATTTACCAGCCTCTTGTAACCCATCATATTGACTCTTAACACTCAGGCTAATGGGCATAAAGTGATAAGTAAAATATTTAAGCGGACGCTGCGCTGTTATCTTACTATCTAACTGCCGAAGTGCTCCAGATGCAGCGTTACGCGGATTAGCAAAAACCTTCTCGGATTTAGCTGCATTCGCTGCATTTAATAACTCAAAGTCATATTTTGACATATAGACTTCGCCTCTAATTTCTAACTCACCCTTATAATCAATTACCTGTGGAAAGCTTGATATAGTTTTGATATTAGCAGTTATATCTTCACCAACCTCGCCATCACCACGCGTTACTGCATAGATAAGCTTCCCGTTCTCAAATATAGCCGAAAAAGACAAACCATCAATTTTAGGTTCCGCGCATAAAATTGGAAAATCTGAGATTTCTAGAAACTTTTGTATTCGCTGCACAAATGATCCAGCATCATCGAGTGAAAAACAATTACTAAGTGATAACATCTTTTGCTTATGGGCAATTTTCTTGAAACCCTTAGCCGGCTCATAACCAACTTTATCACTCACCGATATATCCTGCTTTAATTCTGGATGCTTAGCTTCTAAGCTTTCTAATTCTTTACGTAATAAATCATATTCAAAGTCTGGTAAGAAAGATGCATTATCTTGGTAATAGCTCTTATCCAAAGATTTGATCTGACTTTGCAGATCCGCATATTTATTTTTTATTTCAGTGTCCATATAAATCATTATCTAAAATATATTCGCTATATCTTGTTGCAGATCACTAATACTATTTCTGACATTACTGATGCTATGCTTAGCCTGTATAATCTTAGATTTGTAGAAATTAACATCTATATTTTGATAACTTAAGCTAAATATACCAACTAAAATTAAGATAGAACATGAATTACTGAGCTTATTAATAAGGCTAGATGAAAGCTTTTTCTTACTATGCTTTATATTTTCAACATATTTTACCCGATCTCTTGTTTTCGGATGTGAAGAAAATATAGTCATATAACCAGATCCGCCTAGCATCGAAAGCGCTAAAGCCATTTCATTACCAGTACATGCAAGCGCGGCTTGTTTATCACAACGATATTCAATCTGCCGCCCCAAATGTAACTTTATGAAATTATAAATAGGATATACCACATAATTATAGAAAGAATGAATAAGTCTATTGGTAAGATTATGCAACAAGGATAGCAAACTATAAACTATCCTACCTATAAAAGGCGTCATTCTGGTCATGCGTATAAAAATATTAAAGAATATACGCATAATACCACTTACTAGGTTTATTGCTTTATCATTCATGATAAGTAATAAAGCCGGTAGGTAATCCTTATTAATTACATGCGAGATTTCATGTGCCATAATAGCTTTAACACAGCTATGGAATTCCTCCTCTGAATAACAATTATCTTGATAATGCTTAAGCAGACCAAAAGTTAGTACAATATATTTAGCTCTAAGGCACCCAACTGCAAAAGCATTAATCTCACCAGATTGTGATATTAGTAATGTAATATTTGGAGATCTAAATTTCTTGCGTAATAGATGAAAATCTTCATCTATTTTTTTCATAAATTTATATTTCTTAAAATATTTGCGCGGTGCTTTAGCATCCCGAATCAAAGACCGAATCGAAAGGCCAAACATAAGATCAAGGGCTAGATATAACATCATCACAAATGAAATCAAAACAGCACAAGCAGATAAAAAATCCATTACAATAGCTATAAAACTCTGCTCATTTAATAAAATCAAGGGCGTAAATATTATAATAAAAGGGATAGTTAATATCAGAAAATTTATTACAGTTAATATATAAACAAGAATAATCGATAAAGGTTTAACAAACATATAAGATAGTTTTTAGTTCAGAGCTTGTTGCATAATAAATTATTAATCCTAATATTAGAGCCCATAATTATTACACAACTAAACTTTGTTATGAAAAGACTTTTTATAATTTTCAATCTATTTATCATAATAAGTTGTAGCTCCAATTCTAATAATGATAAAGATGCTGACCTAAAATTATACAAAAAAGCCATTGCCTCCTTGACTGACAATAAATTTATTGCAGCCGCTGATCATTTACAAGAATTAGAAACTAACCACCCTTTTTCAACTTATATTGATGAGAGTGAAGTACTTTTAGCCTTCATAAAATTCACCAATAAAGATTATGAAGAATCTTATAATTATACCGAGAAATTTATTAGATTACGTCCTGCTAATAAAAATGTGGCCTATATGTACTACCTTCGATCTCTTGCGCTGAACAAACAATCTAGCGATTACCTGCGCGAACAATCCACAACACTTCAAGCTCAACGATCTTTTAGAGAGTTATTAATCCGCTTCCCAAAAACAGATTATGCTAAAGATGCCACCATCAAGCTAAATCATATAACCAATAAGTTATCTGCTCATGACATGGCTTTAGTTAGATTTTATGAAATACAAAAATTATATATAGCCGCCTTAAACGTTGTACAACGCACCTTAGCAGAATACCCTAATAGCCCATATAGCGCTGAAGCATCTTTTAGAGAAATAGAATTGTTAACAATCCTCGGACTCATTGATATTAGAGATGCTCAATTAACCAAGATGCTTACAAAATTCCCTGGTTCCAAATGGTCTATAGAAGCTAAAGCTATCTCAGTACACAACATCTAATGCTCAAATATCTTAAAATTGAAAACTTTCTTATCATTGAGAATCAAGAATTAAATTTCCATGATAATTACAATGTAATTATTGGTGAGACTGGATCAGGTAAATCAATTATTTTAAAAGCCCTTGCTTTTGTCTTGGGTAAAAGACTGGATGGAAAAATTATTCGCCCTGGGTGTAAAAAATCTACAATCTCTGCTGAATTCGATATTACAAAACATAGTCATACCATTAGAGAGCTTGCCAAATATGAGATAGATCATGATAATAGCATTATCATAAGAAGAATTATCAAAGATGATTCTAGTTCCAAAATATTTATCAATGGTCAAATTGTCTCAAATCAAATTGTCAAAAACATCTTTGATAACCTAATAGAAATACAAACGCAAAATGAGAAAAATAATCTATATGACAATAACTATATTCTAAACCTCATTGATAATTTTCATGGATCTAAAGATTTAATCAAATCCGTAAAAACAATATTTCTTGAGCTTAAGAAATTAAAAGATCAGCTAGAACAACTGCATGAACAATCAAAGAAAATCGAGATAGAAACACGATATTATACACAAATAATTGAAGACTTATCCCCTATTAATCCTACATCCGAAGAATTTGAAACTCTAACTAAGAGATTACAAAATATTAAGCAATATTCTCATTATAAAAATTCACTACAAAAAATTTCACAGAACTTCAATAATGACAATGCTATTTTAAGCTTAATGAATGATAGCATAAAGGAGATCTACAATTTAAGAGAATATGATCAAGAATTTGTTGATAGTAAGAACACTGAATTATCAGAATTATTTGACTCTTTATCTGATTTGTCCTGCACCTTTGATGATAGGTTAAGTGACCTACTATCTGATAATGGCAATGAAGATGAAATGCGCGAAACTTTCTCGCAATATAAAAGCCTAGCACGAAAATATCGAACTAGCGAGCCGGCTTTAGAGTCAACGCTTATGGATGCTAAAGCTCAACTAGATCAGCTAGGCACTTTAGAAGAGCAAATCACTTCTACCAACAGCAAAATTATTGAAGTCTCCACAGCATTCTTAAAACAAGCAGAGACTCTATCACTAAAGCGCCTGGAAACTGCAAAAACTATAGAATCTAACATAAAAAACCACTTATCTAGCCTCAATATGCAAACGGCTGATATTAATATTAAAATTTCAAAACGAGGTGAACTAGATTGGAATATTTTTGGTATAAATAATGTTGAATTTTTAATCAGCACAAATCCAGGGCAACCATTTACAGAGCTAAAAAATACCATTTCTGGCGGAGAGATGTCTCGTATTTTACTAGCAATAAAACTATGCTTTAGTAGTAAAATGGCACTAAACACTATTATCTTTGATGAAATTGATGCAGGAATTGGAGGGAAAACAGCAGAACTTATTTCCAAGAAACTTGAGCTTTTATCAAAATCTACTCAAATTATAGCAATCACTCATAACGAAACCTTATCCAAATCTGCTGATTTAAAGTTAAAGATCGTGAAAAAACATTTAAATAATCAAACTTTCTCTCAAATAGAAGCAGCATAAAATAACCTTTTAAATTGCAAAAAGACGATAAATACACTATCATCTTTTAATATTATCTGCTATAATGTAATAAATTTTTGAGAATCTGAGTTTATGAGCCGTGCAAAAAATCATTCAATAGAAACTAAAGCTTTTACATCTTATGTGACAGCTTATTTTGAAAAATATCACGAAATATCTGATAAATTCCGCGAGGAAACAAAGGATGGTAAGCGCCTTTCAAAAGACACCATCAATGCCATGACAAGTCATTATAACTCATCCACTCTAAGAGAAAAATATATAGCAGCACTTTCATCACAAGAAGGAAAATTACGTCGATCAAACCATGTTGACGCTTCTAAATATTTAAAAGATGTTCAAGGAAGATTGGAGACGTTATTTAAAAAAGACCTTCCTGGATTTGCAAATGAATCCGCCTCAAAAAATCAATGGATAGATTTTTCTAAGCGTTATTCTGAATCATCCAAACGAAACCCTGTTAGAGAGTCTGTAAAAGGTGGTGCAGAAAATATTCACAAACACATAATGGCAATGCTCTCCCAAGGACGAAAGTTAAATCGAGATAAAATCAAGGATAATGATATAGGCGATATATTTTTCAGAATACAAAAAGAAATAAGTAGCCGTAGCAAAACAATCTATAAAGGAGGTGCAGCTCTTACTTCCGTGGCAGGGACTCTATCGGCCACAATGGAACTAGAAGATAATTTAATTGGTAATCAAGATTTTATCAATGATGAGGTAACCAGAAATAAGGATGTACCAAAGCGTCCAGATACTGTAGAAAATATTGACTCTCCAGAAAATCAAGAGGAATTTATAGAAAAAGTTGATTATATAGATAGAACAGAAGGAGGTAACATAGCGAGTACAGATAATGGTTATGCAGAGTATAGTACTGCAGAAGATGACTCTGCAGTAAATGAAGGTGGAGAAGTCGAAGAAGTTGGTGGCAATGAATTTGAAAACGGTGTCGAAGAAGTTGGTGGCAATGAATTTGAAACCGGTACTGAAGTATTTACTCAAACTCAAGTTTTCCAAGCCCTACAATATGCTATCCTTGTTGCAATGATAGTAATGGTTGTAGTAGTAGTTGTAGCTACAGTGACAAATATTTGCTCTCAAATAGAACGCGAACGCCAAGCTAAAAGTAAAACTGATGATGCTGTTACAGAAAAGCTAGATGGTAAAGAAAAGCGAAAAGAAGATAAATACATCAAGAGAGCTGACTTCCTCAACGAGCTTGAAGCTATTACTGAAAAATCTAGGTAACTGCATATAACATAGATACGTATAATTATGCGTCTTAGGCCAAAGAAAACTGCCAGACCTTCAGCACAAGAGTCGCCTCAAAGCGAAGATAATTATTTGTCTCTATCAAATGTCGAGCCAAGACGCAAAATTTTGTGTCGCTACATAAATAACGGTTCGTATCAGATAAAACAGATGGTGCGGACGAGAAGAGTTGAACTTCCACTCCAATAATATTAGAACAGCGACCTCAACGCTGCGCGTCTACCAATTCCGCCACGCCCGCACATAAACATCACACAATCATAAGTTAAGTAATGCTAAAGCTCAAATAAAATTGTAATTTTATTTGCAAAATCACAAGGTGCAGGGTCACTCCCAATTATACGTAGCCAGTGATAATAAAGAATCCTGCAATCTTGCGTCTCACTGAAGTAGGTAGAAAAAATATTTACTATCGTAGAAATACTGAAAAGCTTACAGCCTTACCATTCATATTTTTTCTTTGTTTTAAATTATGTAGAGACGGATAATCATCCGTCTCGTTAAAGCAGCTAGATAAAAATAAATAATTATCGCAGAAATGCTGAAAAGTTTACAACCTTACTATTCATACTTCTTATTTACTTTGCAGCTCACAACCAAGACGCATGATTATGCGTCCCTACATTAATTGGTTTTAGATAGTTATTAGGCCCTCCCCACGCGGAATTAAATAAAAATTTGATTGCTATGCCCAAGTAATAACATTACTATCCGCCGGCCTTATAGTTAGAGTCTCATGCAAGAAAAACAACCAATATATAGTGTAGATTATCTAGATAGTATTATTGTAACACCGATGATGCGCCAGTATATTGACATCAAAAAACAATACCCAGATTATCTACTATTTTTTCGCATGGGGGATTTCTACGAGTTATTTTATGACGATGCGGTTAAAGCTAGCAAAATACTTGATATAGCCTTAACTAAGCGAGGAAAAGATAAGGAGAATGCAACTCCTATGTGCGGAGTTCCACATCATGCGCATGAGGCATATCTTGCCAAATTAATTAAGAATAATCAAAAAATTGTCATTTGCGATCAAGTTGAAACTGTCGAGGAAGCAAAAAAACGTGGTCACAAAGCTATTGTAAAGCGCGATGTTATAAGGATAGTAACATCTGGAACCATCACCGAAGAAAACTTACTGACCAGTAACAAAGCTAATTTCCTAATGAGTATCTATGGAGATAACCTGCAATATTCTATTGCCTACACCGATATATCAACTGGTGAATTCTACTATAACTCTATTCCCAAAAACCAATTACTAGATGAGGTTAACAAAATTGACCCTAGTGAAATACTCATATGCGATAATATTTTTTCCGATAAGGCCTTATTAAGTCTTGTTAAAACAAAGCAAGAAATCCTATCTAACTTTCCTGAAAGTTTTTTCCATAAAGAGCGTACAGTAAAATCCTTTGAGAATTTCTTTAACCTAGCCTACCAAGATAAATTAAATATTAATGAGAATACAATCAAAACAATAGGTAGCTTGGTTGAATATATCAAAATTACCCAAAAAGAAAATTGTCCTAAATTAAATTTTCCAAAAAATGCTAATAAAAGCGGCTTCATGGAGCTCGATAATACCACGCTTCAACATCTAGAGGTTTTTAACAACAATGCCAATCAAGCAAAGAAGACTCTATATAACGTTATTAACTTCACAAAAACTGCAGCTGGATCAAGGAAATTACGCGAAATAATATGCGCTCCTCTAACTAATAAAGACCGAATTATTGCACGTCAGAATTTGGCAGAGTTTTTCATCAAAGATGAAATAATTCTAACAAAAATCCAAAACCTGCTTAGAAACATTGCCGATATTCAAAGATTACTAGCCAAGATAACCACCAGCAGAGCATCATTGCGTGATTACATAGCCCTAAAACAATCACTCATTACAATTAGCGAGATCGCACTAATACTCATGCCCAGTAAGAATCTGGAGCTAGAGCCAAATTTAAAAATATTTAAGACCATAGCTCATGATTTCAATCATTTAATCATGGAGCTAAATAAAATAGTTCAAAATGAAGTTAACGATAAAAATTTTGTAAATTTTATCGCAAATAACATATCAAGCGATCTTGATGAGCTCAAAGATTTGCAAAACAATGCTAAAGAAAGTATAAATAACCTACAGAAAAAATACCAAGAACAAACAAACATCCCGGGCCTCCGGATTAAATCTACTAATGTTTGGGGTTATTTTATTGAAATTAACAGCAAGGATTACGATAAAATTGATCAAAGCATATTCATTCAAAGACAAAGCCTTGCAAACGCTACACGTTTTATCACGACAGAATTAACCGAATTTCAAAACAAGATTTTCTCAAGTGATCAAAAAATTAGCGAGATTGAATTAGCTATTCTAGTAGGGATACGCGATTCTGTTCTAGCTGAATTTGATCAATTGCAAAATATTTCTGAGAAGATTTCTTATCTTGATATAATTTGCTCAAATGCTAGCGCGGCTATCACATACGACTTTTGCAAACCAGAAATATCAGAAGGTGATGACTTAATCATTGAAGCTGGTTTTCACCCAGTAGTACGAAAATATTTACCAGACGATATCCATGAATATGTCGCAAATGACTGTCATTTTGACAAAAAAACAAAAATAAAACTACTGACCGGTCCTAATATGGCAGGTAAATCAACATATCTGAGACAGAATGCTATAATTACACTCCTGGCACAGATCGGATCATTTATACCAGCGAAATCAGCTAAAATAGGCTTAGTGGATAGAATATTTTCTCGAATAGGCAGCTCGGATGATATTACTCATGGCAGGTCAACTTTCATGGTAGAGATGATTGAAACAGCAACTATCTTAAACCAAGCAACAGATAAATCTTTTATTATCTTAGATGAGATTGGTCGCGGGACATCTACTTATGATGGCTTATCAATTGCAATGGCAATTACTGAATATTTACATGATAAAATCCAAGCCAGGGTAATATTTGCAACTCACTATCACGAGCTAACCGAGTTAGAGCAAAAATTAACTTACCTATCATGCTACCAAGTGATTGTCTCTGAATCCAATCAAAATATAATTTTCAAACATCAAGTAATCAAAGGCAAAGCTACTAAATCATATGGTATTATGGTTGCCAAACTTGCCGGCATTCCAAATGAGGTAATCAAATATGCTAACATGATTCTAACTAAATTAGAAAGTCCTGATAATAAAGCCAAGCCTATAAGTGACTTACCTTTATTTCAAATGCCAATGCCTGAAACAAATAATGATAATACTGCTGTCCAAAACATAAATGCTAAATTAATAGCCAAATTATCTGATATTAATCCAGACCAAATATCCCCAAAACAAGCACTTGAATTTATTTATGATTTAAAAAATGAAATTGACCAATCAAACAAATAATAGCCAGTTCATAAGCTTCGCTTTAATGTTAGCCGAGAGAGCTGATAAGATAGCTATAAAATATTTTCGTAATAAATCACTAGAGATCATTACCAAAGATGATGACTCTCCCGTGACAATGGCTGATACTGAAATAGAAAAACTCATCCGCAAACACATCACCGAAGTTTATCCCGATCATAGTATTGTTGGTGAGGAAATGGATGAGCGGATAGGAAATTCTGAATATAAATGGTTTATCGACCCTATCGATGGCACCAGTTCATTTATTTCCGGAAAACCTTTATTTACGACATTAATCGCTCTAACTAGAGATAAAAAAACCGTCATCTCAGTGATTAGCCAACCATGCTTGAATGAAAAGTTTTATAGCGATGGTTACAAATCATATTTAAATGAGAAAGTAATTCAAACAAGTAATGTAACTGAGCTAGACAAAGCTATGTTATCTACAACATCACCAGTATTCTTTAGCAAAGATGAATTAGTAAAATTTACAAAAGTTACCAAACAAACTAAATACCAAAAACATGGTGGTTATTTTACCGGAGGCGATGCTTACCAATATGCAATGCTAGCCTGTGGTCATATTGACATTGTCATTGAAGCCGGTTTAAAACCTCACGACTTCTTGAGCCTAGTGCCTATCATCAAAAATGCCGGCGGTGTTATCACTGATTGGAATGGTAATCAAGTAACTACAGAATCAGATGGCCGCATCATTGCTTGCGCGAATGGTGAGTTACATCAACAAGTTCTAACATTGTTGGGATAATATTTTTGATATTAAGTTCCAAAAAGAACGTAGGGGCGGAGTTGTCCCGCCCTTGATTAAACAAAACTCGAACATGCTTCCGGGCTGGAGAATCCGGCCCCTACGATATTACTTAACCTTTTTAAACTCTCCAGATTTTAGTTTTCTTAGATATATTCGTGTCTCCTTCTTAATCATCGGCGCCATAATGTATAGGCCAATCAAGTTAGGAACAGACATAGATAGGAATAGAATGTCAGCTAAATCAACCAC
>JABJNB010000052.1 GCA_018659145.1 Rickettsiales bacterium
TAACAAAAATATTATCGCAATTAACCCGTTAGCTTATGCAGCTTATAGAACTACTATTCACGAAATAGCTCATTGCTTGCTCCATAAAGAAAGTGATAAAATAATTGATGAGCAGCAACTAGATTCTTCAGTAATGGAATTTGAAGCAGAGACCACAGCTTATTTGGTGTGTTGTTCTCTTGGGGAATTTGACCATTTGAAATATTCAAGAGGCTATATAGCTAATTGGATAAATAAAGAAGATGTAGCCGAAGACAGTTTTAAAAGAGCATTTGATGTGGCTAATAAGATCTTGGCCATTGGTTCCATCGAAAAGAAAGTCAGTTAATGGATTTGCAATATTTGCATAAGTGCTCTAGATATAGCTTGCAAAGTAAACTTATAAATTTACCTAACTTCTTGTTATTTAAACCTATAAGTTTACTATATTGGTAACACAGGTTAAATATATGTCTCAGAAGTTTAAACAAATCCAAATATCTAATCTTGATAATAGGTTCAAAACTTTGAGTTTTGCACCAAAGCCAAAAGTTGGCTGGATTAAAACTATTAGACAAGCATTATCCATGCCACTTGCATTTCCTGCTAATAAACTTGGTATATCAAAGCAAGGTGTTGCTCAATTAGAAAAAAATGAAAGTGAAGACACAATAACTCTAAAATCTTTGCGACAATTAGCTGAAGCAATGGGTTGTGAATTGCATTATGCAATTATTCCACATGAGAGATCCTTAAAAAAGCTTATTGAAAAACGTGCAACGGAAAAAGCCACAGGCATAGTTAATGATGTAAACAAGACTATGGCGCTAGAGGACCAAGAGATCAAAGATGATATTACTTCTATAAAGCGCCTTACTAAAGATCTTGCTGAGAATGTAAATTTTAAACTTTGGAGTTCGGATGAAAATAATTAACTTTTCGGAATTTGGACAAACTCCTATTGATGAAGATGAAAAATCGGCCTTAATTCCGTATCTAACTACTTTAGATGAGTTAAATAGTTGGGAACATGAGAATATCATTGAAGCTAGGCAATGGGTTTTAAGTTCTAAAATATTAAATCAGCATGATATTTTTGATGTAACTTTTTTATTAAAGCTTCATAAAAAAATGTTTGATAAAACATGGGAGTGGGCTGGGTGTTTTAGAAAAACAGGAAAAAACATAGGTTGTGAAGTTTATAATATTCGTAGCGAGCTAAAGAAATTATATGATGATGCAGAATTTTGGGTATCTAATCAAACTTATTCTATTGAGCAGATTGCACTAATATTTCATCATAGATTGGTAAAAATACATCTTTTTCCCAATGGAAATGGAAGGCATGCACGATTGTTATCTGATTGTATCATCAAAAAATTTGCGCCCCAACACAAGATTGAATGGCAAGGTACAAATTTTACATCAAGTCAAGAGTTGAGAAAGTGTTATATTATGGCATTACGCAAAGCTGATAGTGGAGATTACACACAGCTATTTGGCTTGTTCTTAGAAAATGTATAATAGTAAGCATACTTCATTAACCGCCTTCATTTACTACAATAATATCTGCACCCAAAAAACTAGAGATCGTTATTAATGAATAATAAAAATAAAGGTTAATAGCTTCATGCATTAACCTTTTCCCGCTTGCAGATATCTATTTATTTACTTTGTCTTTTAGAGTTTTTCCCGCTTTAAAAGAAACATTATTTGAGGCTTTTATGGTTATCTCTGCACCAGTTTGAGGATTTCTACCTTGTCTTTCTTTCCTATGAGAAATGGAGAAATTGCCAAATCCTATAAGGGATATTTCTTTCCCTTCTTCGAGATTATCAGAAATTGAATCAAGAACAGATTCTAGGGCTTTTTTAGCATCTGCTTTATTAAAGCCAGATTTATCAGAAATTTGATCTATTAATTCTTGTTTTGAAGTTTTGTCAGTCATGGTTTTTTACAATTGTATATTACTGTTATAGAATATGTCAGTAATATTACGACTCAATGTTTTGTCAATTATTTACTTAAATTCGTATTGTGCAGAAGTCATTATGAATGATATATTTTCTGAGACACATGTTAAATGATATTTAACTGCTAAGGCTATAGATTACCTGTAGTTTGAAAGAATCTTAATAGTTTATGGGCCTGTTGAAAGCTATCCCTTAAAATTCTTTAACATTTCCAATTAAATTACTTGCAAGAATAAGCTGCAAAGGTAGAGTTGTGTTGGCTTTATAGCTTATTTTTTAACTAAATTTCAACTAAATTATGCCGTTAAA
>JABJNB010000053.1 GCA_018659145.1 Rickettsiales bacterium
CGCAGGATTTTTATTAATACTTTGTAACTCTAGGCAGCAATGAACCCTTGTGGTTACCTGGGGGATGTTCATCCATATAAATCATTGAATTTTGTGCATGATCTCTGGCTACCATCATAGTTTGTGTTGTAATGTAATTAGGCAAGAATATTTCATAACAATACATGTCTTTAGCCGAAAAGGCTTTCTAATTATATTGCGCAACATCCTATAAGGGGTTATCCCTTGTTTGTTTTAACGGAATATTAAATATTTCTTTATATTGATTTGCATCAAGAAGGGGAGGGGATTAAATAAAATGAGTATTTTATTTAGAGCTATCGCCTAGGTGTTTAGCTGTGGATTTTAGGTATGAATAGCCAGTTATAATGGTAAGTATGGCTGCTAATACAAGAAGAATTTTTCCAATAGAGTCGGTATATTCAAAGCCTGCGCCTTTGTTACCTAAAATTAAAACGGTTAAGGCGGTCATTTGAATAGCTGTTTTCCATTTTGCTAAATTGGATACAGGAAGGCTTACATTTATGCCGGCCAAATATTCGCGCCAACCTGAAACAAAGATTTCTCTAAATAAAATAACGATACCAGAAATAGTGATTATAATATCGGCACGTGAATGTGCTAGCATCACAATAGCTGTAGCAACGAGCAATTTATCTGCTATTGGGTCTAATACTTTGCCTAAATTTGATTCCAAGCCTAATGTTCTAGCTAAATAACCATCAAAGAAATCTGTTGCAGACGCGATCACAAAAAGTGATGCTGCTATCCAGTTTGACAAAACGCCTTCTAGGAAAAAAGATGAAATTAAGATAGGGACAATCAAAATTCTTAAAAATGTTAGGCAATTTGGTAGATTTTTCATGTTATAGTTAAATAAGGCTAAGACTAAGATTTATGACAAATTAATATTTAATTGCAATTTAATTGATCTTATATAAATAATTTCAGGGCCAAATGGCTGTAATACAACCCTTTATGATGGATTTCCCATTTTATTATGAGCTCTATAGATTTGAAGCCATTAATAGCTAATCATCCTAAAGGGACGACTATCTATTTATCTGGAATAGGTGGTATAGGTATTAGCGCTATAGCTGAGATGTTGCATCATTACGGATTTACTGTTATAGGCTCAGATCAAGCTGCAAATAACAACACAGCGCGACTTCAAAAGAGAGGTATAGAGATCTATATCGGTCAGGTAGAAGAAAATATTAATAAGCAAAAAATAGAGTATTTAATTAGAAGTACGGCAGTAGGGGACGGTAATCCAGAAATTATAGCCGCTAGAGCAAAGGGTATTACAATTTTATCAAGAGCAGAGATATTGGCGGCAATTCTGAAATTAAAAAAAGCTATAATTATTTCAGGCTCTCATGGTAAAACAACTACAACATCGTTAATTGCTCATATGGCTTGTTCTAGCGTTATTGATCCTAGCGTCATTTCAGGTGGTATTATGAATGGCTATGATAGCAATGTTATTATTGGTCAGGGCGAATGGTTGGTTGCTGAGGCTGATGAGTCTGATGGTAGCTTCAAAGAGTTAAGCTCAGAAATCTCTATTATCACTAATATAGAGGCTGAGCATATGGATTATTTTAAAACAGAGGCAAATTTAAAACAGTCTTTCTTGGATTATATTAAGAAAGTTCCTGCCTCAGGGTTTAATATTATTTGTTATGATGATTTAATTTGCCAAGAGCTGATACAAAAATCACACAATAGTAATATTATTAGTTTTGGATTTGGCAAAGAAGCTAACATAGTGGTGTCTAATCTTGATATATCGGAAGGGACGTCAAGATTTAGCATCTCTTCCAATACAGCCAAAATACAATGTGATGAGAGCGCTGTTTATGAGTTAGCCTTAGTTGGCAAATTTAATGTATTAAACGCAGTAGCAGCCATTATTGTGGGCATACTACTTCAAATAGATGATCTGGTTATAAAACGCAGCTTAAAAGGCTTTCGGGGGATTCAAAGGCGTATGACTTTAACTGGTCAGGTTCAGGGTATTAAGATTTATGATGACTATGCTCACCATCCAACTGAAATTGCGGTAACGCTTGAAGCAATAAAGAATTGTGTAGTTAAGCCAAAATCCAAAATCATGGCAGTTTTTCAGCCTCATAGATATAGCCGAGTTAGAGATCATTACAATGAGTTTATTAAGGCGCTTTTAATAGCTGATAAAATATTGGTAACTGATATTTATGCTGCTGGAGAATCGCCTATACCGGGTATTAGTAAGGAGGCTATTTGTAATGATATAAATCTAGAGTCAGGCGATAAATGTGCGTTAATTGAGAACATAGATAATTTGTCTCATGACATTAAGCAGTATGTGAGTGAGGGTGATGTGGTAATATGTTTAGGTGCGGGTGATATTACCAAATATGCGAACTTATTACCGATGCAATTG
This sequence comes from Rickettsiales bacterium, assembly GCA_018659145.1. GTDB lineage: Bacteria > Pseudomonadota > Alphaproteobacteria > Rickettsiales > JABIRX01 > JADHOX01. The sequence goes on from JABJNB010000053.1 coordinate 2,429, forward strand.
TCAAAAATATTATGATAAAATTATTTTATTGGGGCATAGTGATTTCTCTATAAATTACTTGGCTTACGAAATTTTACCAATCTGAGAGGGATGAATGCAAATAATGGAATTATTAGAACAATCGAAATGTGTTAGAAGAAATGTTAAATTGTCTGACATTAATTGGTTTCGTGTTGGGGGAGTAGCTGAATATTATTATAAGGCACAAACGGAAGAAGACTTACTCTTATTGCTAAAAAATGTTCCAAAAGATTTCCCACTATTTATTTTGGGAGTAGGGTCTAATGTTATTATAAAAGATGGAGGCGTTGAGGGCGTGCTATTGAGGCTGGGCCGGGGTTTTTCTGGAATAGAGAAAATCGATGAAACTACTTTGCAAGTGGGAGCTGCAGCGCTTGATTTATCGGTTGCAAATTATGCCTGCTCAGAAGGAGTATCTGGATTGGAGTTCTTATCAGGTATCCCAGGGACTATAGGAGGTGCCCTTAAGATGAATGCAGGAAGTTATGGCACGGAGATCAGTGATGTGCTAATAGAGGCTGTAGCTTACGATCTTTTGGGTAATCGCCATGTAATAAAATCGGAAGATATGAATTTTAGTTATCGCAAATCTAATCCAGCGATAGAGGGCTTGATATTTACCGGAGCAACCCTAAAGGGGCAAAAAGGTGAGCCATCTCAAATAAAGCAAAGAATTGAGAAAATACAAAAGTCACGTTTAGAGACTCAGCCGATTAAATCTAGAACTGGTGGGAGTAGCTTTAAAAATCCAAAAGGTCAGAAGGCTTGGGAATTAATAGATCGCGCTGGCATGAGGGGGTACAATGTTGGTGGCGCAATGATGTCGGATAAGCATTGTAATTTTATGATTAATAAAGGGACGGCGACCGCTAAAGATTTGATAGGCTTGGGTGAGATTGTACGCAGTAAGGTTAAAGAAACTTGTGGCATAACTTTAGAATGGGAGATTCAGATAATAGGGAAAGATGCAGAGTAGGGTGCTTATAAAAATAGCTATTGCTTTACTAGCACTGGCGATAGTTGTAACGCTATGCTCTTCAGATGTTAGGAAGTCAATTTATGATTTTAGTAATGACAAATTGATGGAATCTGGCTTTGTGGCTAGTGATATTGTTATAAATGATTTGGATTATGTTGATAAGGCGGAGATTGTGCTATTAATTCGCAATATTACATTTTCAACAAACATATTGTTTTTGAATCTTCGTGATATTGAAAAGCAGATATTAAATTTTGCGTGGGTTAAGGATGTCTCGATAAAAAGCAACTTATCAAATGGCTTGGGCATTGAAATTATTGAGCATCAACCCAAAGCTTTTTATCAAACCAAGTCAGCTTTCAATATTGTCGATAGTGAGGTTATGGTTATCCTTACGGTAAATGATATCGGTAGATTTAGCTCAATATTACCGCAGTTAGTAGGGGAGGGGGCCTTGATTAACGCTAAGGATATTATTACTCTTTTAATGCTAAGTCCGGATTTTTATAATAAAATTCAAATTATAGAGAGGGTTGGAAAAAGGCGGTGGGACCTAACTCTTCATGATGGTATTGTTGTTAAATTGCCAGAACATAATGTTAAGGAGAATTGGGAATATTTTTTAAACTTTGAGCAAGAATTTAATATTATCAATTCAGAGATTAAATCTATTGACTTAAGAACAAAAGATAGATTGTTTATAGAATTTAGCAAGGATTTGAAAGACATCAAAATATTGCAATAAATGCAAAGGGTTATTAAGTGGCAAAAGTAAGATTCCAAGATGTAGCAATATTAGATATAGGTAGTAGTAAGATTAGCTGCTTGGTTGCGAGTAGGTCATCTGTGGGTGATTTGCGCGTTGTAGGATATGGTAATCAATTATCTCAAGGAATTGGCCGTAATTCTGTAATTTCAGATATTGTGGCATTAGAACAATCAATTGTTAAGGCTGTGTCAGTAACTGAAAAGAATTCAGGAAAATCCATTGATAAAGTCTTTGTAAATATTTCGGGCAATATGTTAAATTCTAAAATCCAAATGATAGAATTTGATATCTCTAATGGAGAGGTGCAAGAGCGGGATTTAATCAAAATTAAACGCGATGCTTATTATCGTTATTCTACTAATGATATAGAGGTAATACAGGCTATCCCAGTGAATTATGAGATTGATGGTATCCCGGGCATTGGCAACCCTTCGCATATGTATGGGCAAAGATTAAAGGCTTACTTAAATGTTGTCACGATATCTCGTAGCGCTAAACGCAATTTACTAAATTGCCTCTCTAGGAGCCATTTGAATGTTCTCGGCATTATTCCATCGGCTTATGCCTCGTCTATTGCTTGCGTGAGCCGTGAGGAATCTTTGGGTGGGGCTGTTTTAATTGATATTGGTGATCAAAATACGGATATAGCAATTTATCTAGATGGCAAAATGCATTATATTTGTTCTATACCAATTGGTGGATTCCTAATAACGCGTGATATACAGCAGTTATTTACCCTATCTGCTAAAGAGGCGGAAAGATTAAAAGTTATATATGGGAGTGTATTTCCGGATAATCGCGATAAAAAGGGAAATATGGATCTTTTTGATAATATAAATGATGAAGATTTTGGTAATTATATACAGAAACATAAATTATCAGAGATTATTTATGATCGGATGCGTGAGATTTTTATCTTTATTCAAAAATACTTAAATCAAGATCCAGAGGTTGCAAAATTATTTCAAAGAGCAAAATTATCGGTAAGTATTACGGGTGGTGGAGCAAATTTAGTTGGAATTGAGCAACTAGCCCAGAATATTTTTAAAACAAGAGTTACGGTAAAGGCTCCAAATGATTTTACCAATATTACTGAAGCTCATAATGATCCAGCATATAGCACATTGTACGGCATGCTTAAGATCGCAGAGCAATATCATCATGCTAATTTGCATGAGTTGGTATTATTTGAAGAGGAGTTGAATTTGTTTAAATTTATAAGGGATAATATGACTAAGACAAGATTTTATTCTATCATAGATAAATACTTTTAAAAAATAGCTTGTCTCTTTGGTAATAAAAATTAATAACCGATATACTCTATAGTTAACTAAAATATAAAGAATTTGCCATGTCTCTTAATATCGACGTCCCAGAAACAAAAATTTTAAAACCTAAAATCACTGTTCTAGGAATAGGCGGGGCAGGTGGTAACGCCGTAAATAACATGATGTCTTTAGGACTTCAGGGAGTTAATTTTGCTGTTGCCAACACTGATGCGCAGTCTTTAGAAAATTCACTATGTGAGACTAAGTTGCAATTAGGTGAGAGTTTAACCAGAGGTTTGGGAGCGGGATCATGCCCGGATGTTGGTGCCAAATCGGCGGAAGAATCATTAAATAATATCATGTCTATGATCTCTAATAGCAACATGGTATTTATTACTGCAGGAATGGGTGGCGGCACAGGAACGGGCGCGGCTCCTATTATTGCTAAGGCTTGTAGGGAGCAAAATATTTTAACAGTAGGAGTTGTCACTAAGCCTTTTCATTTTGAAGGTGCTTATAGAATGGATATAGCTGAGAAAGGCGTAGAAGAATTATATCGCTCAGTTGATACGCTCATAGTGATTCCAAACCAAAATTTATTTCATAAGGCTACGGAGAAAACAACTTTTGCGGAAGCTTTTAACATGGTCGATAATGTGTTATATTCCGGTATTAAGGCTATAACTGATTTGATGACTATGCCGGGATTAATCAATCTAGATTTTGCTGATATTCGAACAATTATGGGCAGTATGGGTAAAGCTATGATGGGAACCGGTGAGGCCGATGGTGAGAAACGTGCATTAGAAGCATCAGAAGCTGCTATATCGAATCCATTGTTGGATAGTGCTTCTATGAAAGGCGCGAGTGGTGTATTGATTAATATATCAGGTGGTCTTGATATGACTTTGTTTGAAGCAGATGAAGCTGCTCAAAGGATAAAGGATGAAGTAGATTCATCGGCCAATATTATTTTTGGATCAACTTTTGATAAAAGTTTAGAAGGCAAGATTAGGGTATCTGTTGTTGCAACAGGTATTTGTAATAATGAAAATAGAGATGGTAAAAGTCAAAATAAAGAAATCTTATTTCCTAAAGTCGCATCTTTAACAAAAGAGCCGGCAATTAGTAATAATGTATTTATTCCTCCTGCTGCTATAGAGCCAGTTTCTATGCTTGAAGTGGCAACTAAACCTGTAGATATGCATATGTATAGAGAGGAGACTTATGCTGCAGAAGTAGAGGCTAATCTTGGTGTTGAAAATATTAGCTTAAATCAGGTTAACAATATGGAGACTGCGCAGCAGCAATATGCAAGAACACCACCCGTTCCAGCTCAACCTCAGTTCCAACAGCAACCTGTGGATGAAAATAACGTTGGCACAACCTCAAATAATATCCGAATGAATACCGCGCCACTAGCTTCGCCTTTAGCTGCAAACGTGAATAACTTTGCTCATAGTGGATACAGTGCTAGAAGTAATGCTGTAGAGGCTGATAAGTTAGCTAGTAAAAAATCTTTGGGCAACCTATTTAACTTCTTCAAAGAAAGCATAAATTTTAATGAATTTAGCAATAAAGAGGAAGGGGAGGCTGGTAATATTACGGTGAATGATCAAAATAACAAATCAGGACTCTCTATAAGCGATGATATGTTAAATGTTCCGACTTTTATGCGCAAAAACGACGATCAGACGGGTAGTTAATTGGTAGGGTCTGGGAGAGATCTATATCTGTCCGGAGTTATATCAAGCCATTAAGTCTCATTGTTTTGAATAGCTTTGGCTATGCAAGAAATGCTACCAAAAAATCCAAGATCTTAAGAATGAAAATCTTTGTAATTTGGATTTAAGACAGTCCCACTATCAGATAAATAAAGTAATCTAGTCGCGAAGACAGAAAATCTGTGGCCAGGCGACATTGATTATTTATTAGGTTGGATCAAATATCACGAGATGCAAAATTTTACGCATCTAGGGAATCCAGCTTTATAGCTGGGAATGAATCAATCCGACCCTACGATAATTTAAGAAGCTTGCTTTTTAGGTGTTTTTGTTAAAAACTTTTGTAGTAATACATCCCAAATATTGCTAGATAAATTCATATCCATCTGTCTTGAGGCATGGACTACTCCTGTTGGAGAGGTTACATTGATTTCTGTTAAATAGTCACCAATGAAATCTAGACCAATAAAAATCAGGCCTTTTTGATTAGCATCTAGGGCAATTTTCTTGCTAACCATCTTTTGTATTTTAGATAATTGAGTGGAAGCTTCTACCCCACCTGAGCATAAATTTGCAGTAATTTTATTGCTAGGAGGAATCCGTAATACTTGCCCAATTATTTCATTCCCGCAAATAAGTACACGAGTATCACCATATACGACTTCGGGTAAGAATTGTTGAATGATAATAGGTGTTTTTACTAAATTTAATAAAGTCGATATTTTATCTCGAGAAGAAGCTTCGTTACTTTGAATTAGTTCCACACCCTGTCCACCAGAAAGGTTAACGGGCTTTATAACGGCTTGTTTATTTTCTGCTAAGAATTCTAAAAGATATGAGATATCATCTGATATCAGGGTTTTGGGCATAAATTCGGAGAATTGATGCGCATAGATTTTTTCAGAATGAGTAATTATGCTATTTGGATCATTAATAAATAAAGGACCCTTGACCATTGCTAGCATTTGGCAATTAGTGACATATTTTATATCAAAAGGTGGGTCTTGGCGAATAAAAATAATATCAAAATCTGACAAATTCTTGAGACCATAGTCTTGTTGAATAATGCGTTCATCTTGGAATATTAGGTGAGTAATTTTGGCCTTAACTTCTGCCCCATCTAAAAATAGGTCTGAGGGGGTATGGCAATATAATTCGTAACCACGCTTAAAGGCTTCTTTAGCCAGGGCAATAGATGTATCGACTTCAAGATTCAGTGTACCTATGGGGTCGAGTTGGAATAAGATTTTCATTCTGTTGTTATTTTTATTTGGTAAAAAATTAAAGTGCAAACGAGCTGCCACAACCACAGTTGGAGGACGCGTTTGGGTTTGTTAGCTTAAAATAGCTGCCACCTAATTCATCAATAAATTCTATCTCTCCACCCTTTACTAATCCATGTGAGGTCTCGTCAATAGCTAAGAATATTTTAGAATCTCTTGCCAAAGTAATATCATCATCTAGTAGGTTATTGTCAAAGTCAAAATGGGATTGAAATCCATTGCATCCACCTGATGTAACGGAAATACGCAAAAACACATTTGAGTTATTTGAGTTGGCCATTAAATATTTTATACGCTCAGTCGCGGCCTTAGTTATGGTGATGCTACAGATCTCAGACATTTTATTGGTTTCCATTTATATGAATTTATAATACCATAAGTTTTATATTATAAAAAGTCATGTTAAAATTATACGCTAGTATAGCAAGCAAATCGCGAGGGCGACTCTATCAAGAGGGGAATACTAACCGGACTCCTTTTCAAAGGGACCGTGACCGCATTATTCATAGTGCTAGCTTTCGAAGGTTAGAATATAAAACTCAAGTTTTTGTTAACTCAGAAGGAGATCACTTTAGAACAAGATTAACTCATACTTTAGAAGTTGCGCAAATAGCCCGAGCTATTGCGCAACGCTTGGGCTTGGATATTGATTTAACGGAAACAATAGCTTTGGCGCATGATTTAGGGCATCCGCCCTTTGGCCATGCTGGTGAAGACGTTCTGAATAATTTGATGCAAGATTATGGCGGATTTAATCATAATGAGTATGTAATCAAGTTATTAACTTGTTTGGAGCACAAATATATCGCTTTTAAGGGGTTGAATTTAACTTATGAGACCCTTGAGGGAATCATTAAGCACAATGGTCCAATCTTACAGCCATCAGGTTATATAGCGGCGCTTCATGCCAAATTTGACCTAAATTTAGATTTGCAACCATCATTGGAGGCGCAAATAGCATCTCTGGCTGATGATATAGCTTATAATAATCATGATATAGATGATGGATTTAGGGCCGGGATTTTAAAGATTGAAGACTTCAAGGAAGTAGATGCAATATATAGCGGCATGTTAGAATTAAAAAGTACAGTCAAGGATATAGAGCGCGGTGTTTTAGTGCATGAGACTTTACGTAAGTTATATTCGCAAATGATAAATGATTTAGTTATAACAACTAAGGGCAATCTTGAGCAATATAAAATGCATACATTAGCGGATATACAGAATCACAATGGCTTTATAGCAGGCTTTAGCCCCAAAATGAGTGCAGAGATAGCCAAGATTAAGCAAATTTTATATACAAAATTATATCGTCATTCCAGTATAGAGATAATGTGCGATAATGCCAAGACAGTTATTACCACGCTTTTTAATAATTATTTGGCAAATCCTGATATATTTGCCAAAGCTTTAGATATGGATATTGACCATGTTAGTAAAGCTGAATATATGACCTTGTTATGTGATTATATAGCCGGTATGACTGATAGATACGCTGAAAAGCAAACACTGTTGCACCAAGACCCATCTTAAGGTGGGCGGAGGTCTCAATATTATTAATGAATAAAGGATTGGATGCAGATTAATATTTATAGTTTTACTAAAAACTTACTTTTTGAGTCCGAGGCAGAGGAATATTTTAAGCGCATTAGTTTCAAGGTTAATTTAATCAAGTTAAAGCCTAGTAGCAATAGCGACGGCACCGTGTGTAAACATCAAGAGGCAGAGGTGTTTTTGCATAAGTGCAATAGCAAGAATCGACTTATTCTACTCGATGAGGGGGGCCGGTTGTATAATAGTTCTGATTTTGCTAAATGGCTTGGCAAAACTATTAGCTTGGGCGGTGATATAGATTTTTTAATTGGAGGTGCTTTTGGTTTAGACCAGTCCCTAAAAGACAAGGCAAATCACTCCATCTCTTTATCCAAACTAACATTTCCACATAAATTCATACCATTATTACTTGCAGAGCAAATTTATCGAGGAATATCTATAATAAATAATCATCCATATCATAAAACTTAAAGTGCATAAAGGGTCGGCCTCTAAAGGTGCATCGCAATATAATTAGAAAGCCTTTACCGCTAAAGACATGTGTTGTTATGAAGCATTCTTTTCAAATATCTTCGGCTATTCGTACAAAAATATTCTATAAAACCCAAAATCTTTATCGAAAAACTCTTTCCCAATTAGATCACGACACAACCTGCAAATCAAAATCTTTGCAACTTTGATTTAAGGCAGACCCACAAACATACGAGTTTATTTCTTGGAGTAAGATAAAAATCTTCGCTCTTGTGAAATAGCGTGAATAATTTAGTTTTGCTGAATCGGGGGGCAAAAATTATGAATATTATGAATATGAAGCGATATATTACACTGTTTTTAGTGTGTAGCTTTGTTACCTCCGTTGTCACTACACAAGCCTTTGGAACAGAAGTGATTTATCAGCATGGGTCTCCAGATGACAAAGCCAGAGAGATAGAGTTGGAGAGTCGGTTTAACGACCTAAATACACCTCTCAAGAAAATTTATGAAGAAGGTTTAGGGTATCTAAAGTCTAGTAAAATAGTAAATGATGATCTTCGGCGCAGGGTAGAGGAAGCCTCGTTGAATAGCGCAGATGAATCTAGTTACAATATAGCGCTTGAGGCCGTGTTGTATGCATTCTCTAATGAGGTTATAAATCTTATTATTGCCGAATATGGGGAGGATAAATTATTCGAATATTATCCACAAAGCTTTATTGATGCTATTGCTAAACCGCCTATATTACTCTCGCGCAAAAAAGTACAATCAATCATTAGCTATGCAACAAAGAACTTAAGCGCAGGTAAGCAGCTTTCTCTCAAAGGGTCATTTAAAGATAAAGCGCCAATGATTGATGGGGCGGATTTGTCATCTTTGGACTTTAGTATCATTAGTTTAGAGGGCATTCCTATCTGGGATGCAAAATTTGAAAGATCGCAAATAGTGCAAAATTCACTTTGTTTGTGTGATGATGCTAATTTGACAGCGGCGGATATTTCGGCAAGCTTGATACACAGATGTAAAGCTTGTGATGTTAGGCATGATATCTTAAAAACACAGAAATCAGATTCACAGCAGCTATTGTGCAAAGGGGTAAAGGCTGAGCGTACAAAATTCTCTATGAATCAATTAAATATGGTCTTCTCAGATTTTAGCTATGCTGATTTAAGGAATTCGACATGGATAGGCAGTTCGCGCTTAGCAGGGTCTAATTTTCATGCAGCAAATTTTGTCGGAGCCTTAATAGAGAAGTTTAGTTGTAACGAATGCAACTTTACCTCGGTTAAGTTGGAGGCTATCAAGATATTAGGCTTTCTAGACCTTGTAAAGGCTGATATAGAAGATGAAGTGATAACGGAGTTAGCAGGGGTGGATAATGTATATTTATCTAGCCGAGATTTTGAGAAAATCCCTAATTACACTACGGCAAATAAAAAACGTTATGATATTCTGTTAGAAGGGCAAAAATATCGCTATGATCTATCTGGAATTAATTTAGCCAATAAATATATCAGGTTAATTGTAAATGATAAGGTGATTCTTGATGGAGCTAATTTTTTAAATAGTATTATTGAAGATTCTTATATTGATGGCGCATCAATGAAGAATGTTAATTTTACGGGTAGCCAGATTATTAGATCCATCCTAATTGGTGATATGAGTGGAGCCAGTATGAGAGATACGAAGAGAGATGATGAATCGCAGATTATCCAAAGATAATTTCCTGCAAATAAAGTCCACATGCTGGAGCAGTTTGACCAGCTTCAACACGGTCTTTACTTGCGAGAACTTCTGCTATGTGATCAGCGGGCCATTTCTCCAAACCGATTTCTACCAAGCTTCCAATTATAATCCTGATCATATTATGCAGAAAGGCATTACCTTTGATATGACATAAAATTAATTCATCATTTTGACTAAATCTGATATATTCAAGCCTGCGAATAGCGTGTTTTGCCTGGCACCCGCTGGCTCTAAAGCTTGAGAAGTCATGTTCGCCAATAAGGTGGCGGCTAGCAGAGATCATGGCATCTAGGTCCAGAGTTTTTTTTACATGCCAGGCGCGGTGTCGAAGCAAAGCTGATGGCGCATGTCTATTGAGGATTTGGTAACGATATATTTTGGTCTTACTTGATCTCCTAGCATCAAAATTTTGATCAACAATCTCGCATTTTTTAACAATAACTTGCTCAGCTTTGAGATAGGAGTTAAGAGCTTCGACCATTTGGAATGCCGGGAGTTTTTTTTCTAAATCAAAGTGAATAACTTGCCCCTCGGCATGTACGCCGGCATCAGTCCTGCCCGTACATGTTAGGGTAATTGATTCACGTGAAACATTGAAGATAGCTTCAGTAATCGCCGATGCCACAGTTTTGATGCTTTTCTGTATCTGGAAGCCGGCATACAGCGTGCCATCATATTCTAAAGTTAGTTTATATCTGTTTAATGGCATTGAGGCAGGTGTGAAAATGTTCCTCTTTTGATGCAGCGATAAAGTTTTCACAGTTAAAGCTAGGATCGTTATATGTTAGCTCCCTGCCTTGCAAATTTAGGAAAATTCCGCCAGCAGTTTTGATAATTAAGTCTGGTGGAGCAATGTCCCAGCTATGGATAGAGTTTAAATATGGAATTAAGTCGGCATCACCTCGAGCTAGAATGCAGAACTTATAACTACTAGCAGTGTGATGAGATTGGAAGTCGAGTTTCTTGATTTCATCAAAGACGGCCTTCTTCTGTAGGCGATGACTTATATAGAGCTTGGGCGGGCTATTTTCTTTTACAGAGATAGCTTTCCTCGTGCCATTGTGAATTAGGTAAGATTGCTTGCTGTTGCTATAATAAAGCTCATCTCTGGCTGGATTATAAATAGCTGCAAAGGTGGGTCTTCCATTCTCTATTAAAGCGATTTGTGATACAAAATTAGGACTTTTATTAATGAAAGATTCCGTGCCATCAATGGGATCAATCAAAAAATATTTGCAGCCAAGATTTTTTTTATTATCCTGATGTGGATTTTCCTCAGAGATGATAGGGATATCTGGGTATTTATTTGTTAAATGCTCTATATAAATATTATTTACGGCAATATCAGCTTCAGTTACGGGAGAGTTATCAGGTTTGTTAGTGTAGTTTACTTTATTTTGATTCTGATGATCTAGCGCAAGATCTCCAGCTATTCTAACGACATTCAAAAGATATTCGATATTGAGCATTCTAGTTTTATGTTTTTTTGAGTTGCATCCGTTACAAGGACTATATATGCTTATGTGATCAAGCACAACAATTTAAATTAAGGGGCTGTCCCAAACCACAATCACAGATTTCTTTATTCTTAAAATATGTATTATTTTTGTATAATTTATTTTGAATAGCTTTGTTTCTTCAAAAGAATGATACCAAAAAATCCAAGAGCTTAAGAAGAAAAGTCTTTGCAATTTTGATTTGAGACAGCCCCATTAGAAATTTATAGGAGATTTTTACTAAATGCGTGTAATTAGAGATGTGGTTAACATCAAAAATACAGAGCCAATTGTCTGTGCGTTAGGCAATTTTGATGGATTGCATTATGGCCATAAATGCTTGCTGGAGAAGGCCCGTGATGTTGCTATTAAGCAGGGTCTTAAATTTGCTATTATGACATTTGATCCACATCCGGCGATATTTTTTAAGCGTGCCAAGAATATTCGTATTTTGCCTATAAGAGATAAATTGGACAGGTTTAAAGAGCTATCTGCTGATATAGTTTTTATTCAGGAGTTTGATCAAAAATTTGCTAATTTGCCTGCTGAAGAATTTTTGTTAACCGTCTTGTTAAAAGATTTAAATGTGCAGCATATTGTTATAGGACATGATTTTATTTTTGGGAAAAACAGATCCGGAGATGCGGAATTTCTAAGGCTAATGTCCGAAAAGCATGGATTCGGATTTAGCCAGATAGGGCCTCAATATAGTCCTGTTCATAATTTAATTTATTCATCATCACAGATAAGGCGAGCTGTTAGAGAGGGGGACGTAAAGCTTGCTAAGGAGTTAATGGGGCAAGAATTTGCAATATCTGGTGAGGTAATAAAGGGTAATAAAATAGGAGGAGAGTTAGGTTATCATACGGCTAATTTAGATTTGCAGGATTTTGTGCAGCCAAAATTTGGTGTTTATGCGGTTAAAATTTTAATTAATGGCAAATATCATAAGGCTGTGGCTAATATAGGCGTCAGGCCAACTATGACGGATGCTAAGACAGAAATGCTAGAGATACATATTTTTGATTTTAAATCAGAAATTTATGGTGAATTGGTTACAGTGAAGTTTATTGATTTTATTCGTCACGAGAAAAAATTTGCAACTTCAGAAGAATTGACTAATCAAATAGCGAATGATTGTAGTCGAGCCCAGGAAATATTGGCAGAAAGAGAGGAAGGATAATGAAGTATATAACTAAAGATAATGTCGGTTATTACATAGCTAGTATTATAATTATGGTAGCTTTGGATTTGGCAACGAAATATTGGGTATTTAGCTATTTGGCTAATGTACCAATGCGGCAAGTAGAGGTTCTGCCTATCTTCAATTTAGTTGTGGTTTGGAATAGAGGTATTAGTTTTGGTATGTTCAATAGCATACCTAATGCAGCTATAGTTCTTACAATTGTTGCTTTGTGTATTGTTGTTTTTCTCTGCGGATGGCTTGCAAAGGCTAGTTCGAAATATATAGCGATTGCTTTGACGTTTGTTATATCTGGAGCGTTTGGTAATATTATTGATCGTATTATAAATGGAGCTGTTGCAGATTTTTTGGATTTTCACATTGGTTTATATCACTGGCCAGCATTTAATCTTGCTGATAGTTTTGTGACGGTTGGTGCGATCCTCCTTATTTTCGAAGAATTATTTTTAAAGATATATAAATGGTACAAAAAATAACCCTACTAATGACAATAACTTTGTTGTTTTCTGCTTGCGCAAAAGAGCGAGAGATAGAAGATTATCCTTATGTCATTCCGCCTATCATTGTGGATGATTACCCAGAGATATTTAAAATATTTAAAGCTAAGCCAAGGGATTAATACCAAGTCCCATCTATAAATCATAATATACTATTTGTTTTATGGCATAAATTTTATATAAGAAATTCGTATTAGCTTTGGCTAGTCCTTCATTTCTTACAAAAAATTGCTACTCATAAAACATCCAATTAAATCCCCGTTTATAGATGGAGATTGGTATAGTTATAGGCTATGTCGATAGAGGAAAAAGATGGCCTATAAGCCGGATTCTGTCGAGTGTGACTATTCATCTGGGATAATCATCGCTGATTACCTCATGCAGTCTACCCGGATAGCATATGCTCGAAAACGCCGAACTATCCCTATTTGACCTTGCTCCTAGTAGGGTTTACCAAGCATTCCTTATTACTAAGAAATCTGGTGCGCTCTTACCGCACCGTTTCACCCTTACCTAAAAATTGGGTTTCCCAAAATTGGGTTGCCCAAAAATTGGGCGGTCTATTCTCTGCTGCACTAGCCCTTGAGTTGCCTCAGCTTGGAGTTACCAAGTACTATTTTCCGTGGAGCCCGGACTTTCCTCAGCTGATATTATCAGCCGCAGTCACATAGCCATCTTTTTCATAAGGTACTATAAGATAGATGATGGTAGAGTCTATAAATTAATGATTTTGTACGTTCTAGCTACCCATACAGCACTACTGCCTAGAGTTAAATGGTATTAATAAAAATCCTGCAGCTTTTGACTAATTTGACCAATATACAAAATTGCGTAGGGGCGGGGTCCTCCCGCCCTTGGTAGAGCGATCTCGGTGTTTCTGGGCGGGGAGGACCCAGCCCCTAGGATTCTTTGTTTAAAAAATTCTTTCGCACTTATATTACGACACAGCCTGGTGGGTAGGTCCATATTTCTTTCTGTTCAAATAAAATCACCCTGCTAAATGATGTCTAGAAGTTAATAGCAATCTTAAGCTCATAATATGCAAATCTTAGCCGCGAATATACAATTTGTTATCTTATTTTGTTTTGCAGCATTCTTTATTAGACGCAGTTTAGTCTTATGTCTTCTTTATCAACAAGAGGAGTATGATAATAAGCGTTTTTTGAAAATGGTCTTGGGAGGTATGGGTTTTATTGATAAAAAATTTACGATTTTATCAATCATAACAATACTAATTTATAGTTATTCTCAAAAGAATTTAGTATTTATAGGAATCTATATCGCTATATTTATATATCTGATTTTCCAGGAGTTTGATCCTATTTTGGCAGCTAAAAAATGTTTGGTCTTGACTAAAAGGGTGAAGAGCATTCTGACTATTTGCATAATATTGAATGCAGCGATTATTGCTGCTATGGTTTGTTGCCATAATCTTGAATCTCATCTGGTAGGCTATGTTTTAGTTATACAATTTTTGCCAATAACCCTAACATTAGCAAATATTTTACTAATGCCTTATGAGAATTATGTCCAAAAAAAGTTTTATAAAGAGGCGAAGGATATATTGGCTCAGCATAATCCTAAAGTAATTGCAATTACAGGATCATATGGAAAAACTTCAACTAAATATATTTTAAATCATATTTTATCATCCGGAGTAGCGACTCTGGCAACTCCGGGCAGTGTTAATACGGTAATGGGCATTGTTCGGGTTATTAGGGAAAGGCTGAAGTGGGAGCATAAATATTTTATTGTTGAGATGGGAGCTTATGGTGTTGGCTCGATTAAGCGTTTATGTGAATTAGCTCCACCTAACTACGGAATTATTACATCTATAGGTGTTGCGCATTTTGAGCGTTATAAATCTAGGGAAAATGTGGCTAGGGCTAAATTTGAGTTATCTGACTATGTAGCTCGGGCACTGGGGGATATAATCCTCAATAGAGATAAAATTCCTGCAAAATATATAGCAAAATACAATCAGGTTAGTAGTGAGCATAGCTGCTATGTTGGCTCAAGCATAAATCCTGGTGATTTCCAAATCCGCCATAGTCAAAATACGATCGAGGGGATAAGTTTTGAGTTGCTTTTTAATGAAGATACTTTTTTTATAAAAGCGCCTATATATGGCCTGCAGCAAGTTGAAAACATTGCTCTTAGCTTTGTTTTGGCAATGAGACTTGGTTTAAAATCGGATCTAATCATCGCTAGCCTAGCCAAATTACCACAAACGCCACATCGCTTAGAAGTTAAGCGTCAGGGTAGTAACATTATCATTGATGATGCTTATAACTCTAATCCAGATGGGTTTAAGGCTGCCTTAGATGTTCTGGATATGTTTGGTCGCGGAAATTCTAAAGGCAGGCGAATTGTTGTTACTCCGGGAATGGTAGAGATGGGCGCAAAACATGATGATGAGCATAGAAATCTAGGTGAGATAATGGCTAGCCGGTGTGACATCCTTGTAGCGGTGTTGCCAGAGCGTATTACAGCCTTAACAGAGAGTTTTGCGAAGCATGCCCCAGATAAGGTTATTAAGTTATTTCCAAATTTTAAATTAGCTAAAGCGTGGCTAGACAGCAATATTCAAGGCCATGACATAGTGTTGTTTGAGAATGACTTACCGGATATCTATGAGACAAAGATTAGGTTTTAGGTGGGGCTTTAAAATTTAGAGGTTTGGTATTTATACCAATTCCCATCTTAAAAGCGGTTCTAAGATGTGGCGCTCTAAGGCCGCGCATGCCTTACGCTACGCGGAGGATTTGCCTCTCGGGCCAATCCTCATACCAACTCACAAAGATGGGATTTGGTATAAGGCTAGTAAACCTTTAGCTCAGAACTTTAATCTCAAATTAAAACATTTTCAAATTATTTAACTCAGTTTTTGAATTTGAATTAATTTACAGCAGACAATAAAAGCGCAGCTTCTTTATATTAATCCTGAATAAACAAGGAGCCACGCTGTAATAGATTATGGTAAGTTAATATTTCGATACCATGTAATGCGTGATTTAATTTTCTTAAGCCCTGTTTTTTTCTTGGTCTCAATTCTCACTATTGCCTCTTGGTATATAAGCCCTAGGCTTAAGAATCGACTCATCCCTTTACATAAAAGCACACGATCGCTCATCTAAATCTTTGTAGGGTCGTTTTTTAATGCCTTAAGCTACCCACCCACATTAAACCTAAAATTGCCTCCATATCAAATCCAGGGTACATGTATTAAGCAAAACTTACTGTTTTGCCTTTGCTTGTTTTTTTATCACTAACACATTGCTCAACAAAAGAAGGTACTCCTGTTTCTGATTCTTTGGAAGCACCTTCTCCAGAACTTTGCTCTTCAGCTGCGAGAGATGAAACTGAAGGTTTGGCTCTGCCGCGATTAGCATCGGTGTTTCTGAGAAGAGTTAAATTTGGATCATCCTTAGTCGCTTCGGCAGAAGCTTTGAAAGAGCTTTCTGAGAGAAGCTTGTAAACTTGTAAATGTCTCATTAGTTCGTGCTTTTGTGCCAGATCTCCTTCCACCTCAGTCTCGATTCTGCTCATCATTGGGACTAGGCCTTCTTGCTCTATCTGCAAATCTCCAACTCTTGCAAGCCCACTTTCTTCAATCCCAAAAAGTAAGTGATGGGTGAATCTTTTTACTTCTTGCTTTAGCTCTTCTCGGGAGAGATCTGGTTTATAGTCGCGCTCTATGTGTTTTAGGGAAAGGTTATCACCATAATAGAGGCCAGCAACGATGTTGAGACTAGCTCCTATATCGCAGTATTTATCTTCTAAAGTATTATCAGCTTGTGGTTCTAAAGGTTTAATATGATCCACTACATTATCAAAATAATCAGTATCGCTAGAATATTTCCTTAATGCTAGAATATATTCTTTTATATCAGAAAAACTACGCTCACTTATAGTATCATTAATAAATCTAAATAAGTTCTTTTTTGCACGATTGTGAAACTTCATTTACCCAACCCCTTTAAATCTTTTTCTTGGAAAAGGGTTTGTTCTAAAGCTGTTATTGCTTCCTTTTCTACGCGATTTTTTTTCCCACATTTCTTTATTTCGGTTAGTACCTCTCTTTTAAATTCATCATCACTTTTATCAGTTAAATCTAATTCATTTAGTTGTTTTACCAATGCCTCAAGTCTCTTTTCTTCTAACCCAAAGTTCTCTGCAATAAAAGAAACTACTGGTTCAACTATTCCCCGCTTTGTCTCCTCCATATCCGTGGAAGAGGCGGCTGATCTATGACCTCTTGTGTTTTGATAAGAATGTAAAGCTTGAGATTTTTTGTAATCACAAACTAAGGCTACAGCATTAGAACTTATGTCTCTAATCCTGAATTGACTATCAAAAGTTGGCCAACCTTTAGTACAATCTACTCCTGATTTTGTTTGATAAGGAGATGTTATTATATGCTTAGTAAATTCTTTGGTTACAAAAGCAAGAGCTACTTCCTCTTTGTTGCCTCCTCCTCCTACCTCATCGCAAGGGCTAAATAACTTTCCTGGAAGTTCTGGATATATAGATGTCAGAATATGTATATATTTTGCTATTGCAGCCTCAAGATTTTTCTGAGAGCTGTCTCTTACTCTATTTTTATTGCCCGATTTCGTAGAATGTAAAATTAAGGCCGCATCACTGATTTCTGGATAAAAGAACAAAGCAGACATTTTGGTCATTGATTCAGCAAGAAAAACTTTATCTAAGGCTAAAGTTTTCTCCGCTAAATCCTTCGCAGCCTTTTGATAAGATGCCTGATGATCTGGGGCTTGTCTTTTTGTAGACCTTCCTAATAAGACTTTAGCTTCTTCTAACGCCGTCTCCTTATCCTTAGAATGTTCCCTAGAAAATTTAAGTTTTGAATCCTCAAGATCATCAAAGAAATTTAGAGCCGGAGCTACCTTAGCACCTGCATCATTAGCATCTTCAAATCCATCTATTTGTAAAAATGCAGTAAGAGGAGTTTTGTTGTAAAATGTCATGACAGCTTCTGCAATTCTGCCGCATGAATCAATCATGGTACGACCATTTGCATCAATCTCCCTGCCTAGCTTCTTTCTTGCCCCTAGCCCTAATCACCGAAATGCCAGCAGGAGCTCTGCCCGTTAATGCAAGAGATTCTGTGCCATCTCCATTTTTCTTAAAGGATGCTTTTAGTTGAGCACTAATATCGAATGAATCAGCATCTTTTGCCTCTGTGGCAACAGTGCCTAATGCTGCGCCTCCTCCCGAACCCTCTCTTTGTTCCTCTGCCGCTGCTGCTCTACTCATAATTCAATCTCCTCATAAAATCAATAGGGGTCAGATCTAAACACTTAACACTAAACATCATATTTGCTATAATTAATCAGCTAGTTTATCTAAAAATTATTTAGCCTAATAAAACGCTTCACCCAGCAAGGTTAAAATAAATAACAATCACAACTAATACCAAATCC
>JABJNB010000054.1 GCA_018659145.1 Rickettsiales bacterium
CCTGAAGCCAGTGGGCTAACCTTTTAGGAGGCAGCTGTCCACGGTAAGGCCAGCGACTGGGGTTAAGTCGTAACAAGGTAGCTGTAGGGGAACCTGCGGCTGGATTACCTCCTGATTTGTTTTGTGGTTATTATTCCTTTTGAGTTTAATATCCATATAACAACCAAAATATGGAGTACTTTACTGTCCTTGTTTCTTACTAATATTCATATTTAGAGAATCTTATCTGATTTTCCTGACATTATTAAATGTTTTTGCACATATATCTTTGATATTTTATGTGGCTCTACCCTTGTGGTGACTCATTTAAATTCATTGATAAATTTTTTGTTATAGGAATATATTTGATTTTCCTAATATTGCAAAACTTATACGGTCCCTCCAATTAATACGGTGGTTACTTTAGTGCCCACCAATACAATTTATTTGTAGATTTGTTTTAGTCGAATATATTTAATTTTCTTAATATTACAAAATTTATACGGATATCTAATTTACAAGGGGAGACCTTTACAAGTTGGGCTTTAGTATAATTAGGCAAGAGTTTTATAATAATGCATGTCTTTGGCATGAAGGTTTTCTAATTATATTGCACACAACCTGTTATGGTCGCCAATTTTAATCCATTTATGGATTTTCTTAATTGTGTTTTAATATATTCTGATATCAGAAGCCTAGATTCAACCTAATGATTATCTGGTCTTGCAAAAAAGATAAATGCAAAGTTATAAAAAGGCGTTATCTTGATTTTGAATATAGAACGGAATCTTAATGTAAGGTGAAATGTTAAAAATTATAAAACCAAGGAAGATTAAAGGAATGCTGACATTATTTTTTATAATTTACATATTATTATGTAGTGTGATGTATATCATGCAGCGGAAATTACTTTATGTTCCTTTTGGCGAGGTTGTTAACCCACAGGAATTTGGTCTGAGTGAATATCAGCAAATATTTATTACTACATCGGATAATGAGACGCTTCGGACCTGGTATCATAAAAAAATAAATAGTGAAAATGTAATTCTTTATTTTCATGGTAATGCAGCAAATTTAGAAAATAGAAGAGAAAAATACAAAGTTTTTGCGACAGAGTCAGAATTTTCTGTTTTGGCAATTACATATCGAGGTTATCCAGGAAGTAGTGGGTCACCATCTGAGGATGGATTCTATAAAGATGGGGATGCAGCAATTAAGTTCTTGCAAAGCCAAGGTTTTAAATCAGAGGATATAATCCTTTATGGGGAGTCTATAGGGAGTGGTGTTGCAACAGAAATGGCTACGCGTATAAATGCCAAGGCTTTGATTCTCGAATCACCTTTCACATCCATAGATGCTGTGGCTAAAAAAATATATTGGTTTTTACCAGTATCGTTCTTACTAAAAGATCATTTTAATAATAAGACTAAGATTAAAGAGCTTGATCTACCTATATTAATTATACATGGGAAGAAAGATAAAATAGTGCCTATTAGTTTAGGCAGAGAATTATCGAATAGTTATGCTGGACCTAAATCTCTTGTTGTTACTGAAGAGCATGGTCATATGGATTTTTCTGGGGAGTTTTTAATACAAAATATTATAGATTTTGTGCATTAGTATTTTTTACACCTATGTTTATTCTGTAGTTTATATTTTTATAAAAGAATAGTTGTATGATTCACAGCATTCTCTTAATAATATTAACATAATTTTCTCTAATCTGAGCAAACTCGATCATGATTTTATTTTGGGCTACAATCTGTTTGTTAATCTCATTTTGGTTATTGAGTAATAAGGCAATTTTTTGCTCAAGTTCAATTTGGTCCTGAATCTGGGTTATAGCTTGATTTTGCTTAAAGATATTAATTACATCGGTAAAGTTTTGAGTGTAGGGTCCTATGATGATTAAGCTATTTAATTGAGCTGGTTCTAAAATATTATGCCCACCTATATTTACCAATGTTCCGCCCATTAGTGATATTGGAGAGAGTTTAAAAAACAAACCCATCTCGCCAATAGTATCGGCTAGATAAATATCGGTTTTTGAGGTAATCTCCTCGCCCTTGGATCTTTGACTCACTGTTAAATTATGCTTTGCTAGATATTGTAAAATGCTATCTGATCGGCCCGGATGTCTGGGAGCAATAATTGTAAGCAGCCCTGGGTATTGTTTGCGCAAATTATAATGGCACTGCGCAATTAAATCTTCTTCATTGTCGTGGGTACTTGCTGCTAATAATATTTTGCGGTTAGCAAGACTTCTTTGTAACCTTTCTAATTCACTATCATCAAAAGGTAGGGGGTTGCTACCAAGTTTAAGATTGCAAATATCTGTAATTTTTTCTTGTGGTGCAATAGCTTCGTAAAATTCTTTAGTGTAGCTATCTTGCGGAATAACTAGATCAATCAAAGGGATAAAGGTCTGAAAAAAGCTTTGTTGTAATTTGTAATATAATATCGGCTTGGGTGTAATTCTGGCACTGCCAATTATTATTTTGATATTTTGCTTTTTGGTTTCATTAAGCAAGTTAGGCCATATTTCCGATTCTACAAAAAAGGCAAGATTGGGCCTAAAGTGATTTAAGAAGCTTTTAACATAAGACCTCCTGTCAATTGGTACAAATTGATGAATAACATTACTTGGCAACATAGAGCTTAAGACTTTTGCCGAGCTTGTAGTTCCTGATGTTATTAGTATATTATGCACTTGGGATAAGTCCTTGATTAAGCTGATAATAGAGATGGATTCACCCACCGATGCCGCATGAAACCAAATTAGCTTACCGTCTGGTCTAGCTTGTTTGTAAATCCCAATGCGTTCGTTAAAGCGCTTGATATCTTCTTTGCCGATTTTTATCCGGTGGTTAAGGTATATGCGTATAATAGGCCATAGGGCTGTCATTAATATGTTGTAGACCTTAATCATAAATGTTTAACCTTGTTCAACTTTTTGATGGGAGTATTTTGCATCTAAGCTCCAAGTAATGCTATTCATCTCATTCTCTATTTTGAGCTTTATCTTATTTAATTCATCTTTTGTTAATTCTTTGCTGATCTTATAAGTTGATCCATATGCGAAGGTAATGTCATTGAAGAGGCTAGGGATCATAAATCTATCCCAACTTTTTAAGAATTTAGCTTTTTTACATGAAAATGTAACAGGGATAATGTAGGCACCAGTTTTTTGGGCTATTGCGGTAAATTCAGAATTAATACGCATTCTAGGTCCTCTAGGCCCATCTGGTACAATGGATAGGGCTATACCTTTGGTCTTTAGAGCTGTTAATGATTGGCGGATTACAGTTGTTGCACCATTTGATGAAGAGCCTCTGATAATTTTTGAGCCAAACATCCTAATAATTCCGGCAACTATATCTCCATCTTTATGAGCTGAGGTTATAGAGGAAAAATTATATTTATGCCGAGTAATGAATAAGGGCATAAGGCATAATCTACCATGCCAATAAACAAATATAATGTTTTTTTTATTTGCGATTAAGTCTGTTACATAAAGGGAGTTGTTTTGACTGACCTTGCTTGTTAGGTAAGTCAGCCATATGTAGATGTATAGCAGAGTTACAGCAATTTTTTTTATAATAAAATTGTAAAGAATTTTACGGCCTAGCTTCATGTCTCCTTACTTCGAAAGTCAAGCAAGAGTTAGAGTATAGTAGTGCTAAAAGCAATAGATAAAGATGTGACATCATCATTAATCAATATATCTATATACAATATGATGCTTACGCTTCTTTAAATGTTGCGAATATGGTGCATTATTTTTTGCCTTAAAATTACTCCCCCAGAGCTCGACTTTAACTTTTTATCTCTGTAAAAATAGATGTTCTGACTAATGGATAGAAATATATACTTGTATTTATGACGAACTCATGAAAGATTGTTCAGCCTTAGCTCTAGTGACTCTTTGTGGTGCTAGCGAACCTATTTTTCGAGTTTAATTATGTCGGATGAACAAATTTTAGTTAGTATAGTGATGGGTAGTAGGTCTGATTGGCCAACTATGCAACATACAGCAGATATCTTAAAAGAGTTGTCTATACCATTTGAAGCACAGGTTGTGTCAGCTCATAGAACCCCGGATAGATTGTATGATTTTGCTAAATCAGCACAAGGGAGAGGGATTAAAGTTATTATTGCTGGAGCTGGAGGAGCTGCTCATTTGCCAGGCATGGTGGCTTCAATGACCAACCTTCCTGTTCTCGGCGTGCCGATAAAAAGCCAAGCTCTTAAAGGCATGGATAGTTTGTTGTCTATTGCTCAAATGCCATCTGGTGTTCCGGTTGCAACCTTTGCTATAGGTGATGCTGGTGCTAAAAATGCAGCAATTTTTGCAACATCAATTTTAGCTGGTTATGATGCTGAGATTGAAAGTGTTTTAGCCGAGTATAGACAGAGACAAACGGATTCAGTGCCAAATTTCCCAGAAGATTAAAAGAATCAAATAAATAATATGACAGATAAATCAAAAGTAATTGGTATTTTAGGTGGTGGTCAATTAGCAAAAATGACTATAGATGCTGCGCATAAACTTGGCTATAAAGTGCATGTTTTTAGTGACAAAGATGATTCCGTAGCTTTTAAAATTAGCGATTATAAAACCAAAGGTGCTTTTTCCGATCTAGAGTTAATTAAGTCTTTTGCTGAATCGGTTGCGGTTATAACTTATGAATTTGAAAACATACCAAAAGATACGGTTGTGTTTTTAGAGCAAAATTATAATTTAAGACCAAATGCTAAAGCGTTAGAGATCTGCCAAAAGCGCAATCTGGAAAAGACTTTTGTCAATATGGCGGACATAGCAACGGCTAAATTTAAGACGGTTAGCGATATCGATGATATAGAGGAATTTTTATCAACTTATGGTAGCGCAATTCTTAAAACCAATAGTCTCGGTTATGATGGTAAGGGACAATATGTTTTAGAGTCAGTTCTCGATGTTGCTAAGATAGGGGATCTTGATTTCGCTGAGAGTGATTTTATTATTGAAGAAAAATTGGATTTTGAATCCGAGATATCGGTTTTAATTGCGCGTAATAGTGCGGGAGATATAGAAGTTCTGCCTATCACCCGGAATTTTCATGAAGATGGTATTTTGGATTATACTAGTTATCCATCTGGTTTGGAGAATGATGTTTTAGATAGGGCTCGGGAAATAGCCAAAAAAATAGCTAATTTATTAGACTATATCGGTATCTTAGCGGTTGAGATATTTGTTATGCCGGATAATAGTTTGCTTGTTAATGAATTGGCGCCACGGCCTCATAATACAGGACATTGGACGATAGATGCGTGTAACCATAGTCAGTTTGAATTGTTCGTACTTGCTATTACAGATCAAGACTTGCCTGAAGTCGTTGCTACTCATGAATCTGGAATGGTGAATCTTCTTGGGGAAGAAATTAATAATATAGAAGATTTAAAGCAAAGTTCGGATATTATTATTCATGATTATGGCAAAGGAGATGCTAAGCCTGGACGTAAGATGGGGCACTACACAATCTTGCGTGATGCTCTAGGTTAGCAAGGCTGTGTCTAATTAGAAAGTCATTGCCCCTAAGGGACTGTGTTATTATAAAGCATTCTTTTCTAATGGCTTCTGCTATTCGTACAAAAACACTTCATAAGGTCCAAAATCTTTATCGAAGAATGCTCTCCCAATTATATTGCGACAGAACCTGTAGGCATAAACTTTGTATTATCAAGGGGCATGCAGTCTGTTATGGTAGTTAGTATGTGCTTGAGATCTGTGTTTGTAGTAAGGAGGGTGGACGTTGTCTATCTATACCATTGGTAATGTGTGTATGGTGTCTCATGCGGATAGGATGGCAATCTCGTTAAAATTCTAAAATAATTTTTATAATTTTGGATTAACATTAAGCCATTATATTGATTCTATAAAATCTTGTAACCGGCATTATAAAAAAATATACCCATGAATATATCGGTAAAAGTAGGGTATTAAAATTAACTATTGCAGCTAGTTTTTTTTATCTAGTTATATCAAAAAAATTACTAACGTCGTATAAGTTCATTATACGAAACAACACTATTTGTGTTAGTGTCGTGGTGGGTTTAGCAAATATCTAAAGCGCAAGAGGCGTGGCTAAATAAATCTATTTAGCTGTTAATTTCTTTTGAATTCTTAAAATGGTCTTTTTCAATTTTAGCGAAGTTTCGCTCAGTTTTGAATTTTGAGTTTTAAGTAAGTAATCATCTAATCCGCCATTAATTTCAACGGTTCTAATGGCGCTTGGAGATGCTTTTAGTTGAATCTTACCTAAATATTTTGATAAGAAGCTTGCATTTTGGATGTTTGGTAGAAAGGTCCTACGTGTCTTTCTCTTGGAATGAGAAACATTATTTCCAAATTGTAATTTTTTTTCTGTGATCTGGCAAGTATTAGACATAAATTTAAATAAAAAAAGAGAGCGAAATATAGGGGATATGAGTCTATTGTCAATATAAAATCTTTTATTATTCGGTAAAGACTGGGGTGATTAAAAAAACTTGATAACCAAGAAACTTTGTGTTATAATGGAGACAGTCTAGATCTGGAGAGATATGGATCATGGATGCCCTTTGTATTTTTATATGAAGGGCATTTTTTTGTAGAGACATAAAATTGCGTATAGTTATACTTAGTCAAACATACCAAGTAATTAATATCGCCTAGCTACAGCTTTTTTATCTTCTCGACCATATTTGTTCATTTAGTTCGTAATGGGCTCGTCTCGAATCAAAATCACAAATTTTTTTCTTCTTAGAATATGTATTATATTAGTATAATTTATTTTAAATAGCTTTGGCTATTAAAAGAATTTCTACCAAAAAATCAAAAATCTTAAGAATAAAAATCTTTGCAATTTTGATTCCAGGCAGGCCCATAAGTTGACTACGCAAGACGTAAATTTTTTCGCCTCTACTTAATTCCATTCTATATCTAGGAATGAAATGCTTTGGGTAATGAGTCCTTAAGTGAATTGATTTTAATTTAACTACGATGAGATCCGTCGCAGAATGGAGGGGTCTTAGTTTTTTTGCATGTACATAAGTAAACGGATTTTGTCTCGCTAGCAGTATATTTAAGCGATCTTAATTCAGTATGGTGTCCCTTGTGAGATCCGTCACAAAGTGGATCTGTTTGTGATAATCCGCAGCTGCACCATGAATAGAGTTGTCCTTTTTTAACATCAAATTTTATGGGTGTGTTCATAGTAAATAAAAAAAGCCGTGTTACTTATTATATATAACACGGCTTTTAAATATTTAAAGCTTAAATAGGTAGTGGATTAGAATCCA
This sequence comes from Rickettsiales bacterium, assembly GCA_018659145.1. Classification (GTDB taxonomy): domain Bacteria; phylum Pseudomonadota; class Alphaproteobacteria; order Rickettsiales; family JABIRX01; genus JADHOX01. Next base: position 7,300 of record JABJNB010000054.1, read on the forward strand.
CCCATTCCACCCATTCCACCCATGCCTGGCATACCACCACTCATACCACCGCCAGAAGAGCTATCATTATCAGAAGGCTTGTCAGCTACTAAAGCTTCGGTCGTGATTAGCAAAGCTGCAACAGATGCTGCATCTTGAATAGCTGCTCTAACAACTTTAGCAGGGTCAATGATACCTTTTGCGATCATATCACCATATTCATCATTTTGAGCATCGTAACCATAGTTCTTAATAGAAGATTCTAAAATCTTGTTAGCAACAACAGCGCCATCAACACCAGCATTCTCAGCTATTTGACGAGCTGGAGCTTGAAGTGCTTTTCTGACTATTGCAATACCAGCATTCTGATCTGCATTAAGAGTTTTTAAGTTTGCAAGAGCTTTACTCGCCATAAGAAGCGTAGTTCCACCGCCTGCTACAATACCTTCTTCAAGAGCCGCAATAACTGCATGCTTAGCATCTTCAACACGATCTTTACGTTCTTTTACTTCAACTTCTGTAGCACCACCAACTTTAAGAATTGCAACGCCACCAGATAGCTTGGCTAATCTTTCTTGAAGCTTTTCTTTGTCGTAGTCCGAAGTTGTGTCCTCAATCTGAGCTTTGATTTGAGCGCATCTAGCTTTGATATCTTTGTCACTACCAGCGCCATCTACAATTGTAGTGCCTTCTTTAGTAACAATAACTTTTTTAGCTGTAGCTAATTGATCAATAGTTGTTGTTTCTAATTTTAAACCAACTTCTTCTGAGACAACTTGTCCTTTGGTTAGGATAGCAAGATCTTCTAACATCTCTTTTCTTCTGTCACCAAAGCCTGGGCTTTTAACAGCGCAAATTTTTAAGCCACCACGTAGCTTGTTAACAACAAGCGCAGCTAGTGCTTCGCCTTCAACATCTTCTGCGACAATTAAAAGTGGTTTGCCACTTTGAACTACAGCTTCTAATAGAGGAACGATTTCTTGTAGGTTTGAAATTTTCTTATCAACAATTAAGATATAAGGATTTTCAAGTTCACAAATCATTTTTTCTGAATTAGTTACAAAGTAAGGAGATAAGAATCCTCTATCAAAGTTCATACCTTCCACTACATCAACTTCAAAAGCTAAATTCTTAGCTTCTTCAACTGTGATAGGACTGTCCTTACCGACTTTATGAATTGCTTCAGCAAGTTTTGTTCCTATTTCAGTATCGCCATTTGCCGAAATTGTTGCAATTTGTTCGATCTCAGATTGAGAAGAAACTTTTCTAGCACTTTGCTCAATTGATTTTACTGTTGCATTAACAGCTAGCTCGATACCTCTTTTTACATCCATAGGGTTCATGCCAGCAGCAATAGCTTTTGCACCTTCTCTTACTAAAGCTTGAGCTAGGACTGTAGCAGTTGTTGTACCATCACCAGCGATGTCGTTAGTTTTTGTTGCAACTTCTTTGATCAGTTGCGCACCAATATTTTGGAATGGGTCATCGAGTTCGATTTCTTTTGCAACGGTTACACCGTCTTTAGTAATTTTTGCAGGACCGAAAGATTGAGGCAAGATAACGTTACGACCTTTTGGACCTAAAGTTACTTTTACTACATTCGCTAAAATATCAACACCTTCTTGTATTGCTATTCTTGCATCATTGCCATATTTAATGATTTTTGCCATTTTATTTACCTATATTATTTTATAATTATTTAATGATTGCTAGAACGTCAGATTCTTTCATTATTATGAGGTCTTCACCTTCATATTTGATTTCTGTACCAGACCATTTAGCAAAAATAATTTTATTACCAGCTTCAACTGTTGGAGCTATTATTGTACCATCTTGGTTTAATTGACCGCTACCTACAGCAATAACTTGACCTTCAGAAGGTTTTTCTTTTGATGCATCTGGTATATACAGACCACCAGCTGTTTTTTCAACAGCTTCAATTCTTTTTACGAGAATATTTTCACGAAAGGGATTTATAGACATTTTTTTACTTAAATTAAAAAGTTACTAGAGCGGGTAATATAGTGCGCTGATGAACGAAGTCAAGGGGAGGGGTTTTAATTATTTAAAAACTTTCTAACATCTGTAAGTTTTCCAGTTATCGCTGCTGCTGCAGCCATCTCTGGGCTCATTAAATGAGTTCTGCCCTCACGCCCCTGCCTGCCTTCGAAATTTCTATTTGAAGTGGAGGCGCATCTTTCCTGTGGCTTTAATTTGTCATTATTCATTGCAAGGCACATAGAGCATCCTGGTTCACGCCAGTCAAATCCAGCTTCAATGAAAATTTTATCTAAGCCTTCTGATTCAGCTTGTTGCTTAACTAATCCTGACCCAGGAACAATCATTGCATAAACATCACTTGAAACCTTTCTATTTTTGGCAATTGACGCTACAGCTCTTAAATCTTCGATACGTGAATTGGTACATGATCCAATAAATACTTTATCAATTGTTATATCTTCCATAGGGGTTCCAGCCGTTAGGCCCATATAGTCTAAAGATCTTTGCTTTGTTATTTTTCTTGCTGGATCAGTTTCCTGATCTGGGGAAGGTACTTTGTCGGTAATTTGAACTACATCTTCAGGGCTTGTTCCCCATGTGACAAGAGGGATAATGTCTGAGCTATTGATAAATATTTCTTTATCATATCTGGCACCGGTATCGCTTTTAAAGTATCTCCAGTAGTCTGTAGCTTGGTTAAATTCACTACCTTTTGGAATCATGTTGCGTCCTTTTAGATAATCAAAAGTTTTTTGATCAGGTGCAATAAGTCCGGCTCTTGCTCCGGCTTCAATTGACATGTTGCAGATTGTCATGCGTCCTTCGATAGAAAGCTCTTCAATTATATTCCCGGTATATTCGATAACGTAACCAGTTCCACCTGCCGTACCAATTCTTTTGATAATAGCTAGTACGATGTCTTTTGCCGTGACTCCAGGACTCATTGTGCCGGTGACATCAATTCGCATATTTTTAGCTTTCTTATGAATAAGAGTTTGGGTTGCTAAGACATGTTCAACTTCACTGGTGCCTATACCAAATGCAAGTGCGCCAAAAGCGCCATGAGTTGCTGTATGGGAGTCCCCACATACTATTGTCATACCCGGATGGGTAAATCCTTGCTCCGGCCCTATTACATGTACTATGCCTTGTCTAATATCGCTTGTCGCAAAGTAATTGATATCAAAATCAGCGCAGTTTTGCTCTAATGTGTTGATTTGGATTTCAGCAACTTTATCATCTATTACTTCATTTCGATTTTTAGATGTAGGAATGTTATGGTCAGCTACTGCAAGAATGGTCTTGGGGCGCCTTATAGGACGATTCGCAAGTTTTAGACCGTCAAATGCTTGGGGGCTAGTTACTTCGTGAACTAAGTGATGATCTATATAGAGTAAGGCAGTGCCATCGCTTTTTTCATCTACCAAATGTTTTTGAAATATCTTGTCGTAAAGAGTTTCTGCTTTGGCGTTCATAACAAATTATAAAATTTAGTTTGATAGTTCTAGCTTTTTGGATCCGGTACTTCTGCTTTTGTAACAGATGCATCTTTGCTGCTGTTAGTCTGTTTTTTAGGCTTGTTAACTCGAGCTGTAATTTTTTCGCGGATTCTTGCAGATTTACCAGATAGCTCTCTGATGTAATATAATTTAGCTCTGCGTACTACACCTTGCTTTAAAACTTCGATAGATTCTATTTTTTTTGAATGTATTGGAAAGTTTCTCTCAACGCCTTCTCCGCCAGTTACCTTTCTTACTGTAAAGCTAGAATGCAGACCTTGGCTTTTTCTTGCTATGCAAAGGCCTTGGAAGTATTGAATTCTTTCATTTTTTCCTTCACTAATACGCACGCCTACTTTTACTGTGTCCCCAGCTTTAAAGTTAGGAATAGTTTTGTTCTCAGTTAAGGTTTTTAACTGTGTGTTATTGAACTTATCGATAAGGTTCATATTAGTACCATAAATATTATTTTAATAAATCTGGACGTCTCGTTTTTGTTAGTTTTTGCGCATTGTCCAGACGCCATTCTTTTATTTTAGCATGATTGCCGGATAATAAAACATCATCCACATCCATGTCTCGCCATTTTGAAGGTCTTGTATAATGAGAATATTCAAGTAAATTCTCAAAATCAGAATCAGGTGTAAAACTTTCCTCCATCAGAGATTCGTTATCGCCAATAACATTAGGTAGTAACCTAACCGAGGCGTCAATAAAACTCATGATGGGTATATCCCCACCGCTTAATACAAAGTCTCCTATACTAAATTCGAAAATATCGTAATAATCTAAGATCCTTTGATCAATTCCTTCAAAGCGTCCTGAAATCGCCAATACATTATTGTTTTCTTTTACAAATTCAACTATTTTTTTTTGTTTTAATATATTTCCTCTGGGAGAGGGGTAGATTATTTGGGTTTTTCCTGAAGATTTTGTGAGGATATCATCGATAGCATTACCTACTACATCGGCTCTTGTTACCATTCCAGAGCCTCCTCCGTAAGGAGTATCGTCAACTTGGTTATTAATTGCGTAATCGGCAAATGCAAAGGTCTCTAGGGAGAAAATATTTTTTTCTAAAGCCCTGCCAACAACGGAACTACTTAGAGGCCCTGGGTAAATATCCGGCAGATAGGTGAGTATTTTAAAGTTTAGGCTCATTATTAAATTGTTTTTGGTAGAGTGAGTATGACATAATTTTGGCCAATATTTATCTCTGGAAAAAGTTCGTTGGTAAAGTTGTATAGTTCTGATTTTTTGTTGAAAAAAGTGACTTCTATTAGGTCTGAAGCTCCGTAATTGTCTACGTTTGAAATTGTGCCAATATCGTTCATATCAGCAGACTTTACCTTCATGCCGATTAGGTCCTTATAGTAAAATTCATTTTCCTCGCAAATTTCTGTAAGGTTGATGAATATCTCTTTGTTTTTCAAGGCCTCAGCCTCTGACCTCGAGGTTATATTTTTTATATTGGCTGTGATGATGTTGTTCTTAGTGCTCTTTATCTTGAGGGCAATTGAAGATTTGTCCGCAAAAAAGCATTCATTGTCCTGAAAGGATGAGGTGTCGTTATATGAGTATATCTTGATCTCACCCTTAATCCCATGCGCTGAAGCTATTTTTCCAATAGCCACAAACGATGTTGAGGGATCTGCACTTGTGATATCTGTCATAATAGATAGATAAGAGATGTTTTAAGCGCTGACTTCTTTTGAGATAGCTTCAGGACTCTCTGCTTTTGCTGCCTCTTCTGCAGGAGCGGCCTCTTCGATTTTGGCTGCCTCGGATGCTGCATTAGCTTCCTCAGCAATCTTATCTGCTGCGGCCTTTGCTTCTTCTGCTGCGGCTTTTGCTTCCTCAGCAATCTTATCTGCTGCGGCTTTTGCTTCAGCTGCTTTTTCTGCTTCTTCTGCAGCTTTTTTGTCAGCTTCGATTTTTGCTTTTGCATCAGCTTCAGCTTGTGCTTTATCAGCCTTTGCTTTTAGTATCTGGTTTCTAGCTTCTTCCGTTTTTGGGAAGCCACTAGGTAGGTATTTTTCCACTTGCTTTAATCCGTTAAGGAAAAATAAAGTAGCTACTTTATCAGATGGAATAGCGCCTTGGCTTAACCATTTTTCAGCTTTGGTAACGTCAAAAATAAATCTATCTTGATGATCTTTGGCGAGCATTGGATTATACGATCCAATTCTTTCAATGAACTTACCATTTCTTGGTGAACGAGCGTCAGTTACTACTAATTTGTAGAAAGGTTTTTTCTTTGCTCCATGTCTTGCAAACCGAATTTTTGTTGCCATACTCAACTATACCATTATTAAACTATACTTTAAAAGAGTGTAAGTCTATAAAGGGACTCTCGTAAATATGCAATAAAAATATGATAAATGGATAAAGAGTTATTAAAAGATATTTTATCTGTTGTGCGTGCCGACAAAAAGAAGCACAAGGTTGAGGCGGAAGGTCAGCCAGTGTTGTCTGAGGTGATTTATGATCTGAAATATGGAGAAAAGAACGATAAAAATAAGCAGTTAAAGTCAAAAGAACGTGAGTCTGGAGTTGGGCAGGCGGAGGCTAAGTCGGCTAAGGAGGGTAGTAAAAAAGATAAAAAAGCTAGTACTAAAAAATCGGGAAAGCCTGGAAGGCGCAATAAAAAAGAAATACGCGAGGATCTAAAAGAGGAGCAGGTTGATGCTATTTTAAATAATATATCTGCTTTGTCTAAGGCGGATATTTCATCACCTGAATTAATGTTAGAGTTAGAGAAATTATTGCTTTATAAAGAAGAAAAAGCTTTGCACCAGGCTTTGCAAAGTAATGTAAAGCATAAGAATACAATGTCTGGCAAGTTAAATACTGCTGCATTTAACTTGATAAATAATAGCTTGGTTAAGAAGGAAGTAGAAAGGTAATAGATTAGGATAGAATTATGACAACAGATGTTTATAGCACGTTATTGGAAATATTATCACTAGCATCCCCAGAGATGCTTAAAGATCATGTTGCGGAAAGGCAGAGATCGGGAGAGCTGGGAGCTATCATGTCAGAGGTCTTGACATCATGGATCGGTAATGTTGGTAGTGATGATTTTGAAGTTATGCGGGATGCTAACTCTAATTTATCCGCATTATCAGCTTTGACTCGGGGTGTTAAGATAGATGATATGGATAAATTGGTGAAGTCTTTATCAGAGCCGAGCGTGTTAGGCAATATTGAGGCTATGGTTAAAAAAAGTGGCCCTGAGTTTGTAGAGTCTTTAGATATTGAGAGCAATCCGCAACATGCCTTTGGTTTGTTGTTAATGATGAATATCGTTAGTATTGAGTGTGAAAAGGAAATACTCCTAGCTGTAAGTAGTGCAAATCTTGAAGCTCTTTTACGAGACCCGGAATTAAAGGCATTATTTAGATATACCCTAGAACACTATATGGAAGCTATAGGTAAGGAGGATGATCTTGAGGTGCAAACTTTATTGGCTTCTGCGTCTTTAGCGAGAGCCGAGGCAAGGGAAGAGGAGGTAAGAGAAGATAAAGGTGGTGAGTATATGTCTGATATAGATATATTGATGGAGCGAATTGCTAATAATCAGATATCAACCACAGAGCTAAATTTTGCTGTGGGAATGATGCCGCTGCTGGCTTTGACTATTGCGCAAAATTTTTCTCAACTACCCAACACTGTGCAAAGTAATTTAGCTGCAAATGTTTTTCCTAATTTAGGTAATACGCCTTTGGGTCAATTATGTAATGATATTATAGAGTCGCGCACTGCTTTTGATGTTAAGTTGCCAAATGAGGATTTGAAGGGAATTAATACTGTTGTTAGTGAAGATCTTGATAAGGTTATCAAGAAGGCTAATACAAAAACCCAAGCAGTAAAAGAGGATCTAAAAGATGGCAAAATTGATAAGGAAACTGCTAAAGCTGAGGTTGATATTGCTGTTAAACCAGTACAAGAGGTAGCCACTCGGGATGCTAAAGTGAGTGTCGATGCAATAGTTGCTGCAAAGCCAAAGGAGATGAAGATTCAGGATGTTGAGCCTGATGAGCTGATATCATCTTCTGCAATACCGATTGCTGATGAAGTGTTGGGGCAGGAAAAAGATGCCGTCGAGCATTTCCTTCCTTAGAGATAAAAAATTTTTATATTTAGTAAGTTTAAATGACACAAAATATTATAACAAGATTTGCACCATCACCAACTGGAATGCTGCATATTGGTGGTGTTCGAACTGCTTTGTTTAATTACTTATTTGCAAAAGCAAATGGGGGTAAGTTTTTGCTTAGAATAGAAGATACTGATAAAGAGCGCTCTACAGATGGTGCAACAGAAGTTATTTTTGAAGGGATGAAATGGCTTGGTTTGGATTATGATGATGAAGTTGTTTTTCAGTCAAAACGAAAAGCTAGGCATCAAGAGATGGTGCAGGCATTATTGGATAATGGAGCGGCTTATTATTGTTATGCTAGTAAAGAGGAGTTAGCTGAGCTTCGGGAGCAAGCTGCGCTGAGGCAACAGAGATTCAAATATGATAGAAGATGGCGCAATAGAGCTGCGGGTGATGCTCAATCTGGAGTAGAGCCGGTTGTTAGAATTAAAGCTCCGCTTGAAGGAGTTACTACATTTACTGATGTTATTCAGGGTGGTATTACTATTCCAAATGATGATTTAGATGATTTTATTATTCAGCGAAGTGATGGCTCGCCAACCTATATGTTTGCGGTTGTTGTTGATGATTATGATATGAGCATTTCGCATGTGATAAGAGGAGATGATCATTTGTCAAATGTTGCTAAGCAGATTATTATTTATAATGCTTTAGGCTTTGCTATACCAGAATTTGTGCATATCCCGCTTATTTATGGAGAGGATGGTAAAAAGCTTTCTAAGCGTCATGGCGCTACATCTGTGACTGAGTTTAGAGATGGTAATTATTTGCCACAAGCTATGCGTAACTATTTACTAAGACTTGGATTTTCTCATGGTGATGATGAAATTATTTCTGATCAGCAGGCCATTAAATGGTTTGATTTAAAACATGTTGGCAAATCACCAGCTAGGTTTGATTATAAAAAATTAGACTCGCTTAATAGCCATTATTTTCATCAAATCATAGATATTGAGTTGCTTGAAGAGTTGTCAGTAAAGCTAAGGCGTAATTATACAGAGAAAGAGCAACGGCGTTTAGTTGCATTAATGCCTGAGCTTAAGATACGTTGTAGTAATATTGATGAACTTGCCGTTTCTGTAGGATTCTTATTTGAAGATTTTGATGTTAAAGCAGTTTTGTCTGATAAGGCGGCTAAGATTATGGATGATAATAAAATGATGATAGAGCCGGTGATTAATTTTGTAAAAAATGTAAAATCCTTTACTCATGATACATTATATGAAGATGCTAAAGAGTTCGCTGCAAGTTCAGATTTTAAAATGAAGCATGTTGCTGCAATAGTTAGATCTGCTATGACGGGGCTGCATATCTCGCCAAGTATTTTTGAAATAATGGAAGTTCTTGGCCGAGATGAAGTGGTGAGTCGTTTGAAGAAATTTATTTAATTATTGTATCATAGGGGCGGCCCCGTCTGCCATCATGCAGAGATATCTACTTTATCCGGTCAAGCGCAAGCCCATACTTGATCTAGTAATTTTAGGGTATGAGAATAACGGTCTTATTCCTCAATAAAAACAACTCCAAACGCTAGTGAATATGGGTTCTTATACCAATTCCATAAATTAATTGCTTCCTTAAGAGCAGATACTAATCACGTCTTCACAACTTAAATTCTTAATAAAGTCACAAACTTCATCCTCCAATTCTTCCAAGCTATCAAA
>JABJNB010000055.1 GCA_018659145.1 Rickettsiales bacterium
GCTACTATTACCACGATTATCTCCACCTTGGTTACTGTTGTTGCTAGGGCGGTTATCCCTTCCACCAGAACGATTATCAGTGCGCCTAGGTCCCTTGTTAGATCTAGCCGGTTTGTTAGCTTCGTATTTTGGGTCAATGCCCTCACCATCACTAACAGCTTTGCATGATAGTCTAAATTTATCACCATCTTTGCCAATTACTTTGATTTTGATGGCCTCACCTTCAGAAACAAAGTCGCGAACAGACTCAATTTTTTCTTCAGCAAACTCACTAATGTGAACCAGACCTGAAGCGCCGTTCATGTAGTTAACAAAAGCACCATAGTCTGTGATCTTATCAACGGTTGCATCATATATTTTGCCTATTTCAGGTTCTGCAACTAAATTTCTAATATGCTCTATAGCTGCTTTAACATTATCAGCGCCGACGCTCGAAACGTTAACGGTACCACTGTCATCAATAGAAATTTTGGCATCAAAAGTTTCACAAAGTTTTTTAATAACTTTACCGCCTTGACCAATTACTTCTCTAATCTTAGATTCCGAAATTACAATTTGATCAGTTACAGGAGCATATTGGCTTAACTCTTGTTTAGGAGCCTCGATAGTAGCTTTCATTCTGCCTAAGATATGCAGTCTAGCAGCCTTAGCTTGAGATAATGCTGTTTTTATTATATCAAAATTAATGCCACCAATCTTAATATCCATTTGAAGTGCTGTAATTCCATCTTCTGTACCAGCAACTTTAAAGTCCATATCACCAAGATGATCTTCATCTCCAATTATGTCGGACAGTACAACATAGTTATCACCTTCTTTTACTAAGCCCATTGCAATACCAGCAACCATCTTCTTCAAAGGAACGCCTGCATCAAGCAATGCTAGTGTTGCAGAGCAAACGGTAGCCATTGATGAAGAGCCGTTGGATTCAGTAATTTCTGATACAACTCGAATTGTGTAATTAAAATCTTCTTTTGAAGGTAGGGCAAAATTAACTGCTTTTTTAGCTAATTTACCATGACCAATTTCTCTTCGTCCAGGGCCTCTTAGAGGGTAAACTTCGCCAACCGAATATCCAGGGAAGTTGTAATGAAGTAAAAATCTATCACGTGAATTTTGACCAATTGCGTCGATGATTTGCTCATCTTCTTCTGTGCCAAGTGTAACAACAGCTAATGCCTGAGTTTCGCCTCTGGTAAACAAACTAGATCCGTGAACTCTTGGTAAAATAGACACTTCACTTTCAATTTGACGAATTTCATCTAATGCACGATGATCTATTCTTTTGCTAGCTAAAGTCCTAGCTCTAACTATTTTCTTTTCTAGGGTATGGAATAGAGTTTTGATAAGGTCCTTCTGAGAGTCATCTTCAGCTAATTCTAAAGCAGTTTCAGCTAATTCTGCGATTTTGTCAGCACGCGGGGCTTTTGTTTTGATTTGATACGCGGCTTCGATATCGCTTGAATACTTATCTTCGATTAATTTGCTCAGCTTTTTCTCTTCTGCACTAACTATTACTTCAGGGATGATTTTTTCTTTGCCAGCTTCGGCTGTGAATTCTTCTAGCATATCAAGTACAGGCGCGAATGATTTTAAAGCTACTTCAAGAGCTTCAATCATTTCTTCTTCGGCTAATTCTTGTACTTCAGATTCAACCATTAAAATAGAGTCTTTAGTTCCGGATACGGTTAGATCAAGAGATGATGCTTTTATTTCGTCAAGAGTTGGGTTGATCACAAAGTCATCACCAACAATACCAATTTTTGCTGCTGCGATAGGTCCTTGGAATGGTACTTCTGAAATTGAAAGAGCAGCACTCGCGCCGATTAAAGCGATGATGTCTGCGTCATTCTCAAGGTCGTGAGATAAAACTGTGCAGATAATTTGCACTTCATTATTGTAACCTTTTGGAAATAAGGGTCTAATTGGTCTATCTATTAATCTAGAAGCTAGAACTTCTTTCTCACTACTTCTTCCTTCTCTTTTGAAAAAGCCTCCCGGTATTTTACCATTGGCATATGATTTTTCTTGGTAATGAACAGAAAGAGGGAAGTAATCTAGAGGAGATGACTTTTTTGAAGCTGTTACATTACATAGTACAACTGTTTCGCCATATGTGATTAAAACTGAATTTGATTGTCTAGCAATCTTTCCTGTCTCTATTGTTAATTTACGGCCTGCCCACTCAATTTCTTTTTTTACTATTTTAAACATATTTACTTTCTTAAACCTAAACTTGATATTAATGTTGCGTATCTATTTGTATCCTTTCTTTTTACGTAGCTTAAAAGCCTTTTTCTTTGCCCAATTAACATTAAAAGACCTCTCCTAGAATTAAAGTCCTTAGCGTGCGCTTTGAAATGCTCGGTCAGATTTCTGATTCTAGTAGTTAGAATAGCACATTGAACTTCTGGAGAGCCCGTGTCGCCTTTTGTTATAGCAAATTTTGTAATAACTTCTTGTTTTACATTGGGTAATATAGACATATCGAACGATCTAAATAAAGATTAAATAAATACTTTTATAGGGGAAATAGCTTTTTCTAGATCTTTAGAGATCCGGCTAATTCCAATTAATTTTCCTTGAAAGAGGGTGTTTATAACATCGGTTTCTGTAAAGTGCAAATCATTTCTTGCTATCTGTTTTCCCTGAGAAAAAGCGAAATATTCGGAAGCGTTTAATGTTATTACATTAGTATTAACCCTTATCTCGTCAAGGGGGATGAAGGCTTTCGACTTTAAGATGCTGGCTAAGTTTTCTTGTGATATTTCTGAGAAATCGACAGCATCGGTGAGATTGAAGTTGGCTACGCTGGTTCTGGTTAGTTCTACAGCATGAGCCAGGTTTTTTAGTTGGTAAGCAATATCTCTAACCAAGCTTCTGACATAAGTTCCTTTGCTGCATGATAGACGAAAGTTGCTTGTGTTATTTTCTACATCATTGCTTGTATTTTCAATGTTGTAAATTGTTATTTGGCGAGACTTTGGGGTAATCGGGACTCCCGCTCTAGCGAGTTTATATAGCGGGGTGCCGTTATGCTTGATGGCACTATATATTGGAGGGGTTTGGGTGATTAATCCTGTGAAGCTTTTTAAGCATTCTGGTATTTGGTCAAAACTAACTTTATCATCACATTTTTTGGTAACGGTCCCATCGATATCAAGGGAATCAGTTTCGACTCCCCACTTACTTGTAACTAGATATTCTTTGTCAAAATTACTAAAATATTCTAGCAGGCGAGTTGCTTTGTTTATGCCAATTAACATTAATCCATCGGCAAATGGGTCCAATGTTCCAGCGTGACCGGTTTTTGCCCCAAGAGTTTTTTCTATAGTTTTTGTGACTTTAAATGACACAATATCTTTTGGCTTGTTAACCAGTAATATGCCGTGAATGTTAGCTTCTTTATTTTTCATTGCGAATTTTAATTGAGTCAGCATGGGCTGCTAAGTTTTCGGTTCTGGCTAAAAGCTCGGTATCTGGAGCTAGTTGCCTGAATGATTCTTTTGTGCACTCAATGATTGAGCTTCTGCGCATAAAGTCGGATACGCCGATACCAGAGCTGAATTTTGCAGTTTGCGATGTTGGTAAAACATGTGATGGGCCAGCGATATAATCACCAATTGCTTCTGGTGTATATTGGCCTAGAAATATTGCGCCGGCATTTGTTATTTTGGGTAAATATTGCTCAGGGTTTATTGTAGCAATTTCAATATGCTCTGGTGCGATGATATTAGCTATATCTGAGGCTTCATTTATGATGTCATTTACCTCAAAGCAATATGCATTATTGGTAAATGATTTTGTTATTATGTCTTTGCGCGGACTTTTTTCAATGAAGTTCCAAGCTTCTTGTATTATTATGTCGATAAAATCAGCATCATCACAAATTAAATATACTGATGCATCAGGGTCGTGCTCGGCTTGCGATAGTAAGTCCATCGCTATCCATTCTGGGTTGGATTTATTGTCGGTGATAACTAAGATTTCAGAAGGTCCGGCAATCATGTCTATTCCAACTTTTCCAAACACCTGTCTTTTAGCTTCAGCTACATATTTGTTGCCCGGGCCAAAAATCTTGTTGATTGGGATAATAGTTTCTGACCCATATGACATGGCTGCTATTGCCTGTGCTCCACCAATCCTGTAAATCTCATCAATGCCGCATATTTTACAAGCTGCTAGAATTGCAGGGTTGAAATCATTATTTGGAGTTGGAAAGCAGCTTATGATTCGCTTTACCCCAGCAGTTTTAGCAACCGCAGCTGTCATAATAACTGTGCTTGGATATGAGGCAAGCCCTCCTGGTACGTAAAGGCCGGCGGAATCTAAGGGGTGCCAGTTCCAACCGAGTTTGGTACCACTATCATCAGTGTAAATGTGGTTTGAGGGGAGCTGTTTTGAGTGGTAGTTACAAACGCGGTTATAGGCATGCTCTAGCGCTTTGATAACTTTTGGATCAGTTTTATCATAACTTTCATTGATCTCATCGGGAGAAAATTTGATGTTAGAGTTATCTGCGTTGTCAAATTTTTTGGTATATTTTATTATGGCCGCATCTCCATTTGTTTTTACATCCTTGATGATGCTTGCAACTGTATTTTGGAGTTCTGGATCAAAGGCATTATCAAAGCTTTTTCTGCTCATGAAGGTTTGGATCATGGCGATGTTAGTAAATTGAATTTTTTGCATTGTCGAATCGTTTTAAACTAATTTATCAATGATGCTTTTTATATTGTCAAATTTGGTTTGATAGCTAATTTTATTAACAATTAGGTAAGATGAGATTTGCATTAAGATTTCTTTCTCTTCTAAATTATTAGCTTTTAGTGTGGAGCCACTTGAGACAAGGTCTACAATAAAGTCGGATATGCCTAAGTGTGAAGCAAGTTCAATGGCCCCGTTTAGTTTAAAGGTTTCAACTTGATACCCTTTCTGCTTAAGTAGGGTCCTGCTAACTAAAGGATATTTTGTTGCTATTTTTAGGTGAGTTGAAAAGGATGACAAATTATCAGATGCTTTGCCGGCTAGTGATAATCTGCATTTACCAATATTCAGGTTTTTTAAGCGAAGTATTTGATCATTTGGGCATTCTTCAATGACATCAAGCCCACAAATCCCTATATCTACTTTACCAGAGGCTATAAATGAAGCAACGTCAAAGCTACGTGTTTGGACGATATTAAGATTTTTGATATTGGTGCTAAAAATTAGTTTTCTGGTATCTGGGTTAAAAAAATCTTTTTCAATCTCTATGCCTATCTTGGCTAAGATAGGTAATATTTTTACCTGAATTCTACCTTTTGGAATAGCAAAAAATATTGCTTGATTAGTGGTCATTAATATATAAAAATGCTGAATTACTCTATAAACTTTAGTTAGGAAGGGGTTTTTATTGCCTTATATTACTTAGATAAAACTTTTTCCAACTTAAGTTTAGAGGGATAATATATCTAACCATTAAACTTTATCAAGAAATAATAATGTCAAAAGCATATACCCTTCAAAAGCAAGGAAGTATCTCAGATTTAAAATTAATAAACTCTGAATTACCCGATCCAGCAGATAGTGAAGTTCAGATAAAACATACAGCAATAGGTATTAATCGGTTTGACTTGCACCATATTGTTGGTGATTACAAGCTAAAAAATGTACCTGCGGTCTTAGGGATTGAAGCGTGTGGGGTTATAAGCAAAATGGGTAAGGGGGTAAAGGATTTTGTGGTAGGTGATAAAGTTATCTATTCAACTGAATCGAAAGGTTCTTACTCGGAAAGTCGTAATATTGACGCAAGGTGGATTATGATAGCTCCTGATAAGATACCTGACGATGTATTGGTGGCCTTGTTTTCCAAAGGTCTTACAGCGCAGTATTTAAGCAGACAAGTATACTTTGCTAACAAAAAATCTACAGTAGTTGTATTGGGTGCTGCAGGAGGAGTTGGTTATGTGTTATGTCAGTATCTAAAGACTACGGGAGCCAAAGTGATAGCGGTAGTAGGCTCGGGTGAGAAAAAATCTTTTATAACGAATTTTGGAGCAGATTTTATAATTGACCATACGTCGGAAGACGTGGTGGCCAAAATTAGAGAGTATAGTGGCGGACTTGGAGCTAACTGTATTTATGATTGTTATGGAGCTGGTTTTTTGCAAAATAATATTAAGGCTACAGCCCCATTTGGTATTATTGTTAATTATGGCGATGTGTTGGGGAGTCTAACCAATTTGAATATAATGGAGCTATGGAAAAAATCACTTTATATCATACGACCTAGTTTATTTACTTATAAAGTGTCTAATAGGGTAGAGTTAGTTTTATCTTCAGCTCTTCTCTTTACTCATATTATAGAAGGGCGCATTAGGCCAAAAATTAATACATATAAATTTAAGGAAGTACCAAGGGCTTTGAAAGATATGCAGAATAATAAATTAATAGGATCGGTTGTTGTAAAAATCTAATTTATAATATGGGGGCAACCTATCCAGACTGTGTAGCAATATAATTAGAAAGCCCTTCCCGCCAAAGATAGGTATTGTTATAGAATATTCTTTTCGAATTATTATTACGATACAACCGTTATCTGCCCGCTTTGTATAAAGGGAGTAGTGTTATTGTGAAGATGGTCGGGGCAGAGAGATTTGAACTCCCGACCACCTGGTCCCAAACCAGGTGCGCTACCGGACTGCGCTATGCCCCGCCAAGGGCAGTTTGTATACAATGTTAATAATTAAATTGCAAATATTCTTTTGTGTCTTGGTAGGGGGAGGAGAGGCTCGCTCTTTTGAATTAATGTGATGTTTTAAGAAGGTATGTGATTATTAATTTGCAAAAGCAGATTGTTCATCATATTAATCAAGGCAATAGACATTGCGAGATTATGGAAGCAGATATAAAAACTATAGTAGATAAGATAGAGCAGTCACTTGATTTGCTCGGGAGGTGTCTTTGACAAAGGGGCGCTTGGTAAAAAGTTAGCTGAATTGATTATTTTAACTGATAAGCCAGATTTGTGGGATAATCCAGATGCTGCACAAAAATTGCTACAGAAAAAATCTTATATAGAGGGTCAGTATAATTTAATTGATGGCTTTCAAACGGAATTTATAGAATTAAAGGAATTATT
Source organism: Rickettsiales bacterium (assembly GCA_018659145.1). Taxonomy (GTDB): domain Bacteria; phylum Pseudomonadota; class Alphaproteobacteria; order Rickettsiales; family JABIRX01; genus JADHOX01. The sequence goes on from JABJNB010000055.1 coordinate 7,124, forward strand.
TGATCTGGCCGAATTAGAAGGTGATTATGAGGCTTTGTCTGATACGGTAAAGTCATTTGAAAAATTATTATTAGCGTTAGATAGGGCGAAGTTTTCAGCATTATTTAATAAGCCTGAAGATAAGTTTAATTGCTTCTTGGAAATCCACCCGGGAGCTGGAGGTACTGAGTCGCATGATTGGGCGGAGATGCTGGCACGAATGTATATAAGGTACGCTGAGCGTGAGAGTTATGAGGTAGAAGTGTTGGATGAGCAAAAGGGTGAAGAAGCGGGGCTTAAATCATTTTCGGTTAAAATTTCAGGTATAAATAGTTATGGTTGGTTAAAGGTGGAGTCTGGCGTACATCGTTTAGTTAGGATCTCGCCATTTAATTCGGCTGGCAAAAGGATGACAAGTTTTGCTAGTGTCTGGGTCTATCCGGAAATAGATGATTCTATAGATATTAATATTGAAGCTAAAGATTTGCGTGTAGATACTTATAGGGCATCTGGAGCTGGAGGTCAGCATATTAATAAAACGGATTCTGCGATTAGAATTACACATTTGTCTACTAATATTGTGGTGCAGTGCCAAAATTCTAGATCACAACACAGAAATCGAGATGAGGCGATGAAAATGTTAAAATCACGACTTTATGAGTTGGAGCTTAAAAAGCAGCAAGATGCTATAGATAAGCAAAATGCGCAGAAAACTGATAATAGCTGGGGTAATCAAATCCGCTCATATGTACTTCAGCCATATCAGCAAGTAAAAGACACTCGCTCTAACTATGCTACACCTAATGTCCAAGGGGTATTGGATGGTGATATTGAGGACCTGCTTAAATCTGTTCTGGCTGTTAATTAGGGGGCTAGTGTTAAGTTGACGAGCGATTAAGCTGTATACATCCTTCGTAAGTATATTCGCAGAAGATGATTATAAATGCATAGTTAAAGGATAGGTATAATGAGAAAGGCTTCAGGAGCAATCGGAACTCAAAGATTATTTAGCGGCAAAACAATAGGGGCGAAGAGTAAATCGTTGGTAGATTACAAGTATGTAAGAGATCTTTGTGCTTGGCGTGATAATGAGAGGCGTGCTTGTATTTTTCGGTCCAAGCGTGAGCGCCTAAGCAATAAACTGATCTTTTGAGGCGGAGAGCGGCAAAAACAACCCATCCTACATTAATGTTTTTTGAATACCATTCAGACCCTATAGCAAGACAAGTTATAGGTTGTTGTTGCCGCGTTTAAAGCTATTAGATTATGATCATTATTGTGCTGAGGAAGATTTTGCGACTACTTTGGATCGTGCTATTTTCTATTGTAAATAATTATTAGCTCCTAGCAGGTACCGGATTATAGAGGTGTCTCCTGAAAGTCGCCTCGATGTTGTAGAGAGAATAGTTGGGGATGTTCAAGAGAGGATGAGGTCCTTAGTTCAGGAGAGGGGTTTGTAAATTTTTGATTTGTGTCTGAGCTTTTGCAGGCTGTGTCGTAATACATCCGGCAAGGCCTTTGTCGCTAAAAATATATGTTGTTATCCAGTGTTTTTTTTGAATAGTTCCGACTATTTGTGTTTTATGCCGGCTTTGGTAAATTTAAAATATTTGTACAAATATAAATCTACTTTACTTAGTGCTAAGGTAGGTGGGGGTATTTTTGATTATGTCAATTTCTTTGTTATTTGAGTGAGTTCTAAAGAGATGTTTGATCAAGTATTATTATTTGCTGTAAGGAGTTGGGAGGGAATAGTTTTTTTTTGTATTATGGGGTCAAACCTGATACAATATTCTGTCCTAGGTTTTGGTGACTGTAAATTAATGTGCTTTTTATATTTGAACTTTAATCAAAGCTAATATAGCCTAGGCTTATTAAAGGCTGGTGATCAAAGCTATTTTTGGCTGGATTGCTCCCTTTAGATAAATAATTTATTGAGTTTTTATGTATCCATTTCATTTGTCAATTCCAGTTTCGGACATAGGTATAGCTAAAGATTTTTACTCAAATGTATTTGGCTGCAAAATTGGTCGCTCGGGTGTTAGGTGGGCAGATTTTAATTTTTTTGGTCACCAGTTAACTATCCATTTAGCTGAGTTCCCACAAGATGATTTTAGGTCAAATAATGTGGATGGTCACAATATTCCGGTGCGTCACTTTGGTTTAGTTCTTGATTGGGGCCGCTGGCATGAGATTAAAGAAAAGTTGTTGATAAGAGATGTGACTTTTGTAGTTAAGCCTCATATTCGTTTTAAAGATAAGTCGGGTGAGCAGGCGTCTATGTTTTTTTTGGACCCTGCGAACAATGTAATGGAGTTAAAGGCTTTTAAAGATAATAACAATTTATTTGCAAAAAATGAAAGCAACAAACCTCTTGAACTTTCGAAGGGATAGACTACCTTATTCCCGTATTTAGTGAGCTGTAACCTATGTTAATGCCTTTTCATTTAGCCATCCCCGTTAATGACTTAGAGGAAACCAAAGCTTTTTATACTGAGACTTTAGGCTCGGTAATTGGACGTAGTTCTGATATTTGGTGCGATTTTAATTTTTTTGGTCATCAACTTACTGCCCATCTGAGTCCGGATGAGACTAAGGAGGTGCGGTCTAATGTTGTGGATGAAATTCCTCTACCAGTTAGACATTTTGGCATTGTGCTTAGTTGGGATAATTGGCATGCTCTAAAAGATCGATTAGAGGCAAAAGAAATTGACTTTATTAGCAAGCCTCACATTAGGTTTAAGGGCCAGGTGGGTGAGCAGGCTACTATGTATTTTTATGATCCTTCATATAATGCAATAGAGTTTAAATCTTTTAAACAATTCTCACAGTTATTTGAATCGTTTGATAAGATTAAAAAATCCCTGTCAGTTAGCAATCATAAAATATTTCCGTAAAGGTAAGCTTATCTAGTGTCTAAGCAAGAATATTTAGATGTGTTTTACGTTATTTCTGCAGTTTGTAGCAATCGGGTTATGTGCTTTATGTATAAACACACGCACAGCGATTAATATTGCGGGTCAGCTTTAAAAAATAAAGTTAATACTAGAATTATAACTAATGGCTTTATATAATGCCGAAAATTTTTTACATAAAACCTATGGTTAAGAGCGGAGTAGAATTGGTAGTTTGCACTCAGGATTATGATAGTGAGTATAAGGAGTGTTTGCCATCTGTGCGGCAGGGTAGTTTTGTCGTAGGTTTTGTAGATACTCAATCTTCTATAGAGTATGTTTATAGTTATTTTGAAAGAAAGCAAAAGAAGAAAATAGTGGCTTAGTATTAGTAATAGGGCTTGACCCCAATCAAAATCACAGGTTTTTTTCTTCTTAAAATATGTATTATATTAGTATAATTTATTTTGAATAGCTTTGGCTATTAAAAAAATTCTACAAAAAATTCACAATCTTAAGAATAAAAATCTTTGCAATTTTGATTCGCGTTTGATTCACGACGGGCTCTAATAGACCTTAAAAAGGTTGTTGAGATTGAGTTTTTAAACAGCTTTTAATCCCAATTCTTCAAATAATTTTTTATCCGTATCTTCGCTTGGATTATCCTGAGTTAATAATGTCTCGCCATAGAAAATAGAATTTGCTCCAGCATAGAAGCATAAAGCTTGAGCTTCTCTGGATAGGTTCTTGCGCCCAGCTGATAATCTTACATAAGATGCTGGGGCTGCGATACGAGTTGCGGCGATAGTTCTAACAAATTCAAATACATCTAAATCTTCGCTATGCTCTAATGGAGTTCCTGCGATTTTCTCAAGTAAGTTGATAGGAATGCTTTTGGGAGTTGGGTTAAAGCTTGCAAGGGTGGCAATCATCTCGGCGCGATCTTCGCGTTGCTCGCCCATGCCAACAATGCCACCAGAGCAAATATGGATATTTGCATTAGCAACATTTTGGATTGTATCTAATCTATCTTGGTAATTACGTGTTGTGATGATTTTCTCGTAATAATCTTTAGAGCTATCAACATTGTGATTGTAATAATCTAAACCTGATTCTTTTAATTTATCTGCTTGCGTTCCTGTGATCATACCAAGTGTAAGGCAGGTTTCTAGACCGAGTTTTTTTACTTCCTTAACCATTTCACACATCTGCGGAACATCGCGATCATTAAGGTTTCTCCATGCCGCGCCCATGCAAAACCTCGAAGATCCTTTAGCTTTAGCAGCTTTTGCGCTTTTTATAACTTGCTCTATGTCGAGTAAGGGAGTTTTTTTGATATCAGTATTATAATGAGCTGATTGAGGGCAGTATTTGCAATTTTCAGGACATGAACCTGTTTTAATGCTAAGTAGTGTTGATACTTGTACTTGATTAACGTTAAAATTTTCTCTATGAGTTAAATGAGCTTTATGAAGAAGATCATTAAAAGGTAATTCATAAAGTTCTAATATTTTATTCTTATTCCACATATCTTGACCGTGTTTAATTTAGACAACTACGCTATAGCGCAATTAAAATATAAAGAAAATCAAAAATTACAACGTGCTATAACTTCTTATCAAAGGGAGGGGCAGTTTAAGGTTGATCAAGACGGCAAAAAACTCGTAGATTTTACCGCGAATGATTATTTTGCAATGTCACATAATCCTAAGATTTTAGATCAGGCTAGTACTGGAATGATCACTCTTGGTGCAAGCAGCTCGCGGCTTATATCAGGCTCTAGTCCTATCTATGATAAGTTTGAACAAGTAATCGCGCAGTATCATAAAATGGAGCAGGCTGTTATTTTTGGTAGTGGTTATCTGGCTGCGATAGGTTTCTATCCAGCATGTTATAATGACAAAGATTTAATTGTCGCAGATAAAAATATTCATGCCTCACATATAGATGGCATTAAGTTATCTGGCGCAAAATTTATGCGCTTCCGGCATAATGACTTGGATCATTTAAAAAAATTGCTTGAGCATAATAGGGGTAAATATCAAAAATGCTTAATAGTCTCCGAGAGTCTTTTTTCTATGCATGGCGATTTTGCTCCGATGTTAGAATTATCAAAATTTGCCACAAAGTATGATAGTTACTTGCTGATAGATGATGCTCATGGCTTTCTGCTTGAGGATGAATTGGGTAAGCTAGATCGGGGTAACCTAATCGTCTTGGGCACTTTATCAAAAGCCGTTGGTAGTTATGGTGGTTACATAACCGCCTCTAGTAATATTTGTAATTATCTCATATCTTCTGCTCGATCACTAATATACTCAACCGCAATACCAGAATTTATACTCAGCTGTGGTTATCATAGTTTTAAAGGGTTGGTGGCTAATAAATTCGAATATCAAAAAGCTATATATGAGAAAATTGATTGTTTTACAAAGTTACTAGATAGGCCAAAGACTAAATCACCAATTATTATTATTGAATGTGAATCGATAGATCAGTTAAATATAAAATATAATGAGTTATATGAGGCAGGATTTTTGGTTAGTAGAATTAGGCCTCCAACTGCAGAGACTCCAAGACTAAGGATTTCATTATCAGTATCTCATAAAGAGAGTGTTATGAAGGAAGTGGTCCATCAGGTAGTGTAGATAAATTTGTCGAAGCGTAAAGGCTGTGTCAGAATATAATTACAAAGCCTTTTTCGTATTTCTGGACGCATTTTTAATTTTATCTATGATGGCCTGATTCTTCTTGCCTACGTGCATCTTGCTCCTGTAACCTTTGTAATAATCTGGAAGGTGGCCTAGATTGTGCTGCTGATTTACTTGTCCCGCTATCTAAGGTAACATCTGCGTCAGTTCTGCTGGAAGTTGGTCTAGATTGCTCTGCTGATTCTCCCCTGCTTTCAGTGCGAGCCTTGAGCCTGTCTAATAATTTGGAAGTTGGTTTAGATTGTGCTGCTGATTTACTTGTTCCGCTATCTAGGGCATCCTCTGTTTTAAAGCTCTTTGCGTCAACTATGCTTGCCATATGATTACCGAGTATTTGTATTGTGTTATCAATATAACCAGGCATCTCTGTTTCCATATTACCTAAGTTAGATATTTCTTTTGATATATATAAATGCAACTCAGGGAACCTACCCTCTGATTCCTCTAATATAGTTTGCAACGTACTTACTATAGGGTGTAAAGCAGTTGCTAATGCTATTGCTTGGAGGTTGTTTTTGTTGGCATGAGGCAATGTTTTTTCAGCAATATTTCCGCCTCTTAATATCAAAAGTGCTACCACTTGTGTATGGCCTGTCTGTAATGCTGCATATAAAGGCGTTTCCCCGTTGTCTCTAAGCTGATTAACATCTGCACCTTTCGCTATTAGGGTATCTGCCACAGCTATATGGCCTTGTAGTGATGCTGCATACAAAGGTGCTTCGCTTGCTGTATCTGTTGTAGCCTGATTAACATTTGCACCTCCCTCTACCAGGGCTTGCACTACATCTGTGTAGCCTTGTAGTGATGCTGCGTATAAAGGCGTTTCTCCATCATATTCTCTAACTTGATTAACATTTGCGCCTCCCTCTATCAGGGCTTGTAGCACAGCTATATAGCCTTGTCGTGCCGCTATGTACAAAGGCGTTTCCCCAGTATCTATTCTAGCCTTATTGGCATCTGCTCCTCTATGTAATAATAATTCTACTACATCTTGATGACCTTGTCGTGCTGCTATGAGCAAAGGCGTTGCCCCATTATCTGTTATAGCCTGATTAACATTTGCTCCTCCAGCTAATAATAATTCTACTACACCTGGATGACCTTGGTCCGATGCATTGTGCAAAGGCGTTATTCCGTTATCTGTTATAGCCTGATTAGGATTTGCTCCTTTCTCTAATAATAATTTTACTACATTTTGATGACCTTCATGTGATGCTGAGGATAAAGGCGTTTCTCCAGTATCTACACTCTCTTGATTAGGATCCTCTCCAGCATTTAGTAACTTGCCAACAGCGGCTATATTATTTTCTCTAGCTGCTCTGATTAGAGATGTGCCTCTATCCGGTTGGGCGGCGGGCCTATGACGCGTTAAAGCACCTTTGAAGAATTCTCTCATAATTATTATATATCTCAAATTAAAATTTACTTACTGATTTGTATTATATATTTGCAACTAAGTCAATTTCAGTTTTAGTCTAATTTTTTGGTTGAAAGGTTATTGGCGTGTTTTCTTGCTCAGGCCTATAAAAGAGGTTTGTATGTGTGCTAAAGTGGATGTGCGGAGGTTGTGATACAGTCTGGCATGGGCTTCCCCTACGTGTTTTGGTTAAGAAAATACTTGAATATAAAGGAGGTCTGGTTATATAGTCGGCATACATTTTGAAGCTATGTTTAATATAGAATTTCTTGCGCCTTACGCATCAGTATTACTTTTTATAATTATCGCTACAGGGATTGCTATGGCAATGGTTGTGTTGCCATTCATTATATCTCCAAAAAATCCGGATAAAGAAAAATTGTCCCCATATGAATGTGGGTTTGAGCCTACCGGGGATGCTCGGAGTAAGTTTGATGTTAGATTTTATCTAGTTGGAATTTTATTTGTAATATTTGATTTAGAAATAGCTTTTCTGTTCCCATGGGCGTTGACTCTTGGTAGCACGGGTTTTGCAGGATATATTTCGATGATGATTTTCTTATTTGTGCTAACGGTAGGTTTTGTTTATGAATGGAAAAAAGGCGCATTAAATTGGGAGTAATTTAAGGGTAGAAAATGAATTTTAATATCAAACAACAACAAGGAATATACGCGAATCAGGATTTGGTCCTGAGCGAAGCTATGAAGCAAGTGAATAATCAGGGATTCTTAACTGCTAAGTTGGATCATTTGGTTAATTGGGCGCGTAGCGGATCGCTTTGGCCTATGACGTTTGGCTTGGCATGTTGCGCCGTTGAGATGATGCATGCTGCAGCTTCGCGTTATGATATGGATAGATTTGGATTGGTGTTTAGACCATCTCCTCGGCAATCAGATGTTATGATTGTGGCTGGAACGTTAACTAATAAAATGGCACCAGCTTTTCGTAAGGTTTATGACCAGATGCCAGAGCCTAGATATGTAATTTCAATGGGGTCATGTGCTAATGGCGGTGGTTATTATCATTACTCATATTCTGTGGTTAGGGGTTGTGACAGAATTGTGCCGGTGGATGTTTATGTCCCTGGATGCCCGCCAACTGCAGAGGCTTTGCTTTATGGTATTATGCAATTGCAAAATAAAATCAAAAAAACAGGATCGCTTAAAAGGGTTGGGTTGTAATGGAATCTGTTGTTAAGCACATAAAAAATAATGCTGCATCACTTCTGCTCTCTGATGTGGAGATGAATGATAATATGATCGTTTTGCATGCCCATCCTAGGGATATTAAGGAGTTGCTTTTTTTCTTGCGTGATGAGAGCAAATGTTTGTTTGTGATGTTGATGAGTATTCATGCTGTGGATTATTATCAAGAAGCACAAAGGTTTGAGGTTAATTATAATCTTTTGAGCTTGAAGCATAATAAGCGATTAGTTATTAAGCTGAGGGTGGACGATAAGGTTGATATAAGTTCGGTGGATGATATTTTTAGTAGCGCTACTTGGTATCAAAGAGAAGTTTTTGATATGTACGGAGTTAAGTTTATAGGCAGTCTGGATGATAGAAGAATTTTAACGGATTATAATTTTAAAGGTCATCCGTTGCGTAAGGACTTTCCTTTAACTGGTTATGAAGAAGTGCGGTATGATTCTACAAAAAAAGAAGTTGTGTATGAGCCTGTAAAGCTTGATCAGGAATTTCGAAATTTTGATTTTGATAGTTCGTGGAGTGCGGCAAAATATATAGCGCCTGCTGAATTGGAAGATAAGAAGGGTGGGAGTTAAGAGTATGACGCAGATAGATCAAAAAAACATTAAAAATATGACGCTTAATTTTGGCCCGCAGCACCCTGCGGCTCATGGTGTTTTGCGATTGATGCTTGAATTAGATGGTGAAGTTGTTGAAAAAGCTGATGCTCATATTGGTCTTTTGCACAGAGGTACGGAGAAGTTAATTGAGCATAAAACTTATTTGCAAGCTGTGCCCTATTTCGATAGATTGGATTATGTAGCACCAATGTCGCAGGAGCATGCTTTTGCTCTAGGAGTTGAGAAGTTGTTGGGATGCGAGGTTCCGCTTCGAGCTCAATATATCCGTGTGATGTTTGCTGAAATTTCGCGTATTTTGAATCATATTTTAAATATCACAACACAAGGAATTGATGTTGGAGCTATGACGCCATTTTTATGGTTGTTTGAGGAGCGTGAAATAATGATGGAATTTTATGAAAAAGTTTCAGGAGCTAGATTACATGCCAATTATATTAGGCCAGGAGGCGTGTCTCAGGATTTGCCAAAAGGCTTAATAGAGGAAATTTATCGTTATTTCTCTTCATTTCATATTAAGATTAATGATATGGAAGACTTGCTGACGGAAAATAGAATTTTTAAACAAAGGTTAGTTGATATCGGTGTGGTGTCTAAGTCGCAAGCATTAGATTGGGGATTTACTGGGCCGATGTTGCGTGGTTCTGGAATTGCTTGGGATTTGCGAAAGTCTCAACCTTATGATGTTTATGATAAGGTGAGTTTTGATATTCCAGTTGGCTTAAATGGTGATAGCTATGACCGCTATTTGGTTCGCATTGAGGAGATGTATCAATCTATTAATATTATCAAACAATGTTGTGAGGAGATGCCGGACGGAGCTATATCAACTTTAGATCCTAGAATATCTAAGCCATCACGGGACTCGATGAAGACTTCAATGGAAGCTCTAATTAATCATTTTAAATTATTCACTGAAGGTTATAAAGTTCCGGCAGGTGAGGTGTATTTTCCTGTAGAGGCGCCAAAAGGTGAATTTGGTGTGTTCTTAAAGTCGGATGGCTCCAATAAACCGTATAGATGTTATATTCGGGCACCTGGGTTTGCGCATTTACAAGGGATTGAGTTTATGACTAAGGGGCATATGATTGCAGATGTTGTAACTGTAATTAGTACTATGGATGTAGTTTTTGGTGAAATAGATAGATAATATGGCAAATCAAGAATTTAGTTTTACAAAAGAAAATTTAGCTAAGGCAAACGCCCAGTTTAAAAAATATCCTGATGATAAAAGGCGGAGTAATGTCAAAGCTGTACTTTATTTGGCTCAAGAGCAAAATGCAGGATGGTTGAGTTTAGAGGCTATGAATTATGTCGCCGAGTTTATAGGAATTGCTCCAATTAAAGTTTATGAAGTAGCTACATTTTATACAATGTTTAATCTTAAGCCAATTGGAAAATATTTTGTTAAAATATGTAGAACGACTCCTTGTATGCTTAGGGGATCGGATGATCTTATCGCACATTGCTTAAAGAAATTGGGTGTAAAGATTGGTAAAACTACTTTAGATAAATTATTTACCATTAAAGAAGTGGAGTGCTTGGGAGCTTGCGCTAATGCTCCTGCTGCGCAAATTAATAATGATTATTACGAAGATTTAACAATTGAGACTTTAGAAAATATATTAACGAAATTAGCTGCAGGTGAGCCAATTAAAACTGGTTCGCAAATAGGCAGAATTTCCTCAGAGCCATTAGGCGAGGTAGCGTAATATGGTATTAAAAAAAGAAGATAGAATTTTTACTAACTTATATGGCTTTGAAGATACTTCGCTTGCAAGTTCTAAGGGGCGTGGGGATTGGAAAGATACTAAAGACTTTATAGCCAAAGGGTCAGAATGGTTGATCAAAGAAGTTAAGGCCTCGGGACTTAGGGGTCGTGGTGGGGCTGGATTTTCTGCGGGCATGAAATGGTCTTTCATGCCTAAAGGTGGTGATAAACCATCCTATCTTGTTGTTAATGCTGATGAATCTGAGCCTGGAACTTGTAAAGATCGTGAGATTATCCGTCATGAGCCACATAAGATTGTTGAAGGATCATTTTTGGCTTCAAGAGCAATAGGTGCTAATACTTGTTACATTTATATTCGTGGTGAATATTATAATGAATATGTGGTGCTCCAAAAAGCGATTGATGAAGCTTACGCAGATGGTTTGGTTGGAAAGAATGCTTGTGGATCTGGTTTTGATTTTGACATTTATATTCAGCGTGGAGCTGGTGCGTATATTTGTGGTGAGGAGACTGCAATGTTAAATAGTTTGGAAGGCAAGATTGGGCAGCCAAGATTAAAGCCTCCTTTCCCAGCGATGTCTGGTTTGTATGGAATGCCAACCACTATTAATAACATTGAAACAATAGCCGTAGTGCCAACAATTTTACGCCGCGGAGCTATTTGGTTTGCTGGTCTTGGTAAGGAAAATAATACAGGAACAAAAGTATTCTGTATTTCCGGTCATGTGAATAAACCATGTAATGTTGAAGAAGAAATGGGTATTCCTCTTAAGGACTTGATTGAGACTCATGCTGGTGGTGTTATTGGTGGTTGGGATAATTTACTTGCTATTATTCCTGGAGGATCGTCAGTACAATTATTGCCAAAAGACATTTGTGATGATGTTCATATGGATTTTGATAGTTTGAGAAGTCATCAATCAGGGCTTGGTACAGCTGGCGTAATTGTGATGAATAAATCAACGGATATCATTGCTGCGATAGCTAGGTTGTCCGAGTTCTATAAAGTTGAATCATGTGGGCAATGCACTCCATGTCGTGAAGGTACGGGATGGATTGCTAGGATTATGCGTCGTTTGGTAACGGGTGATGCTAGAGAAGAGGAAATAGATCAGTTGTTTAAAATTACTAAGCAGATCGAAGGTCATACTATTTGCGCTCTAGGTGATGCTGCGGCATGGCCAGTGCAAGGCTTGATTAGGCACTTTAGACCTCTGATAGTTGAGAGAATACAAAATCGCTTAAAAACATAAGATGGAAAATAAGGTTACTATTACAGTTAATGACGTAGATCATGAAGTGCCAAGCGGGATTACTCTGATACAGGCACTTGAATATGCTGGTCATGAAATTCCAAGATTTTGCTATCATGATCGTTTATCAATTGCTGGTAATTGTCGTATGTGTTTAGTTGAGATGATTGGTGGTCCGCCAAAGCCATTAGCATCATGCGCTGCATCTGTCTCAGATGGTATGAAAATTCGGACTGATTCTGAGATGGTAAAAAAAGCTCGTGAAGGAGTTATGGAATTTTTACTTATCAATCATCCGTTGGATTGTCCTATTTGTGATCAGGGTGGTGAATGTGATTTGCAAGATCAAGCATTGAATTATGGTAAAAATGTTAGTAATTACAAAGAGATAAAACGTGCGGTAGCTAATAAAGAATTTGGACCTTTGATTAGTACTAATATGACTAGATGTATTCATTGCACTAGGTGTATTAGATTTGCTGAAGAAGTGGCTGGGACTTCTGACCTTGGTAGCATCGGTAGAGGGGAGGATATGGAAGTATCTACTTACGTTAGTAAAACTATAGCTTCTGAGATGTCAGGCAATATGATTGACCTTTGTCCTGTGGGGGCATTAACTTCAAAGCCATATGCTTTTGCAGCTAGGCCATGGGAATTGATAAAAACTGAATCAATAGATGTGCATGATGCTTGTGGTTCTAACATCCGTATTGATAGCATGGGTAGTGAGGTTGTAAGGATTTTGCCTGTGTTAAATGAGGATATCAATGAAGAGTGGATTAGTGATAAAACTAGATTTGCGTATGATGGGTTATTGCAGCAAAGATTAGACAGACCTTATGTAAAAGTGGATGGTAAGTTTGAAGAAATATCCTGGGAGAAAGTGATGCAGGTTATAGCTGAAAATATTAAAGCAGAAAGTAGCAAGAAATCTAGTAAAGTTGCAGCCCTGGCTGGTGATTTAGCGGATGTAGAATCTGTATATTTATTGAAGAACGTAATGCAGCATTTAGGTAGCTCTAATTATGATTGCAGGCCACCACATTCTGTGATGAAAATGGATAATAGGTCTGATTATTTGTTAAATACAGAAATTCGTGATATTGAGAAAGCTGATCTATGTTTATTAATAGGAGTGAATCCTCGGGTTGAAGCGGCTATCATTAATAGCCGTATTTTAAAAGCTGTAAATCATAATAATTGTGTTGTTGGTTATGTTGGTGATGCTGTAGATTTAAATTATCCTTATATTGATTTAGGCCAAAATAGTACGGTATTGGAAGCTATTGCATCAGGTGAGCATGAATTTAATAGTAAGTTAAAGCAGGCAAAAAATCCTATTATTATTTTAGGTGAAGGCGCCTTGTGTCGCCAGGATAGTAATGCTATTATGAAATTTGCTAAAATAATTGCAGAGAATTATAATATAATTTCTGATGATGTTTGTAATTTTAATATCTTGCAAAACGCAGCAAGTAGGGTTGGTGCGTTAGATGTTGGCTTTTATCCTGATAAATCAGGATTAGATACGTCTGATATATTGAGGTTGGGTGAGAGTGGAGATATAAGTTTGTTATTCTTGCTTGGGTATGATCATGCTGATGTTGCGAAAGTAAAAAATGCTATCACTATCTACATAGGCTCTCATGGAGATGTTGGTGCTCAAAATGCTGATATTATTTTACCAGCTACGGCTTATACGGAGAAAAATGCTTTATATGTAAATGCAGAAGGTAGGGTTCAAAATACTGTAAAAGCAGTTCCATCCATTGGTGAGGCGAAAGAAGATTGGCAGATTCTTAATGATATTTTAGCATCCCTAACAGGGAAATCTTACTCTAGTCAAAAGGGATTGTACGAAGATCTGTACGCGCAGTATCCACATTTAGCTAACAGGGATGCTGTGTCTAAAGATTTAAAAATATCGAGTTATGTAGGTCAGTTATCTAATCAAGCTATGAAGCATTTTGTTGCTAATTATTATATGACTAATCCTATTACTAGGGCATCTAGCATTATGGCGAAATGTGCTAAAGAATTTATACATAATAAAGCAAAATGATAAATTTAGATTTTATAATCACAAATATATTCAAAATATTACTCATTGTTATGCCATTGATAGGGGTGGTTGCATTTTTAACTTATTTTGAAAGAAAGATTATTGCGGCAATGCAGCTAAGACGAGGGCCAAATGTTGTTGGACCTTTTGGCTTGTTTCAGCCTATAGCAGATGGTATGAAGTTGTTATTTAAGGAGCCTATTATTCCTTACGGGGCTAATAAAATACTCTTCTTACTAGCGCCGGTTGTTACATATAGCTTAGCGTTGATGGGTTGGGCGGTAATACCATTCTCAGAGAGTTTTGTGATTGCTGATATTAATGTTGGGATTTTATATATTTTGGCAATCTCGTCTTTGGGTGTGTATGGAGTTATTATGGCTGGTTGGGCTAGTAATTCTAAATATGCTTTACTTGGTGCGGTTCGCTCATCCGCGCAGATGATTTCATATGAAGTCTCAATTGGTATTATTATAGCAAATGTGATTTTGATGTCAGGCTCTTTTAATCTATCTGAGATAGTTTTGGCGCAGCAAGATATGTGGTATGTGGTGCCGTTATTTCCTATGTTTATTTTATTTTTCATCTCTACTTTGGCAGAGACTAATCGTCATCCCTTTGATCTTCCAGAGGCTGAGGCTGAACTTGTTGCCGGTTATAATGTTGAGTATTCTTCAATGCCATTTGCTTTATTTTTCTTGGGCGAATATGCTAATATGATTTTAATGTGCTCACTTACTGCCATCTTGTTTTTAGGTGGTTGGTTACCACCAATGGATATCCCAATATTCAATAGCCTACCAGGGCAATTCTGGCTTTTCTTAAAAGTTTCAATCTTGATATTTGTATTTGTTTGGGTTAGAGCTACCATCCCAAGATATCGTTATGATCAGTTAATGAGACTTGGTTGGAAGGTATTTTTACCTTTATCGTTATTTTGGTTATTCTTAACGGCGACTTATTTAGTAATATTTGATAAATTAGCATATTAACCATGAAAGCATTACTTAAGAGTTTATTATTAAAAGAGTTTCTATCTGGGATGTTCAAGACATATATTTTTATGTTTCGGCGCAAAGTGACGATTAACTATCCTTTTGAAAAAGGTCCTCTTAGTCCAAGATTTCGAGGTGAGCACGCTCTTCGTCGTTATCCAAATGGAGAGGAGAGATGTATTGCTTGTAAATTATGTGAGGCTATTTGCCCAGCTCAGGCTATTACTATTAAATCGGAGGAGCGCGAGGATGGATCTCGCAAAACTACGCAATATGATATCGATATGACGAAATGTATTTTTTGTGGGTTATGTCAAGAAGCATGTCCTGTGGATGCTATTGTGGAAGGTCCTAATTTTGAATATGCTACTCAAACTCGCGAGGAATTGTTATATAATAAGCAAAAGCTGCTGGATAATGGTGATAGGTGGGAAGAAGCTTTGAGTAAAAATATAGAAACAGATTCAACATATAGATAATGGTTATAGATTTTGCATTTTACTTATTTTCAGGAGTTTTGATTTTATCATCTTTGGCGGTGATCTTATCGCGTAATCCTATTTACTCCGTATTATTTTTGATTTTGGCCTTCTTTAATAGTAGTGGCTTATTTTTATTGGCCAATGCTGAGTTTCTAGCGATGCTATTAGTTATTGTTTATGTGGGTGCTGTGGCGTTATTATTCCTATTTGTGATTATGATGCTCAACATTGATTATCAGAAAATGGATAAGGAGATTTTTAGTTATTTACCGCTAGGTATTGTGGTAGTGTTGATATTATTCTTTGAGATAATAGTTGTAATGAATTCAGTTGAAATATTGCAAGCGGGTGAGTCTGTTTTAAATATATCTAAACGATATCTCATCAACCAAGATGAAACTAATACTTATCAAATCGGCAAGATATTATATACGGAGTTCTTTCTGCATTTTCAATTGGCCGCTTTAATTCTTTTGGTGGCTATGATTGGTTCTGTGGTTTTGGCTCATAGAAAAAGAGATGGGTTAAAACGTCAGGTTATCGCAAAGCAAGTGTCACGAAAGCGTAGTGATAGTGTAAAAGTTGTTAAAATATTATCGCATAAAGGTATATGAGCATGGATATGGTAGATAGCAGTATTGATCAAGTTGGTGTAATTTCAATGGGAGATTTTTTAGTCGTCAGCACGATTGTTTTTACAATCGGTGTTTGTGGGATTTTCTTAAATCGTAAAAATATTATTACGTTACTTATGTCGATTGAGTTGATGCTCATAGCAGTAAATCTTAATTTTGTAGTATTCTCTAATATGTTAGGTGAATTAAGTGGTCAGATTTTTGTTATGTTTATTTTAACAACTGCAGCAGCAGAAATTGCGATTGGCCTTGCTATCCTCATTGTGTATTTTAGGCATGCCGGTGAGATAGAGATAGGCAAACTTAACATCTTGAAGGGTTAAAATGAATTCAATTTTAATTCTAACGCTACCTTTAATTAGTTGTTTTGTTGCGAGTTTATTTGCGATAAAGGACAACAAGAAATTAATACATTATATTTGCTCTAGTTTATTGTTATTTGCGGCTGTGTTAGCTTTTATAGATTTTGTAACTTTGGCTAATGGCAAGTTAGAATATCAAAATATTGTGCTATTTAAGTGGATAGCTTTGGCTGATCTTGATTTGTTCTGGCACATTAAGCGGGATTCATTGACTGTCATGATGAATTTGGTGGTGACAACAGTCTCGGCTGTAGTGCATTTTTATTCGATAGGTTACATGTATGATGATAAGCGGGTTAATCGTTTTATGGCATATTTATCATTGTTTACTTTTTTTATGCTGTTGCTTGTCGCATCGGAAACTATCATTCAGCTTTTTGTGGGTTGGGAAGGAGTTGGTGTTTGTTCGTATCTTTTGATTGGTTTTTGGTATAAGAAGGAATCAGCAAATGCTGCAGCAATGAAAGCTTTCATTGTTAATAGAGTTGGTGATTTTGCATTCTTGATAGGAATTATAGGGCTTTATAATTTATTTGGCACGACGTCTTTAGAGACAATCTTTAGTATGGCGGAGCTTAAGTCAAATGAGATGATTACCTTTTTTGGTTATTCATTTAAATATTTAGATTTCATTTGTATCATGTTGTTTATAGGTTGTATGGGTAAATCTGCTCAGCTAGGTTTGCATACATGGCTTCCGGATGCAATGGAAGGGCCAACTCCTGTTTCCGCTTTGATTCATGCGGCTACTATGGTGACAGCTGGAGTGTTTTTGATTGTTAGATGTTCGCCACTATACGAGTTATCGCAAGTAAGTTTAGATATGATTACTTTGGTTGGGGCTCTTACATGTTTGTTTGCAGCTACTGTGGCGGTTGTGCAAAATGATATTAAAAAAGTAATAGCATACTCTACTTGTTCACAATTGGGTTATATGTTTTTTGCTTGTGGAGTATCTGCTTATCATGCAGGTATATTTCATCTATTTACGCATGCTTTTTTTAAGGCTCTGTTATTCTTAGTCGCGGGCAATATTATTGTTGCACTTCACCACCAACAAGATATCCGTAAAATGGGAGCTCTTTGGAAAAAATTACCAATCACTTATCTAATGTTTCTCGTTGGCACTATTGCTATTTCCGGGATACCGCCTTTTGCAGGATTCTTTTCTAAAGAATTGATTCTAGAATCTGCGTATATTTCTGATGGTAGATTTAGTAACTTTGCTTATGTGATAGGGTCATTTGTAGCAATGCTTACGGCATTTTATAGCTTTAGATTGTTTTTTGTAGTGTTTCATGGGGATAATAATCAGGAACATCCAAATGACCCATTAGTAAAAATAAATAATATAGTTTTTATACCGTTATTGATTTTAGTCTTAGGAAGTATTTTTAGTGGTTATTTTGTTTATCATAACTTTGATATTGCATATAACTTAGAAGCTTTTGCCGGTAATATTGTTATGAATGAGAGTGATGAATATTTTGAGAAATTGCATCACATTCCAGCATTTTTTAAACTTTTGCCTTTGATACTGTCTTTTGTTGGAGCTCTGGCCGCATTTGTAATATATTTTATGCGCCGGGACTCTGTAGTTAAATCATTTATATCTGGTTCACCAAGAATATATAAGTTTTTGGTTAATAAATGGTATTTTGATGAGTTTTATCATCTCATATTCATTGCTCCGTATAAATCCCTATCACGGTTTATGTGGCAGGACATAGATATTAAAGTTATTGATAATTTTGGTCCAAATGGTTTTGCAAGCACTTCAAGATGGATGGCTAGTCATTTGATTGGATTGCAGAATGGTTATATTTATCGCTATGCTTTTGTGATGATTGTGGGCGTTGTGTTACTAACCGGATATTTGTATATATAGAGATTATGTTGAATTCTTTTCCTGTTTTAACAACCTTACTTTTTATACCTCTTTTTGGGGCGTTCTTCATTTTTGTGTTTATAAAGTCTAGTCACAAGGCCTCAGATCAAAACTTATTTGCTATGGGGTTATGGATTAGCTTCATTACTTTTTTATTGAACGTAGTTTTATTGTTTAATTATGATTTTGCTAATAGCGGACTACAATTTGTTGAGCAATATAATTGGATAGAAGCTTATAATATTACTTATAAAGTTGGTGTGGATGGGTTGTCTGTTTTCTTTATTTTGCTGACGACATTACTTACACCACTTTGTATTTTGATTTCTAAAGATTCTATTAAATCTAGGTTAAAAGAATATATTATATTGTTTTTGATGTTGGAGAGTTTTGTGATAGGAACTTTTGCAGCCTTGGATTTGGTTGTGTTTTATTTATTTTTTGAATTGACGCTGATACCAATGTTTTTGATTATAGGGATATGGGGTGGTGAGAATAGAATTTATGCAACTTTTAAATTCTTTCTTTATACATTAGCTGGATCTATTTTTTTTCTGATCGCAATAATTTACATTATTAATGTTGCTCATACATCGGATGTTAATGCATTGGCAAAAATACTTCCAACACTTTTGAGTTTTGACCAGCAGAAATATCTATGGTTGGCGTTATTTTTCGCATTTGCAATTAAGATCCCTATGTGGCCGGTGCATACATGGCTGCCTGATGCTCACGTTCAAGCGCCAACAGCTGGATCTGTAATGTTAGCTGGAGTACTAATTAAACTTGGCGCGTATGCGATGCTGAGGTTCTTATTGCCATTTTTCCCGCAAGCATCAATTCATTTTCAGGATTTTGTGTTGATTTTAGGGGTTATTGCAATCGTTTATACGTCAATTGTAGCATTGATGCAGGATGACATGAAAAAACTAATTGCTTACTCTTCAGTTGCACATATGGGCTATGTTGTCGTTGGGATTTTCTCTTTTAATAGTTATGGAATCAATGGAGCTATAGTGCAAATGATTAGTCATGGAATTATATCAGCTGCATTATTTATACATGTAGGAATTATTTATGATAAGCTACATAGCAAACAGATAATTGATGTTAACGGCATAGCCTCAGTTTTGCCAAAATTTTCTATATTATTTATTATCTTTGTTATGGGATCCGTTGCGCTTCCTGGTACAAGTGGTTTTGTGGGCGAGTTCCTAGTGCTTCTGGGGCTGTTCCAGGCAAATAAATTAATAGCTATTATAGCTTGCTTAGGTGTTGTTTTAGGAGCGATTTATATGTTGTGGATGGTAAAGCGAACAGTGATGGGCAAAGTCATTAATGATAAAATTAATTATCTTGAGGATATTGATTTAACTCAGATATTGGTACTAAGTATTTTAGCCTTTTTAAGTATCCTGCTCGGTATTTACCCAGTACTTGTTCTTGATGTTATCAATTCGGGTAGTGAGCAGATTGTAGAATTATATAATGTTTATCAGAATTAAGACATGCTTCATTTAGAGAATTTATTATTATTACCATTCGAGCATTTTTTAGTAGCTGAAGTTTTTATTGCTATATCATCCTTAATGCTACTGATTTATGCGGTTATAAAGGGTGATAAGCATAGTAACCAAATAAGTTGTTATGGAGTTGCAATACTAATCCTAGCAGCCTTTTGTGTTGGTGAATTGGGAGCTGATGGGAGTGGAGTAGATGGTTTTCTTTTGTATTTAAAACAACTGATTTGCATATTATCAGCCTTATGCTTGCTGTTATTTATTGGGCATTCACGTTACAACATTCGCAATAGTAGAGCCGAGTTCCCTGTGCTTATTTTATTCTCTGTGGTGGGTGCTTTGATATTAATATCCGCGCGAGACTTCTTAAGTTTTTATCTTGGCTTAGAGTTGATGAGTTTTGCTCTGTATATTTTAACTGCCATTAATCGGGGAAATATCAAATCTCAGGAAGCTGCATTAAAATATTTTGTACTTGGATGTTTATCCTCAGGTTTTATTTTATTTGGAATTAGTATTTTGTATGGAGTTAGTGGGTCTATTTACTTCTCTGAAATTGCGAATAATATAAACGTGATTGCAGAAGTTAGTAGCATAAATAATGTTGCTCTTATTTTACCAGTTATATTTATTATAATTGGTCTATTATTTAAGGTTTCAGCCGTACCATTTCATATGTGGGCACCAGATGTATATGAGGGGTCTCCAACACCAGTTACGGTTTTTATTGCATCAGTTCCTAAGGTTGCGGTATTTATTATTTTCTTTAGGATTTTACAGGAACCATTTGCATCATTGGCATATCATTATGAAAAGATTATATATTTGGTTGCTATGCTGTCTTTGGTTGTTGGGGCGTTAGGTGCGATTAATCAAACTAATTTTAAACGATTGCTTGCTTATAGCGCAATGAATCACGTGGGATTTATGCTGATAGCTTTAGTACATGTTGATGATGAGTCATTAAAAGCCTTATTGTTATATTTAACCGTTTACAGTGTTGTTGTTATAGGAGCGTTTGCCTTTTTGATGGTTGTTAAACAAAGTCATTTTTCTAATGATGTGGCTGATAAAAAGCCGCTTGAAGATCTATCGGCTTTATCTGGGTTGTCTAAGCAATCTCCATATGCTGCATTTGCTATTACAATATTAATGTTGTCGATGGCTGGACTTCCTCCATTTGCTGGTTTTTTTGGAAAATTCTTTATATTTATGGTTGCTTTAAATAATAGCTTTATTGAGATAGTAATTTTAGGGGCAATAACTACAGTGATTGCTGCTTTTTATTATTTAAGGATAATTAAAATTATTTATTTTGACAAAGCGACTGAAGAATATATTAAGAAACCAGCATTGGCTACGGTAGTTGTTTTGGTGATTACGGTATTGTTTAATTTATTATTATTTTTAAGCCCGTCAGTGTTATTAGGGGTAATAGAACAGTCAGCAGCATTTATATTTTAAATTATGAGCGCATCGCTTTTCCATTTTGATGAAGTACCTAACGTTATAATTTTCGATAAGATAGATTCTACATCGAAAGAATTATCGAGGATGATTAATAATGGTTATGCTGAGCAGGGCGATGTGATCTTGGCGTCGGAACAAACTGATGGTCATGGAAGGGATGGCCGAAAATGGGAGTCTCAACTAGGGAATTTATTTGCATCGTTTTTATTGGAGCCTAAAATCTCTATTGCTAAATTAAGTTTTGTAAGTTTCTTGTTGGCTAAAAATGTAATAGAATCTCTGCAAGATGTTGTAGGTGATCGGGCAAAGATTAGTTACAAATGGCCAAATGATATTATGTTGAATAATAAAAAAATGGGCGGAATTTTGTTGCAAACATATTTAGACCCATCTTCGCATGATTGTAATTATATGATGTGTGGCTTGGGTCTTAATTTAAAGCATCACCCAGTGCATATTGATAGCGCTGATATATTTCATGAAGTGCAATTAATGTTAGATAAAAATAAATTGCTATATGATGTGTTGCAGAGATTTGATGCGGGGTATCAGGAGCATTTAAATAGTGATAGGATGTCTGAAATTATTAAATTTCTGAAAAACAATACTAATCTTTTAGGCAAAGAAATAACGGTTAATAGTGGGAACGTGCAAAAGTCGGGTGTATGTTCTGATATAGATTCTGATGGCAATTTACTACTTGAACTTAGGGGTACAGTGGAGCGAGTTTTATCCGGAGATATAATTAATATAGTAGCATGATTATAGTAGTTGATTGTGGTAATACATATTCAAATATTGCAATTTTTGAATCCTTCAATAATTACAAAAAACACAATATAGCGACAAAAGACATTGTTTCAACAGATGCCTTCGCAGAAATATTTTCTCAAATCCCCAATGACTCTCAATTTACAAATGTTATTATAAGTTCGGTAGTACCAAGTAAAAATCCGTTACTGAAAATTATTTTTAGCAAATTATCTAAGCAGGTTATTTTTATTGAAGATGTAGTAGATAAACTAGGTATGACGTTTAAAGTGGATGACGTATCGGAAGTTGGTAGCGATCGAATTGCTAATAGTTTTTATGCTGCTGAGTTATTAGCCGGCCCGGCTATTATTGTCGATTTTGGTACTGCTACAACATTTGATTTTATAAGCTCAGATAGGGAGTATTTGGGTGGTGTAATTATGCCAGGTATTAGACTGAGTATTGAATCTTTGGCTAGTAAAACCGAGAGATTGATGCAAATTGATTTTAAAACACCTAATGACTTAATAGGCCATAATACCAATGATGCTATTTGCGCTGGAATTTTATATAGTAATTTAGGAGCTATTGAATATATTTGTACTAACTCGCAAAAATTATTCAATGCAAAGCCAGCAGTAATAGCAACTGGTGGCTTTGGCAGAGTTGTTATGCAGAATAAAACCGCTATAGAATCTTACAACCCAGATATAACATTACAGGGATTATATCTTATTTCACAACAAATATAAAAATATGACATATAATAAAAAAGACCACAAAGATAAATTATTATTCTTACCACTTGGAGGGTCTGGCGAGATCGGGATGAATTTAAATCTTTATCATTACAAAGGACAATGGATAGTTATCGATATGGGTATCGGCTTTGCTTCTGGTACAATACCAGGGGTCGATGTTATTATTCCTGATACAGAATTTATGGAGAAAATAAAAGATGATATTTTAGCTATAGTTATTACTCATGCTCATGAAGATCATTTAGGTGCTATCCAATATTTATGGGAATTCTTTCCTGTAGATATCTACACGACAAATTTTAATGCTGAATTTTTAAAAACTAAATTAAGTCGGTATGATTTTAAAAACCGTGTAAAATATGAGGTCCAAGAAACGGGCAAAGAATTTACAATTGGTGAGTTTGCACTGACATTTGTCCAGTTATGTCATTCTGTGCCGGATATGAATGCGGTATTGCTTAAGGTTGGCGGTAAGAAGATTTTTCATACAGGTGATTGGAAATTTGATAATAATCCAGTTCTTGGAGTAACGGATGATAAGGAGAAATTAGCGCAAATAGGTAAGCTAGGAATAGATGCCATGATATGTGATTCTACCAACGTTTTAAGCGAAGGTTATTCAGGATCAGAAGGTGAGTTGCAAGGAAGTTTGATAGAGTTGATAGCTAAGCAAAAAGCCTTAACGGTTATAGGTTGCTTTGCATCTAATGTTGGTAGAATAGTTTCTATTGCTAAAGCAACGTCTCTAGCAAATAAAAAGCTAATTGTCTGTGGAGCTTCGCTTGACAGAATAATTGGAGTCTCGAGAAGAGCGGGTATTATTGACGAATCTTTGGAGATTATCCCAGTTGAACAGTTTTCTAAATATAAGCGATCTGAATTAGTGATTTTGGCAACGGGCTCTCAAGGTGAGGAAAAGGCGGCTTTAAAAAGAATGGCATTGAATAGCTATCCGCATGTAAAATTAATTAAGGGAGATAATATTATTTTCTCATCAAAAATTATTCCAGGTAATGATAAGCAAATTATAGAGTTGTTTAATATATTCTCGAAACGTGAGATTAACATAACTACAGAACGTGATCATTTTGTGCATGTTTCGGGCCATCCTAATCGTGAAGAGATGCGTATTATGTATGAGTTGATCAATCCTAAAATTGCGATACCTGTCCATGGTGAAGCGTATCATATTTATGAGCATTGTAAATTTGCTAAGAGTCTAGGTGTGGAAACGGTGATAAGCATTAGCAATGGTGATTGCTTTGAGATTGATAGTAGGGGTTTGTCCGCCTTTAAAGTGCAGGCCGGATATATTGCTATCGATGGTAATAGTCTTCTGCCGGTTAAGAGTGATATAATAAAAACAAGGCGAAAATTATCTGATGCTGGTATTGTTATTATAACGCTTTCGTTAGATTCAAGTGGTGGTATTAAAAAAATAACAGATATCAGAGCACCGGGATTATTTTGTAGTCAAAAAGATCGAGATATCTTGGATTATATAGCAGATCATGTAATGAAAAATTCTAAATTTATCATGAGCAAAGGTAATAAATCTGGTAAGTCCAAAACTCAAGGGCAAGAAGATGGGGTTATTAATGCGGTGCGTGCAAGCGTTAGAACCTTGATAAACAAATCAATAAACAAAGCTCCTGTTATTGAAGTCTTGATAGCTCGCAATTAAATGAATCGTAAGGGCGAGATTTTTTTTACCCAAAGTCTCACTTCAGTCTAATAAAGGGGTGTCTCGAGCCAAAATAAATTATACTAACATAATGCATGTTTTAAGAAGGGGAAAATTTGTGATTTTGATTCGAGGCAGGCCTAATAAGGCCGCTCATCCCCGCCTCTGCGTAAAAATTAAAAATCTTGGTCAAATAAATATATAATATTATATATTGCCATAGTTAATTTCCTCGGAGAGAATGCAGCGAGATGTGATAATAATTAATAGAATAGGAGTTCTGGTGAAGTATTTAATCATGCTTATATTGTTTATTACTTCTTGTAGTAGAGTAGGTCATGTAGATTTTGATGGTGATTTAGGCAAGAATTATGCAGATGATTTTGCTTATATCATTTATGATACTAAGCTCCATCAAGTTGTTGCTGAGCAAAATGCTGATGTGTTTTATTCACCAGCTTCGATCTTTAAGTTATTTGCAAATTTTGCTGCACTAGAAGTTCTTGGGCCTGATACTAAATTTGTCACTAATTTACATATAGATGGAAAGGTTGAGGATGGTGTATTAAAGGGTGACCTAATATTAGAGGCTGGGGGTGATACAACTTTCTTTATAGAAAATCTTTACAATCTGGCTTTTGCTGTGAAGGAGCGGGGTATAAGTGAGGTGAGCGGAAAGCTTTTATATTATGATGGTGGATTTATAAATGAGAGTAATATTAATCCAAATCAGCCAAGTCATGCTTCTTATAATCCGAGTCTATCGGCGTTAAATTTAAATTTTAATAGCTTTCAGGTATCGCGTGACAAGAAGGGACTTCTTACAGCTCCGAGTAATAATGCTACAGCTATTACGTCTGTTTTTAATAAATATTATACACCTAGATATAGATCAAATAGATGGCATGTTAATAAAAGGGCAAAAAGTTTACTTTTGCCGGTAAAGAATAGTTCTTATTATTTTGCATCTGAGCTTAAGATGGTTTTTGAAAATGTGGGTATCAAAGTTAGTGGTGTAAAAAAAATATCTAGAATGCCTAATAATACCGAGATTGTAGTTGGGTACGAATCTAAGTCTGTAAAAGAAGTGGTGAAAGATGGCTTGGCCTATAGTAATAATTTGTATAGTGAAGTTTTGTTGGTGCATGTTGCTAAGAAGCTAGGGTGTAAATTGAATGACTTAGAAAGCTCAGCTTTGTGTTTACAGGCTTGGTATGAGGAGAATTATCCGATGATGGAGTTGGGTCGTGCTAAGTTTTATAATGGATCAGGACTGAGTGAGGATATAGAGGTGAGTCCAAGAGCTGTACTGGAGCTGCTTAAGGTTGCTCAAGGCAAGAGGTATGGTAATGATTACTTTCCAAGTTTATTGCCGCTATCAGGCATTTCTGGGACAATGAAAGATCGTTTTGTGAGGGATCCTGCAAAGATTTTTGCCAAAACTGGATCAATGGATTTTATATCTGCTCTTGCTGGCTATTATTATGATAGTGACAAGGAGTATTCATTTGTATTTATATCAAATAATAAAGAATTGCGAGAAGGTTTCTTGGGTCATAAGGTTTTACCTAAGTTTGCAGCTAAGTGGCGTAAGGATATTAATCACAAGCATGAAGATTTGTTGTTATCATTTGTGGAATAGTAATAATGTCGTGGTGCAATATAATTAGAAAGCCTTTGCCACTAAAGACATGTATTGTTCTAAAATATTTCATAAAATCCAAAATCTTTATCGAAAAACTCTGTCCCAATTATATTGCAGCACAACCTGCTATCATAAGAAATGCAAAAATGACGAATTTTAATTTAAAGATTTTTTAGGAATTAAGACTTAAAATGTTCTTTAAATTAGAATAAAATCATTAATCATATACATATAAATTATGACTAAATAAAGCAGTAAGTCGTAATCTAGCAATCCTCCCTCATTTTTAGCGATGATGGGCCTGTCTAGAATTAAAATATTACAATTTTGATTTGAGACGGGCCTTTAATAGGGAGTAATGGATTTCTGCCTTTTGGACGGGAAGACCCGCTCTGCATTTATTTTTTAAGAAAGCACTTGCCAAACTAAATTAAGTCCCTATTCTACCTCGCTTTATTATAGAAATACTATGCGTTCATACGAAACAACATTTATTGCTAATCAAGAGCTTACTAAGAAGCAGATTGATATGCTAGCAGATTCCTTTGAAGATATTTTGACCTCACATAATAGTAAGGTGGTGAGAAAAGAATATTGGGGTGTGAGAACATTCGCTTACCCTATTAAAAAGCATAAAAGAGGGCATTATATGATGTTCGCTATAGAGGCAAGTATAGAAGGTTTAAGAGATTTTGAAAAGAAATTGTCTCAATTGGAAGAAGTGATGAAATATCTGACGATTAGAGTTAAGGAATTTAGTGGTGACTTATCATATTTAGGTAAGCAAGAAAAAGAAAGCAGCAATTAGTCAACGAGGTTTTAAGTGTCAAAAGATAGGTATAATAATTCAAACACGGATGATAGAAAAGATGATGGTCTGAAGATGATTCAGAATGCGGCATCTGTACTCTATATGCGTAGAAATAACATGACAACTAAGAAAAGGATTTGTCCTTTGCGTAGTGTCGGTGTTGAATTGCTGGATTATAAAAATTTAAAGTTATTAGAACAATTTGTATCTGAGCGCGGTAAAATTTTGCCGAGTAGAATTACAGGAGTAGCAGCAAAAAAACAAAGGTTACTTCGAATAGCGATTGCAAATGCGCGTGCGCTTGCTTTGCTTCCTTATGAAAGTATGTAGGTTATATCATGAAAATCATTCTTATAGAACAAGTTGATAAATTGGGAACTGTAGGTGATACGGTTAACGTAAAAAGTGGTTATGCGCGTAATTATCTGTTGCCTCACGAGTTAGCACTTAGGGCTACTAAAGATAATATTGCTTTTTTTGCAGTGCAAAAAGATATTTTGATTAAAAAAAATGATGTTAAGAAAGCCGAAGCTAAAAAGGTTTTTGATAAAATCAATGAAGTTTCTGTTAACGTTATTCGTATGGCGAGTGACGAAGGCAAATTGTTTGGTTCGGTTAGCACCAAAGACGTGGCAGCCGCATTAACAGAAAAATATCAAACGGAATTCAAGAAAAGTGCTGTTATTATGGGTAATGCCATAAGAGAAGCTGGAATTTATCCGATTAAAGTTAGGGTGCATCCAGAATATATCGCAGTCATTACTTTATGTATTGCTCAAAATGAAGCGGCAATAAAGCAACTTATTGCTCGTGATAAAGCAAAGGCTGAAGCTGATGAAGTAGAAGTTGATGATGAAGATCAGGAAGCTATCTCTTCTGATGAAACTGAATCTCAATCAGAATAATTCTATTTTAAGGTGCTACCTTTACAGGTTGTATCGCAATGTAATTAGCAAGCCTTTACCTCTAAAAACATATATTGTTATGAAATATTTTTTGCGAATAGCTTCGGCTATTCATGCAAAAATATTTCATAAAATCGAAAATCTTTATCAAGAAACTCTTTCCCATATTAATAATTAAATTTGCAGCGTGATCCCAGCACTGGAACACCGACCTTTTGTAGGGGCGAGATGTATCGTCCTGCTATAGGTTGTCACATAAAGTTAACCCATTAATCGGTACCAATATGTCCAGACAGCTACGTTATGCAGAAGCATTAAAACAAGAAGTAGTTTTACAAATAGCCTCCGGTAAGTTAAGCAAAGAGAGAGCCCGCCTTCAATATAAGATAGGTGGTAAGGTAACAATAGGTCGTTGGCTTTACAACTATGGTTACCAGACTTAACTTGTATAAGAGCTATGCCTAAACTCTCTAAACCTAAAGCAGTTAAAAAGAATCTTTCTGAATCTATAGAGCTCAAAA
>JABJNB010000006.1 GCA_018659145.1 Rickettsiales bacterium
CAAAGACCAAACGCGCCGAAGGCCGCATTCCCTAATGTTTCATAGATTTGAGAG
This sequence comes from Rickettsiales bacterium, assembly GCA_018659145.1. Lineage (GTDB taxonomy): Bacteria > Pseudomonadota > Alphaproteobacteria > Rickettsiales > JABIRX01 > JADHOX01. The sequence goes on from JABJNB010000006.1 coordinate 55, forward strand.
TATAGAAATTTTCTTTTAGAATTATTGTAGATTTTGTTATTTGTAAGTCGAAGTATAGCGGAAGCTATATGAGTCGCAGCAAGTAGGAAAATATGCAATGATTCTAAAAGAAAATTGGTGACCCCTACGGGATTTGAACCCGTGTTGCAAGCGTGAAAGGCTTGTGTCCTAACCACTAGACGAAGGGGCCTGGAAAGTAAGAATTGTAATTCTTACAGGATAGGAAGCCGAGTTTTTACATTATTACATGTTAAGTTTCAAGTGAAAAATTAAAGTATTGGGGGATAGAGGGTGACTATAGGGTGCAATAAGCAAATAGGTAGGAATCGAGTAAGGGCCCCCTTCCGGAGCTTGACTATGCCAAGCACCGACGTCCCCTCAAGGAGGAGGTAACAAAGACCGAATGCGCCGCAGGCCGCATTCCCTAAATTGCATAGATTTGAGAGTGTAGAAATTTTCTTTTAGAATTATTGTAGATTTTGTTATTTGTAAGGCGAAGTATAGCGGAAGCTATATGAGTCGCAGCAAATGGGTATGAATCAAGAGCCCCCTGGCTTATGCCAAGCACCGACGAGGAAGTAATAAAGACCGAATGCGCCGAAGGCCGCATTCCCAAAGTTGCATAGATTTGAGAGTATAGAAATTTTCTTTTAGAATTATTGTAGATTTTGTTATTTGTAAGGCGAAGTATAGCGGAAGCTATATGAGTCGCAGCAAATAGGAAAATATGCAATGATTCTAAAAGAAAATTGGTGACCCCTACGGGATTTGAACCCGTGTTGCAAGATTGAGAACCTTGAGTCCTAACCACTAGACGAAGGGGCCGTTAGGAGCGGATATTTTAACTATCTGCTTTATAAGTTTCAAGTAGTTTTTTGATATCTCTATAAGGGTTGAGTTGTGGTATTATTTTATAATTTCTTTTTTTCCCAAATTTTTTGGGCTTTATATAAAATAAGACGTCCTAGTGGTGCTGCGGCTCCTGAGCCTGATCCACCATGTTCAACTATAACCGATATTGCAAATTTAGGTTTTAGGGAGGGGGCGTAGCCCATGAATAAAGCGTGATTTCGCTTGTTAAAGTCAATCTCTTTGAATTCTTTATCTTGAGTATGCTCAAGTGATACAACTTGAGATGTTCCAGTTTTTCCGGACATTGCATATTTTTTATTTCTTATGCGGCTGTAATAAGCTGTTCCCTTTGGCTCATTTACTACTTTGTACATACCTCTGTGAATTAGACTTAAATTCTCATATTTAATGTTCATAGGTTTGAATTCAACTTTTTTACCATCATCTATTATTAGCCTTGGCTTTACGTCTAAGTTGCTTGCTATCTTGGCAGATAGAGTTGCTAGTTGTATATTAGTTGTTTGAACATAGCCTTGACCAATGGCGCTATTGAAAGTATCGCCGACAACCCAAGGTTCTTTTAAAGCTTTTCTTTTCCATTCTTTATTTGGTATAAAACCTGCATTTTGCTCAGATAATGGCAAATCTACTTTGCTGCCCAGACCATATTGAAAAGCCATGTCAGCAATATTATCAATACCTATTTCACGTGATAATAGGTAAAAATAAATATTACAAGAATGTTTGATAGCGCCTTCTAGATCAAGTGTTCCATGACCCTTTTCTTTCCAGCAGTGATAATAACGTCGACCTAATTTGACTTTGCCACTACAATGGAATGTTTGTTTGGGATTATAACCGTTTTCAAGGGCTGCTAGGGCAACCATAATTTTAAAAATAGAGCCAGGAGGGTATTGATTAGTAATAGCTTTATTTTGTAGGGGCTTTCCGCTATTGGTTACTAAGCTGTCCCATTTCTCATTTGAAATTCCGACAACGAAATCATTTGCATTAAAGCTTGGAGTTGATACCATAGCTACAATGTCACCTGTTTCAATATCGATGACAGTTACGGATGCTTGTTTGTCTTTTAAGAGATTCATAGTGTATTTTTGTAGCTCGATATTTAGTGTGAGTTTAAGGTTGCCACCAGGAACTTCTGTTTTTGAACTGTTTAATTGCAAGTCGCGAACTTTGTACCCATAAGCATCAACTTCTAAATGTTTAAGTCCGGCTTTGCCTCTAAGATAATTTTCAAAGCTTTTCTCAATACCAGATTTGCCAATTTTAAAATCAGGGTGACTTAAAAGAGCATTGTTACTTTTACGTAATTCCTGTTCATTAACACTTGCGACATACCCAACCACAGCTGATAAATAATGATTATATGGATAAAATCGTCTTTGAGCTTTTTCAATATATATTCCTGGTAATGATTTTATATTTACTTCAATTCTTGAAACCTCTTCCCAGGTAAGATCTTCGTGAATTAATACATAGCCATCAGATGATTTTCGCTTGGCTTTTGCAGAGTTATAAAACACTTTAGATGTGGGTATTTTAAGTAACTTAGCAACTTTGCTGATTATCTCCTTGACATTTGTGGACCGGTCTTGATTTAGTAATATACGGTAATATGTTGTATTGGTGGCTAAGATATTGTTTTCAGAGTCAACTATCTCACCACGTAATGGTGGTGCAACGAAGCTTTTTATTCTGTTGCTATCAGATCTGGTGCGAAATTTTGCAAAATTGATAATTTGCAACTGTATAAGACGTAGTATAATTACTGATGTTAGTACGAATTTGCTAACAGATACGATAAATAATCTCCTGGTAAAAACCTTTTGTTTATATGAGATATTTCTCATTATGATATTTCATTATGGTTTTATTATAGAGCTTTAGGATCAATAAATCAAAGAAAGGGTAAAAGGCGATAGTTAAAAGAAATTTAATTAAAATATTAGAGTTAACAATAATATTTTCCGTGAGAAAATAATTCATAACGTAGCTTAAGCCAAAAGTTAGTAAGCAAAAACAAAAGTATCCTATCCATAATTCATTAAATTTCTCAAAGACAAATAATTGTTTGCAGGCTTTAAAAACTATCATAGTTAGAAAGAATATGATGGCATTAGTCCCAATAATATTATTTTGAATTGTGTCTAATGTTATAAAAATTAGCAGCAAAAAGAAATAACTGATATCTTTGTTTTTATGTGTGAGGAAGAAAAAGACTAAGGCTGTTTCAAATAAAGGGAAAAAGCCATTAAAAACCCCTAATAAAGAAGGTAAATAGCTCAATGTTACCAATAGGTAGCAGGCGATATAAAATATAAATATAGAGAAGATGGCCATTTGCAAAGGTTCTTTAAAATATAAAAAATTTGGCAAAGCCTAAAAATGCCATAAATGCTACTACATCTGTGATAGTAGTTAAAATGACACCTGATGAGATAGCGGGATCGGATTTGTATTTATGGATGATAATTGGTATTACGGATCCAGATAAACCCGCGATTGTGAGAGTTATTGTGGTTGCAACTGCAAATAATAAAGCTAGATTAAAGTTGTCAAAGAAGTAATAAATACAGACCATGCAAAATGCACCAAAGATAATGCCGTTTATGAGCCCTAAAATGCTTTCTTTGAAAATGATTCTTAAATAATTGTCAGATTTTAATTCTTGGGTTGCAAGAGCTCGAACAGCAATAGTTACAGATTGTGTTCCGGCATTGCCACCCATGGAAGCTATGATTGGCATTAAAATGGCTAAGGCGACTAGCTTTTCTATGGATTCGTCAAATAGACTTATAACAAGAGATGCTATAATAGCGGTTATTAAATTAATGGCTAGCCAAGGTAATCTTTGTTTAAATGTTTTTTGCAGTGAAGCAAAAAGATCTGGGTCGGTAATTCCACCTAAATGGAGAATATCATCTTCTGCACTCTCATCAATTAAATCCACTATGTTAAAAAGATTTATTATACCAATCATATGGTTATGTTTATCTGTTACTGCTAAGGATTTTAACGAATATTTTTTAAATAAAGATATCAAAGTATCAATATCACAATCAACATTAACCTTATAAAAGTTATTATGCATGATTTCTGAGGCTAAATCATCATCTGCGTATCTAAATAAATCACTAATTAAAATTAAGCCTTGAGGTTGGTATAGGTGGTCAACAACGAATAGTACGAATAGATCATCGGTGATTTTATCTTTATTGGCGATTAGGAATTGTTTAATTCTATGAATAGACCATGATTTATTTACAGATAAGAATTCTCGATTCATATATCTTCCGGCAGCATCATCATCATATGTTAAGCCAATCTCTACTTCATCTTTGATTTTTTTTGAGATTATTTCTAAGATGTCTTCTTGTAGATTTTTGTCTAAATCTTCAATAATATCCAGCACTTCACTACTCTCTAATCTAGAAAGTAGTTTGGCAATTATATTACTGCCTAAGATTTCAACAACTTCTTCTAAGACTAGATCATGTAATTTTGTTAGAAAAAGAGGGTCTATTTCTTGGTAGAATGTTTTAAGAAAAATAGTTTTACGATCATAATTTAATTCACTAATAAAAGGCGCAATATCAGAGTAATGGATTTGTTTTATGATGTTAAGAATTTTGTCTTGCGCGCAGCTTTCCTGATCATCAATATATTCTTTTATCTCGTCTTTTAGCAGGTCGCTAAGGTTGATGTAATAAATTTTGGCATCGTTTGTGTTCATTGACTCAAAAATATTATTTAATATATTAATATTATTAGTAACCAATCTAGGATCTAGATACTTCTTTCTAAGAGGAATGCAATAAGATGTAAAGGATAATCAGACTCGCGCGGGGGCGGGTAGCTATGCGTTAGTGCCTAGAGTTGTTTTGCACGGCTGAATAAGACGGTTTGAATTCTTACCAGATCAAGTAGGAGCGACACAACCTGTAAGGGGCGCTACAATATAAGAATATGAGTCTCTGCCATATATGGATTAAACAAGAGGTTCTCTTATTTTAACTCGAGGCACTAATGGGCAGGTGTGATTGGCATATTTGTGTTTTTAACTCTTGCACTAATACCGGATTTTATCTAAGAGTGTTAAGTAACCGGTTTTCTATATATTGATTTGCATGGAATTTTTTAAACTACGTATTTTAGAAATGGTGGGTGTGACGTTGATTATAACGTCATTTTTTTATATTATTTCACTATTATCATATCATCCCCTTGATCAGGCTGGCTTGTATGGTTTTGATAATAATATACAAAATATTTTAGGTTCTTTAGGTGTTTATGTCGCGGCTTTGATGCTTGAAATATTTGGTTTAGCTTCATACCTGCTTGGATTGTACATGTTTGTCTGGGGGGTGTGTTTCTTAGCTAAGAAACAGGATTTTTTCTTTCCTTATCGTGCCGCGAATGGTATGTTTTCTTTATGCTTTCTATCTATTGTTTTAGCTGAATTTGACATTTCTTCTAGCTGGGATCATTTGAGCTATGGAGGTTATGTAGGTAGTTTTATCTTTGATAAATTTATTGTTCATGTTAGTGAGATTACTATTGTTTCAATATCAACTCTACTATTTATAGTTTGCTTGTCAGAGTCTTTGGATATTTCACTTACATTTTATAAAAAATGTACATTACCCGTAATTAAACAATTAATCATAAATGCTATTAGCTTTTTCAGACATGTAAAAAAGATAAAAGGCTTGTTTGCAATTAATGTTGCTGAGTTTTTTCAAAAACGTTTTAATAAGAAAAGGATTAAAGATGTTGATACTAGAATTGTAAAAAGGAAGAAAACAATTCAAAAACTGGCCAAGGAATTTAATACTGGTGAGGCGCAAACTTTCTTTCAATATAAATTGCCAGATGTTGATCTTTTAACCCAGAGTGTATCGGTAAAACAAGAGGATGGTAACAGAGGGTTCTATAAGTCCTTGGCTAAACAGTTGCAAGCAACATTAGAAGATTTTGGCATTAGTGGCAAAATCTGTGATATTAAGCCTGGACCTGTAGTTACATTATTTGAATTTGAACCATCACCAGGTGTTAAGTCCTCGAGAATTATAGGTCTGTCGGATGATGTTGCGCGATCTATGAGCGCTGTCTCAGCTAGGATTGCTGTGATACCGGGACGTAATGCACTTGGTATTGAGCTGCCTAATAAGGTTCGCAAAACTGTTTATCTCAGAGAGCTAATTGAATCAGCGGAGTATAAATCTAGCGCACTTAATTTGCCGCTTGCACTTGGACAGGATATATCTGGGGCTGAGGTTATGGCTGATTTGAGTAAAATGCCCCATTTACTTGTTGCTGGTACTACAGGTTCTGGAAAGTCGGTAGCTATTAATACAATGATTCTCTCAATTATTTTTAAATTATCACCAGAACAATGTAAGTTTATCATGATTGATCCTAAGATGTTGGAGCTATCGGTTTATAATGGAATACCGCATTTGTTATCACCAGTGATTACTGATGCAAAGAAAGCTATACATGTCTTGCAATGGGTGGTAACTGAAATGGAAAATCGTTATAAGTTAATGTCATCACTTGGTGTTAGAAACATTAGTGGTTATAATGAAAAAGTTAAAGAAGCAGTAGCTGATGGTACTAAATTAACCAAAACTGTGCAAACAGGATTTGATCCAAATAGTGGTAATCCAACCTATGAAGAGGTCGAACTGGATATGACACCGCTTCCATTTATTGTGGTTATTATAGATGAGATGGCAGATTTAATGATTGTTGCTGGAAAAGAGATTGAATCATATCTCCAGCGTATTGCGCAAATGGCAAGAGCAGCCGGTATTCATATGATAGTAGCAACGCAACGTCCCTCAGTTGATGTTATTACAGGTGTAATTAAGGCAAATTTCCCAACAAGAATTAGTTTCCAAGTTACTTCCAAAATTGATTCTAGAACTATTTTAGGAGATCAGGGGGCTGAGCAATTACTCGGAATGGGCGATATGTTATATATGCATGGTGGGTCCAAGGTGATCAGAGTGCATGGGCCATTTATTAGTGATGATGAAGTAGCTGAAATAACAAAAGAATTAAAACAGCAAGGCTCACCTACTTATGTTGAGGATATTATGTCTGCGGGCTCTGATGCCGATGATTCTGGTGGTGATTCAGGTGATCAAGAGGGTGATGAGTTATATCAACAAGCAGTAGATATTGTTTTAAAGGAGCAAAAAGTGTCAATAAGTTATATCCAAAGGCAACTACGCATAGGTTATAATCGTTCGGCAAATATTGTTGAAGAAATGGAGCGTCGGGGTATTATCTCAGCAGCCGGTAATACAGGACGACGAGAGGTTTTGGTTGAGAAATGATTTCGGGCTAAAATAACCCCGCCCCTACATTGATATGAGAATAAATATAAATATTTAAATTAAAGTTATGGAAGTAAAGAAAACAGATATTATCATTATTGGCGCTGGTCCGATAGGACTTTTTGCTATATTTGAAGCCGGAATGCTTGGGATGAATTGCCATGTGTTTGATAGTTTAGAATTTGTGGGTGGACAATGCTCAGCGCTTTATCCTGAAAAGCCTATATATGATATTGCTGGGTTTCCATCGATTAAGTCACAGGATTTAATTAATAATTTAGAAAAACAAGCGGCGCCATTTAATCCAACTTATCATTTGGAAGAGCAAGTTATTTCTGTGACCAAGGTAGATGATCATTTTGTAGTTAAGTCTAGCAGCGGAACTATATGCGAAGCTAAAGCGATATTTATTTCTGCAGGATGCGGGTCTTTTGGACCAAATAGACCTCCATTAGCTAATTTAGAATCTTATGAAGCAAGTGGTTCGGTTAAATATATGGTTAATAAGATTGAGAGTTATAGGGATAAAAAAGTTGTTATCGCCGGAGGAGGTGATTCTGCTCTTGATTGGGTTATTAATTTAGAGCCTGTTGCGAGCAAAGTTTATCTGGTGCATCGTCGTGATAAATTTAGAGCTCAAGATGAGCTTGAAAAACAAATGCGTAACCTAGTAGCTGAGAAGCGAGTGGAGCTTGTAGTGCCATATCAGCTAGATTCATTAAAAGGTGATGATGGCCAGTTGTCTCATGTTGTGGTTAAAACATTAGCCGGTGATGTTCGAGAAATTGAAGCGGATGTGTTATTGCCATTTTATGGTTTGGCTATGGAGCTTGGTCCTATAGCGGATTGGGGGCTTAATATTGATAAGAAGCATATTGCAGTTGATCCAGCAACTATGCAAACAAATATTGAAGGTATTTATGCTTTAGGTGATATAGCCGATTATCAAAATAAGAAGAAGCTTATGGTGGTTGGATTTTCAGAATGTGCGTTTGCGGCGCATGATGTTTATCATAGAGTGTTTCCAAATAAAGTTCTACATTTTGAATATTCAACAACGAAGGGAGTATCGTAATATCGTAGGGGCGGGTTTATCCCGCCCGGAAGCATGTTCGAATTTTATTTCATCAGGGGCGGGAGAACCCCGCCCCTACAATTATAATTTTATATGAAAAATAAAAAAATATTTATCCAGCATCCAAATAGGTCATTACTGAAATTATCAGGCGCGGATGTTGTGAAGTTTTTGCAAGGTTTAGTGACAAATAATGTTAATGAACTTGCTAATAAATCAGCTATATTTTCATGTTTGCTTACAGGAAACGGCCGATTCCTTTTTGACTTTCTCCTTTTTGGAGTAGGGGACAATGTCATTGTGGATATCTTATCTGAGGATTTGGAGGCGTTTACGTCTAAACTTAAAATGTATAAATTGCGGAGTGATGTTCAGTTCTTGGAAATGAGCGGTTATAAAGTTGTTCAGGCTTTAGGTAATGAAGAGTTGTCTTTAGAGTCGGATGATATTTTAACTTTATTTAAAGACCCAAGAAATGCAGAGCTTGGCTATAGGGTTTATATAAAATCTCAGGAAACTTTGCTAGAGGCGGGTTTTGTTGAAGAAAAGCAGGATTATTATCAATATTTTAGAATTAAAAATAAAATTGCCCAAGGAGAAGATTTGGTTAAGGAAAAAGCTGTGATTTTAGAATATGGCTATAAAGAACAGAGCTCTGTTGATTTTGATAAGGGTTGTTATTTGGGTCAGGAGTTAATTACTAGAACTGAGAGGCTTGGAGAAATTAGGAAGCAATTGATTTATATAGGATTGGATTCAGCTCTAACGGAAGAGAAGATTGATATTTTGGTAAAAGCTAAGACTAAAATTGTAACGTCTGTCTTCTATGATAGTAAATACCATTATTTATTTATCTCAAAACAATCGGCAGAAGATATGAAGGCGTTGATATTAGTTTAATGGCCTTGTCCACCACCTTTATTGGCAAACCCTGCTGATATATTCAAAGAGTCTCCCATTGGTGTTGATGGAGGTGATATGTTAGCAGCCATTCCAGGGCTACCTTTGTTAAATTCAGGTGCAGAACCAATAGCTGCTTTTACCATACTGCTATCATTCACCATATCTGCAACCCCTTTGGCCCCAAAGCCTTCTAATCCTTCTCCACCAAGTTTGCCTTTAAAAAAAGTCATTGGATCTCCACCAAGCTCAAATTGTTCAGCTCCTATAGCTGTCTCCATTGAAAAAGGTTGTCCACTTGCCGCTGCTCCTCCGCCTGATGCCTGAGAAGATAATATTTGACCTGCTGATAATCCGTCTGACATATTTTATATTTCTTTACATTTTATTTAATCTAAGTAATCCACTTTAAACCTTTTTTATAGATTTGTGAAGACTTTATTATTTTTAATTGGAACTTTTATACCCGCCCTAGCAATTGCTGGAGAGGCTGATGCTAATCAACTTGCTAGCTTTGCCTACGCTTTGGAAGTAGCTTTGGAGATAGTTATGCTTCCTGTTGTGAATGTGTTATCTAGCATATTCTTCTATAAAATAGCAGGTTTTCCGGCTATTGTATTATGGCTTTTTTGTGGAGCATTTTTCTTCACAATTTATTTAAAGTTTATCAATATCAGATTATTTAAGCATGCTATAGATGTAGTTAGGGGGAAATATTCTAAAGATAGTGATCCTGGGAAGATAACTCATGCTCAGGCTTTATTTACTGCAATTGCGGCAACTGTTGGTCTTGGTAATATTGCAGGTGTTGCTATTGCAATCACTCTTGGTGGACCAGGAGCTGTCATTTGGATGATGATTGCGGCGTTTTTTGGTATGAGCGCGAAATACTCAGAAGTATTACTTGGTTTGAAATATCGTCAAATTAAAGATGGGCGTTTATTCTCAGGTCCTTTTTATTATTTGCGCGATGGTTTAAGTGATATGGGTCATGTTCAGATAGGTAAGGTATTAGGGTGCCTTGCAGCTATCTTATGTATTTTTGGTGCTATTGGTGCTGGAATATTATTCCAATCTAATCAAGCGGTTGCAATTCTTGTTTCAGAATTTGATCTGACTCAGACAGGGCAATTTGTGATAGTACTAATATTAGCTTCGGTTGTAGGATTTGTTTTGTTAGGTGGAGTTGTACGAGTTGCGAGTTTTGCAGAGAAAATTGTACCATTAATGGCGGTTCTTTATATACTAAGTTGTATTTTAGTCTTATTTGTAAATTCTTCGCAAATAGCTGAGGGGGTTAGCATTATGTTCTCTTCAGCATTTTCTAACGGATCAGCTATGTATGGTGGTGTTATTGGCGCTATTATCCAAGGAGTAAAGCGATCAGCTTTCTCAAATGAAGCTGGTATTGGAAGTGCAACCATTGCTCATGGAGCGGCTAAAACAAAAGAGCCGGTACGAGAAGGTGCGGTTGCGATTTTAGAACCATTTATAGATACTATAGTTATTTGCTTTATGACAGGTTTGGTTATTACCGTGACTGGTGCATATCAAGGATCTGATGGTTTGGGTGGCGTGTTAATCACCGCAAAAGCTTTTGCTACAGTATCTGGATCTTTTACTCTAGTTTTATCTTTTATTGTATTGTTATTCGCTTTCTCAACAATGCTTACATATTGTTACTATGGAAGACAAGCTTGGGATTATTTGACAGAAGGTAAATATGAGAAAGTTTGTTATTCGATTTTTATCTTTTTTATCATCTTAGGTGGTATGATGAATTTAGGTGTGGTGGTTGATTTAGCTGACATTCTATTCCTATCTATGTCTGTTCCTAACTTGATTGGCCTATACATTATGGCGCCGATGATTAAGAAGGAGACACGAATATATCTAAGCAAACTAAAATCTGGAGAGTTTAAGAAGGTTAAGTAATATCGTAGGGGCGGGGTTCTCCAGCCCGGAAGCATGTTCGAGTTTTGTTTAATCAAGGGCGGGACAACTCCGCCCCTACGTTCTTGTTGGAACTTAATATCAAAAATATTATCCCAACAATGTTAGAACTTGTTGATGTAACTCACCATTCGCGCAAGCAATGATGCGGCCATCTGATTCTGTAGTTACTTGATTACCATTCCAA
>JABJNB010000056.1 GCA_018659145.1 Rickettsiales bacterium
AGAAAAAAATGATTCATATATCAAGCTTAAAATTGGTAATAACTTTAAACTTTCTAAAAAAATATCCTTAGATGCTAATTTTGAGACATATTATGGTGATGGTGAAAATATATATAAAAATTATATGTTAAATCTAAATTATTTATTTTAGCTTTTTCGCAACTTGCAAGATTAGCAATATTAATCCACAAAAACATTTGCATAAATTACTCGCTATAATTGCTAGCTATAATCATAAAAAGATTGAAAGCCTGCTGCCATGGAATCTTAAACTGGATTGAGTTTTAAGATAGACCGGGTTACCGGACGCTTAAGGTATTAGCGTGATGGCAGGAATTTGTACTTACCATGTCTATCTTTATAACAACGCTTGGCTTTAAGGGGCAACCGGAATTGCTTGATGAGGCAAAATAAGTAACATCTGTCAATAACTTAAAGGGCCTTTTTAGGTCAATCATTATTGTGTAAGTTTTTTAATTTTATTAACCATGGCAAAAAAACCGTTACTTCTATTTGGACTTAGATGTTGCTTTAGTCCTAATGATAAGAAAAAATCTTCAATGTTGATATTTTGTATTTCTTCAGCTGTTTTGCCTGAGAATATGCGTAGTAAGATTGCTATCAAACCTTTGACAATATAAGCATCACTATCTGCAAGAAAAAAATATTTATGATAATTATCTTTATGAGAAATAAGCCATACTTGCGACGAGCATCCTACAACCATATTATGGTCAGTTTTATACTTATCGTCTAATGGAGATAACTTCTTTCCAAGGTCAATTATATATGAATATTTATCCTCCCAATCTTCAAATAGTGAGAACTCTTCAATGATTTTATTCGTTTCGTTAGTAAGTAAAGACATACACATCCTATCTGTTGAATTGTAATAATACCAATTCCCATCTTAAAAGCGGTTCTAAGATGGGGCGCTCTAAGGCCGCGCATGCATTAAGCTACGCGGAGGATTTTCCTCTCGGGCAAATCCTCATACCAACTCACAAAGATGGGATTTGGTATAAATTATTGCCTTGACACTTTGGCCAAGTTTAAGCTATATGGTACTGTATTAGTATTAATAAAGAAAAAAGCAAGATGATTCGTATTAGTAGATTAGCAGATTATGGCGTAGTATTAATGTGTGAAATATCTTCAAGTCAAGGGCGTGCCCATAGTGCCCATAGTTTAAGTAAAAAAACTAATATGAGTGAATCAGCTATTATGAAGATTCTAAAACTATTGGTTACATCTGGGTTGCTCGATTCAATGCGTGGGCCAAAAGGTGGTTATTTTACAATAAAAGATCCTAAAGACATTAATGTATTGGATATTATAAGTGCTATTGATGGCCCAGTTTCAGTAACGATTTGTAGTAATGATTCACATGAGACCTGTGAATTTAAAGCATCTTGTGTTGCTAAGCATGGATGGGGGGGTATTAATAAAGCATTACAAGCAACTTTATCAGGTTTTACCATCGCAAATTTTATAACTTCTAATGCACAAAGTAAATTTTCTGCAAGTGATTAATCAAAAAATATTTAGAGAATAATTTTATTATGGAACAAGTGTTAACAGAGAAAAATAATAAAGAGAAGCTATCGCCAATAGTGGGTAAATCGATTTCTGCCAAAGAAATTACAGAGCGAGAATATAAATATGGCTTTGTAACAGATGTGGAGTCGGAAAAAGCGCCAAAAGGCTTAAGTGAGGATATTGTGCGCTTTATATCAGAAAAGAAAGGAGAGCCTTCATGGCTCTTGGACTGGCGCTTGAAGGCTTATCGTCATTGGTTGGAAATTTGCAAACAAGATTGTGAGCCAACCTGGGCAAATGTATCCTACCCTAAAATTGATTTTCAGGATATTTGTTATTACTCTGCCCCTAAAAAAAAGGAAATATTAAATAGTCTTGATGAAGTTGATCCTGAAATTTTACGCACTTATGAAAAACTTGGCATTCCTTTGGGTGAGCAGAAAGCACTAGCGGGGGTAGCGGTTGATGCTGTATTTGACAGTGTTTCTATTGGAACAACATTTAAAGAAGAGTTAGCAAAGGCTGGCGTAATATTTTGTCCTATTTCCGAAGCTGTTCATAAATACCCTGATTTAATCAAAAAGTATTTGGGTAGAGTTGTCCCCTACACTGATAATTTTTATGCCACACTTAACTCGGCAGTATTTTCTGACGGGTCTTTTGTATATATCCCTGAGAATGTTGAATGCCCCTTGGAGCTATCGACATATTTTAGGATTAACGAAGCGGACACAGGTCAATTTGAGCGCACTTTAATTATCGCCGACAAGGGCAGTAAAGTCAGTTACTTAGAGGGTTGCACGGCTCCTATGCGAGATGAAAATCAACTACATGCAGCTGTAGTCGAACTTATTGCTTTAGATGATGCCCAGATAAAATATTCAACAGTTCAAAATTGGTATCCTGGAAATTCAGAGGGCAAAGGCGGGATATATAATTTCGTAACTAAGCGTGGGCTCTGTAAAGGAAAAAACTCCAAGATATCATGGACGCAACTTGAAACGGGGTCTGCAATTACCTGGAAATATCCAAGCTGTATTTTGCAGGGTGATAATTCTGTAGGAGAATTTTATTCGGTTGCAGTTACTAATGGTATGCAGCAGGCCGATACCGGAACTAAAATGGTGCATATTGGTAAAAATACTAGCAGCACTATTATATCAAAAGGAATCTCCGCCGGAAATAGTAAGAATACCTATCGTGGTCTGGTTCGCGTGCAGCCAACAGCAGAATATGCGCGTAATTATTCCCAATGTGATTCAATGTTAATTGGAGGTAACTGTGGAGCAAGTACTGTGCCATATATAGAAACAAAGAATAAGTCTGCAAATATTGAGCATGAAGCCACTACATCAACAATTAGTGAAGAGCAGCTTTATTACTGTATGCAACGAGGAATGTCAGAAGAGGATGCTGTATCTAATATAGTTAACGGATTTTGTCAGGAAGTTTTAAATGAACTTCCGATGGAGTTTGCCATGGAAGCCAAAGCTCTTCTTAAGGTTAGCCTGGAAGGTGCTGTAGGATGAATTTTATAAATTTAAAGGAGAATACAATGTTACAAGTCAAAAATATATCTTGCCTAGTTGGTGAAAAAGAAATTTTAAAAGGTCTCACTCTTAATATTAAGCCGGGTGAAGTGCATGCCATAATGGGTCCAAATGGTACTGGAAAAAGTACATTGTCACATTTGCTTGCTGGCAAAACTGGTTACAAAGTTACATCGGGAGAAATTCTTTTTGAAGGAAAGAACCTGTTAGAACAAACTATTGATGAGAGGGCAAAAGCTGGATTATTTCTTGGCTTCCAATATCCCGTGGAAATACCTGGTGTTTCATGTATGAACTTTCTTAAATCTGCCGTAAATGCTGTGTATAAATCTCGCGGTAAAAGTGAGATGGATGCTTTAGAATTCTTAAAAAAAGTGCGCCAAGAGGCAAAAAAATTAGACCTTGATGACTCCATGTTAAAACGCTCGGTAAATCAGGGATTTTCTGGCGGTGAAAAGAAGCGTTTTGAAGTATTGCAAATGGCCTTACTTGAGCCAAAACTTGCAATACTTGATGAAACAGACTCAGGTCTGGATATTGACTCACTAAAAAACATAGCGGAGGAAATTAATCTTATGCGTTCTTCCGAGCGATCATTTTTAATCATAACACATTATCAACGATTGTTAAATTATATAAAACCTGACGTTATCCATATATTAAACGGTGGTCGTATTATTGCTTCAGGCGGTTTTGAAATTGCAGAAAAATTAGAATCAGAAGGCTATAAAGCTTTTGGAATAGATAAAGATGGGGAGGATGATTAAAATGTCTTCAATTATAAATAATATAACAGTTGAGCCTGATTTTCTTAGTTTTTGGAAAAGTACAAGATCTGATGCATTACAAAACTTTAAAAAAAAAGGATTTCCAAGTAAAAAAAATGAGGCATGGAAGTACACTAGTTTACTTGGTTTATCAGAAGATTTACTTGAGCCTGCCAATAGGTCGGAACAAAATGTACAGGTAAAAAAACCTATAAGCAGCAGTTTCTTTATAAAAGTGGTCAACGGACATATGGATTTAGAAGATAGTGTTTTGCCTAAAGAATTAAGAGTGCTTGATTTAGAAGGGGAGCATAAAGACGAGTCTAGCGAATTAGTGATGAAGAGTCTTTTTGAAAATACTAATAAAGATAAGCTTCAAACTCATATTGATATAAATACCGCTTACTGCAATAAAGTTTTAGTCGCCCATATTCCAAAAGGTAAATGCTTAGAAAAGCCTATTGAAATTCATTACATTGATGAGCCTGAAAACGAATATAAAACTAGCTATACCCAGCTATGTATTTTACAAGAGGCTGATAGCCATCTAACACTGATAGAACGTTTTTATGGCGATACAGCAAAAGAAGAAAAATCTGTAAGCCACATACATAACCATGTTGTACGAATCGAGTTAAACAAGAGTGCCTGCTTAACACATTATCGGATACAAGAAGCCCCAAAAGATAACTACAACATCTATACTGCTCACTTAGAAATGAAAGACGAGAGCACCTATAACTCTTTTACTTTTTGTAAAGGAGCAATACTAAGTCGCAATGAGGTTAAAGTTAATATTAACGGGACTAAGGCGCATTGTGACCAGCAAGGAGTTACATTAGGGCAGCATAAGCAGCATCATGATTCTTATCTACCGGTTATGCATAACAGCCCTGATAGCTATAGTAATCAAAACTTCAGGCAGTTACTTGACGGAAATGCTAAGGGGATTTTCTACTCAAGTGTAGTGGTGCCTAAAGATAGTATTAAAACCCAAGCACACCAACTAAACCACAATTTATTAATTTCAGATACAGCGCAAGCTTTCACAAGACCTGAGCTGGATATTTTTACGGATGAAGTAATTTGTTCTCATGGCGCAACGGTTGGTAACCTTGATGTTAATTCTCTTTATTATCTACAAACAAGAGGCTTGAGCGAGGATCAAGCAAAAGCACTTATGGTAGAGTCATTTGCCAATGAATTAATTGATGATGTAAAAAACGAAGAAATCAAAGATTTAATAAAATTATCACTGACAGAATGGATAAAGGAGCATTGAGAGATAAAATGAACAATAATAAATTTGATCCAAAAAATATAAGAGAACAATTCCCCTGTCTTAATCAAGAGATAGATGGAAATCCATTGGTGTTTTTAGACTCTGCAGCCAGCGCTCAAAAACCAACAATAGTAATGGATACATTGCAGCGTGTTTATTCTAAAGAATATGCAAATATACATCGTGGAATTTATCATTTAAGTGAATTGGCTACGCGGCAGTTTGAAGAAGCGCGCAAAAAAATAGCAAAATTTATAAATGCCGAATCTGCTGATGAAATCATTTTTACAAAGGGTGCTACAGAAGCAATAAACCTTGTGGCATATAGTTATGGTTGTCATTTTTTAAAAGAAGGAGATGAGATAATAATTTCTCAAATGGAACATCATGCAAATATAGTTCCATGGCAACAAATCTCATTAACAAAGGGTCTAAAGATTAAAGTTGCTCCTATTACGGATGATGGAGAATTAGATTTCGATGCTTTTAAAGCAATGCTTAATAAGAAAACTAAGATCGTTGCTATGTTGCATATGTCAAATGCTCTTGGTTCAATTGTTCCAATAAAAAAAGTTATTGATGAGGCTCACAAAGTAGGTGCGGTTGTGTTGGTCGATGCATGCCAATCTATTGTTCATAAAACTATTGATGTGCAAGAGTTAGATGCTGATTTTTTGGTTTTTTCAGGTCATAAGATTTATGGGCCAAATGGAACGGGAATATTATATGGAAAATATCACCTTTTAGAGAAAATGCCTCCATACCAAACTGGTGGCGAGATGATAGATAATGTCGATTTCTCAGGAACCACCTTCAGAAAGCCACCATTTAGGTTTGAAGCTGGAACTCCAGTTATTGCTGAAGTAATAGCATTTGGTGCGGCAATTGATTTTGTTCAGTCTCAAAATAGAGAAGCTATAGCTTCTCATGAAGAATCTTTACTCAACTATATGACGGCTGAAATTAATAATTTGCCGGGCTTTAAAATTATTGGAAGAGCAAAACATAAAGCCAGCGTAGTTTCTTTTATACATAAACAAGCGCACCCCCATGATATTGGTACAATACTTGATAAGTGCGGAGTTTCAGTTCGCGCAGGTCATCATTGCACTCAACCACTAATGAAGAGACTGGGGATATCAGCAACAGTGCGAGCTTCATTGGCTATGTACAACAATGAAAGTGACATTAAGGCATTAATTGACGGTCTACATAAAGTGAATAAGTTTTTTGGGTAATAAACATGGAATTAAAGGATTTTATTTTAGCATCTGCGAAAAATGACGAGCTTCTCTCAAAGCTTCAAAACCAAGAGGTGTCAGATGAGAAAATCAAAGCTATAGAAGAAGCATCGACATTAAATGATAAGGTAATTGAGGTGCTAAGAACGGTAAATGACCCTGAAATTCCTGTTAATATATGGGATTTAGGGTTGGTTTACGGTGTTTCAATAGTTGATAATGATATAGTTAAAATAGATATGACACTTACAGCACCTGGATGTCCGGTTGCTGGAGCTTTGGTGCTTGAAGTTGAAAAGCGCATAAAAGCTTTATTGCCACAAATATCAGATGTAAAAGTCGCTCTTGTTTGGAAGCCTCAATGGAATAAAGAAATGATGTCAGATGAGGCAAAATTAATCCTAGATCTTTGGTAAATATGTCAAAACAAATTATTACGATTACTGATAATGCAGCTAAATATATAAGCTCCATAATTCAACAAGGACAACAAAAAAATAAAGCTTATATAGGTTTGCGTATAGGCATTGAAAAAGGAGGGTTCCGGGGAAATAAATATGATTTTCAATATACAAATACAAAGCATGAGCATGATAAAGAGGTTGTAGATAAAGGGGTAAAATTATTTATTGACCCTGCAGCTACCATTCAAATTATAGGTAGCCAGATGGATTATGAAGACGGAATGATTTCATCGGGGTTTGTTTTTAACAACCCTAATGAATTAGGCCGTTGCGGATGTGGAAAGTCCGTTCAATTATAAATAAAGGAGAAAGTTATGACTATATCTGAGAGTAAATTACAAGAAGTATTAAAAGAAGCATTTCCTAAAGCGCAGATTAAATGTAGGGCTTTAGTAAATGATGATAATCATTGGGAGGTTTCTGTAAAGGATGACTGCTTTAATGGCAAACCTCTTATTAAACAACATAAAATGGTACAAGAGGCCGTTAAGAATCACGACATTCACGCATTATCAATTAAAACACAATCTTAAAAGGAGAAGAATTATGACCAACAATAATATTTTGAAAACTATTGAATCACAAATTCAAAACAATGACATTGTTTTGTATATGAAAGGAACAAGAGAAGAGCCACAATGTGGTTTTTCCTCAGCAGTTTCTAAACTTCTAAGTGATCTTCAATTACAATATGAGACAGTAAATGTGTTAGATAATCCGGAGATCAGAGAAGCTGTAAAGCAATATACTGATTGGCCGACAATCCCTCAGCTTTATATTAAAGGTGAGTTTGTAGGAGGATTTGATATAGTTAAAGAGATGCATTCAAGCGGTGATCTGCAAGCTTTATTGCGAGAAAAAGGGCTATTATCTACGACTTAAAAATAGGTTTGATATTTACATGAAAAAGAGAATTAGAGGAGCTGCGTCCTCTATAAAAACTATAGAAGATGAGTTTAAAGATTATATAAATGATGAAAGCTTCCCATGCGTTGGAGCTAAATCTGCTTTAGCTCAATCGAGTATGGTTTTCTATTGCGCGCAGTCAATTTCTGATTCAGCCTATGACGATGATTTATATAGCTCACTAAAGAACTTTGGTCAAAAACTTGATTTAGATGGCATATCATTACAATCATTTGTATTAATATTTTCAGATGAACAGCAATTTTCTGAAATAGAATTTGAAAATCAATTATGGTCAAAACTCCAATCTTTACATGGTATTGATGTTACCAATAAGGTTGATTGGTCAACTGATTGCGAGTCTTTGCCCGAGTCCTCTAAATTTAGTATGAGCATTGCAGGTTACAGCTTCTTTATAATTGGTATTCATTCTGGCACATCGCGCGTGGCTAGAAAATTTAAATACCCAGCTATGGTGTTCAATTCTCATGCACAATTTGAAATCTTACGCAAGAATGGTAAATATAAAAAACTACAAAAAATAATAAGAAAAAAAGATTTAGAAATAAATGGTTCTATTAATCCAATGGTAAAGAATTTTGGAGAAGGTGCTGAAGCAAGTCAATATAGCGGTCGCCACGTTGATGAGAGCTGGAAATGTCCGATAAAAATAAAAAGGAATAATAATGAAAATAATTGAAGCTAGAACTGGAACTGCATTTGAGTTAAAAAAAGGTGAATATTTAACTGTAACAGATATTGAGGGTGAACAAGTTTCGGACATGCTTGCTTATAATATAGAAGATACTAGGGAGGTAATATCTTCAGGTAGATCTTTAGATTATGCAGAAAATATATATTTAACTACGGGTAATATTCTTTATTCAAATCGTAGCAATCCAATGCTTACTATTATTGAAGACGAAGTGGGCAGACACGATTTTACCCTCACGCCTTGTTCGAAAGATACATTTAGAATTTTATATAATGACGATAATCCTCACTATGGCTGTCAAGGTAACTTTGAAAAAGTTTTAGCCAAGTGGGGTATTGAAGCGGATGATATTCCTACAGCATTTAATGTTTTTATGAATGTAGAATTTGATAAGACAGGTAAAATTTCAGTGTTACCACCAAAAAGTAAAGCCGGAGAATCTACAATATTTAAAGCTGAAATGGATTTAATAATCGCTTTAACAGCATGCTCTGCTGGCCAATCAAACAATTTTAATTACAAACCTATTGGCTATCAAGTAACTAGCAAAGAATTGGATGATTTATTTGTTTCAGACAAAGTATCTCTCCATGGTGTAATGGCTGGGGAGTTCTAATTTGCACAATTTGTTACAAATAATATTTTTTACACAAAGAGCCTTATTCATTATAGATTTTATTTAAAAGCTTTTGCAGAGTCTTTTTTATAGTGTTGATGGTTTTGTGAATTACTCAATTACCTAAAACATCACGACAAGATAATTTTTCCTGTTAACATTATTGAGAGATTACAAAGTTACATTTAACTGATCACTCAATACTAGCATTATTTAACTCATCTATTTATTGCTAGTTATTTACTTGTTTTTTATATTATTAAGAATAATAAAATATTTAAACCAAATTCAAGAAACGCATAAAATTAACTTTACTTTGCTATAAATTGATAGGTTTAAGATTAAATTAATGAAGCAAAAATATAATGAAGAAATTATGGGACTCTTTAATGTCCACAAAACAAAACCCCTTGATGCGCCTTCCTAAAACAGTGCGTTTCCAAATTATGTCCATTCTTTCTTTAATGTGGTCAGCAATTTTTTCTACCATCCTTGGAATTACTTTGTGGTATCCAGAACTTGTATTAATTCATATTATATTATTATTATTTGGAATTTTTGGAACAAAAATTACATTTAAGATATTCACTAAAGAACACAAATAACCAATTTTACAGTCAAATGTTAATAAAAGTTATAATATTACTAGTATTTATATTAACACTATACCTAGTTTTAATTAGGCCCCAAATAAATAAGCTAAATAAACATAGCAAAATGCTATCAGGACTTAAAAGAGGCGACACCATAATCACAATCGGAGGGATTATTGGTACTATTCATGATTTTAAAGGTGAAGACATAGTTATTATTGAGGCTTCAAAGGGGCAAGAAATAAAAATCTTAAGAAAAATGATAGAAAATATTTTTATAGAGTAAATAATCATAAATCTTCAATTGTTTTATAAACAACTGCAAACAATATTACTTTCTCATCACAATAAATCTTAACACTCAATATTGAGTTATTTGACTTGCCTACAAATCTAAAATCAGCTAAAGATTGTTAATTTTTTAAAAAAGCTTCTTACAAAAAAGCTAACTTGGGGTAAAATAATGACACAATCTAGTAATAACATAATATTCCTTGGTTACGGCTATGTTGCTCAGTATTTCTGCAAATCTTACCATTTGGATAAATTTTGCCTTTCTGCTTCAGTAAATAAATCAAAAGAAAAATATTTTAAAACTCCAAATAATGTAAAAACCATTAGTTTTTCAGAAATTGATGAGCTTGCTCTAGATAATTACAATAATTTTATTATTTCCATACCGCCATTTTATCAATTAAAGACAGATATAATAATTGATAAATTTCATGATTATTTTTTAAGTCGAAAAACTCCTTATAAATTAATATACCTTTCTGCAACTTCAGTATATGGAGATCATGATGGTAAAAAAGTTCAGGAAGATTCCGGCCTCAAGGCTCAGTCTAGTAATGGTTTAGCAAGAATTGCATGTGAAAAAAAATATCTTGAATTGCAAGCAAATGAATTATCAAATATCGTGATATTAAGGTTGGCCGGAATTTATGGAGATAAAAGAAATAGTATACTCGCAATCCAAGATAAAGATATTACTCAAAACAAATCATCAAACAGAATGATATCTCGCACTCATGTTGCGGACATTGCAGCCATAATTAGAGAGATTGTTTTATCATCAAAAATTAAAAATCAGATCTTTAATATTTCTGATAATAATCCAAGCCCAACAAATGAAGTTAATGATTACATTTGCGAAGAATTATTAAAAATAGATAAACTACCCATTAGTGATGATATGAGGGAATATAGACATTCTTCATTTGCCTTAGATAATAAGATTGTTGATAATGGTAAGCTTCAGAAAGTATTGAACTATGAATTTATATTCCCCTCATATAAAGAAGGGTTATGGCAAATTTCTGAAAATTTAAATTTATCTAAATAAAATCATGAAAAAAATATTATTTTTGATCTTGCTCATAATTCCAAATATTGCAATGTCTTACGAAACTGCAAAGTATGAAGTTGCAAAAACTATCTCTGATAAAATAGAAATAAGAGAATATAAAAATATGGTTTTAGCAACTATATCAACAGATGAAGAATCCCCAAATAATAACTTTAGAACTCTATTTAAATTCATCTCGGGCGGCAACAATCAAGAACAAGAAATAAAGATGACAACCCCCGTTTTTCAGCAAAACGTTAGTAACAAGCAATCTATGTCATTTGTAATGCCTGATAGCTTTGCCAAAGGTGCTATCCCAAAACCAAATAATAAAAATATTAAAATTGAGATTTTGAAAAATACTAAATTTATTGTAATTAGATTTTCTGGAAGGTCTGTGGATAAGAATTTTAATAAATACCAGAAAGTCCTAGAAAGCGCTATTGAAGAAAATGGCCTAAAAGCTGATTTAGACAACCCAATTAATGCCTATTATAATGCACCATGGACAATACCTTCCTTTAAAAGAAACGAGGTATTATTTAGGTTAAATTAATTAAGAATATCGTAGAGACGCAAAATCTTGCGTCTCTGAGGTGGTAAATACAAACACATAATTATCGTCGGGAGATTGGAGTCTTGCAATTCATGGCTTAAGGCGCCAGCTTGGAAAGCGTATTAACGTCAATGTCACGCAGGTTAGAATCCTATCCCAAATTAAAATCACAAATTTTTTCCTTCTTTAAAAATCCTACCAAAAATTTTAGATCTAAGAATAAAAATCTTTACAACTTTTATTTGAGACAAGCCCCTTATATGAGTATGGTATTAGCGGGATAGGCCCGAGCTATTTCCAGATAAGGATAATAATAATTCTGCGGTCCTCATAGTATCCTTTTCATCGGGTATGTCCCTTATGCTATATTCTGCAGCTGCAGGTGAGTCTGGGGTTACAACCCTTGCCTCTCTCTGCGGCCTTGTCTGAGGCTCTTCGGGAGATGTCTGTTTGCTACTCCTATCAAAACAGGGGGGTACAACCGCTGCTTCCCGCATCAGAGTTTGGTAGCTCGTTGTATCTTGGGGCCGTAGATCTTCTTGTGTTTTTTGTGCTGTAACTACAGCTTGATCTTGATCATGGTTAGTATCACTATGTTTTCGAGGTTTGGTTGCAATAGTGACTTTTTTACCATACCTAATCGGATCTTTAGCCCGTGTTTTTTGTGCTGTAACTACAGCTTGATCGTGGCTATTATCACTATGTTCTCGAGGTTTGGTTATAAGGGTAACTTTTTTGCCACGCCTATGATCAAAGGAAAGGTTTAGGTCTATTGTTCTTGGATCTAGCTTGGCATATTTTTTTGGATCTGGATTTGCTCGCATTTCACCTAAAAATATTAAAAAGGTTGCAGGCGTGGCATTGTTGATGAGATATTTTGATACCTTTGTCTTGCTAAATTTTAGTATTTTGTTCCATTCTGTTAATTTGTTTTTATCTACTTGAACGCAAAAGTCTTTTAAATTTACATCTTGGTGATATCTCTTCTTTGGCTTTACTTGTTTTTGTTGTTTTGCTACTTGCTGTTGTTTTCCCATGTCTAATCCGTTAATTTGTTATAATACCCTCCTTTGATATTGAACAAATAATAATACTATAAAATATATATAGTTATATAACGTTGTTTTACAGCATCATATCTGCAAAGTATTTTTTAGTCAACACTATGGTTGTAAATATGGTGCTTAACAGAGTCTGTCGCGTGAATCAAAATTATTTTCTATAGATAAATATGCAATAATGGAGCATTAGTATAAATATTATATGTAGCAATATATTAGAAATATTCTGCCTTCCATGATAAATATGCTAATAAAACAATAATTTTAATTGCAAAAATAAAATGGGAAAATCGATTAGAGTTGTGGCGTAAATGCTGCTAAAAGTATTATCAGTACTGTAGGGACAGCATTTAAAGCTGTGTCTGGGGTATTACAGGAGTTCAGGGAAGTGCTAAGGGAGTGGTTAGATTGGAGAGGGGGTAGGTAGTGCTTGCACAATACAGGAGTAGGTAAGGCTGCACAAGGAGCCGGTATTGGAGTTGGTTATGCTGCAGAAGAAGCGGGGTAAGGCAGGCGGTAAACTTGCAGCTGCAGTCGGTAGTGTTGTAACTGCTTTATTAGGAGATGATAAAGGCCCAGGTGCAATAACAAAGTTACTTACAGGATTTGTTGAGATACCCATTGCGATTGTAAAGGTCGCCACTTTCCCTATTGTAGGTATGGCCAGCTTAATTGATAGACACTTGAATAAAGAGCAAAAAGCGCTAACAGTTAATGAATCTGCCAATCAATCTTTAGGCTCCAGCAGATCTGAAGTACCTAGTATAGAAGGCCCACCCAGTGATATTGCTGGCGCAACAAAGCCAGCTCCAGACCTTGGTGGCGTATTGTCTAAAAAAGATCGCGAAGGTCTACAGAGTGCTCTAGAAGGGATGGAGGCTACAGGTGTGAATCCAGGCACCCAGCACAGCAGCCCTGCTACAAGTGACCAAGAAGGTGAGCGAGGTCAGTAAGGGGATTTAAAAGGCCTTTATATAACAGTTATTACTAATTGTTAATCTAGCTTAATTTTTTTATTACTGGTTCTTCAAGAAAATTCTGATTTCCACTTTTAGTGGTGAGACCGTTCAGCCTAGTGTCTGCCTTGGCTTGATATGTCAGTAGTTTTGCCTAAGTGCATTTGTATTTTATTCTAAATTAGATAGGAATGATATATTCATTTACCTTCAAAATACTTTTTTAATCTATTTATTTTGCCTCTTCTTTTTTGCTTTGCCCTTTCTGTGATGCAATGAATTGTTTTAATTCTGAGATCTTGTCCTTATCAAGAGATGTTAGAGCTTCAGCCATCAATGCCTCTTCTAACTCTCTATCCAATTCTGCTTGGGTGAGATCTTTTAATTCATCTGGCATAAGGTTTAAGTAATAATCTAGCTTGGTGGAGAATATATGCTAGTGACATTTATAATCAATATAGATTTACTTCAAAAAAGAATCCTACCATAAAATTCAAAATCTTTGTAATTTTGATTTGAGACGAACCCATATTGTAATTTGGTATCTTAGTATTACGATGCTAGGGTGTTTATATTGTTTTGTTTTAATCATTCTTCCTATTCCTATGTTTTTAGATCAGGCCTTTAGATATAGCTTTGTTTTTTTTGTGATAATTAGCATCTTATGCTTGGCTTTAGATTCCGCAAGTAAGCTTAATATAGCAAATACTAAATGGTTAAAATCTAATAATGATTTTGAAATTTCACGAATTGAATTAATTGAAGATTTTAATGAAACCGAAACATTAACTATCAGTTTTGCTCTAGAGGGGCCGTTTTTTGATGCTAAGATTCTTAATGAAACTAGTGACTTCACGAGCAAACTCAAAAAGCTTGATGAAGTTATATCTATCACCTCGCCACTTAATTCTAGTTACCTGATTAAATATCAAGGTGATCTGCATAATGTGTCGCTTGAATATGCGCTACATAATAAATTAATTAGCCTAGACGAACTACCTTATTTGCTAAAGCATAGTTTTTACCAAGATATTTTATTTAATGCTAATCTAGATAAGATTAATATCGTAATTGAGCCTGACTTTGATGATAATAAACCAATCATCAGGGCTAGGTTGTTAGAGCATGTGGAGAACCTAATTCATGAATCTACTCTCTTGAAACAGGATTATTATATTAGTGGCAAGACTTTCCTTTATCATGAATTAGATGCGAAAAATAAGCATAATATTTATCGTCTATCAATTATTACTTTGTTATTAACGTTAATATTTATGGTGTTTATTTATCGTGATAAAGATCGAGTTATTATAACTGCGCTCAATAGTGTTATTGGGTTGTTTTTAGTTTTCTCATTATTTAATTTTTTTAATATTAATTTTTCACTCTTAAGCCTTTGTTTACCGGTTGTAATTATTATAGTTACAATCTCTGATTCGATTTTTGTCTTTAATCAATATAATCATAATCAGGGTTTTTCTTATAATATGCTTGTGAGGAAAATATGGAAACCATGTTTCATTACTAGTATTACAACGGCTTTTTCATTCTTAGCATATTCTCTATCTGAGATTAAGCCGTTAAATGATCTTTATATATTAGCCCCGATTGTAATTTTACTAAATTATTTATGGGTTGTCTTTGTAACTCCACTATGCTTGATATTTCTGCGTGGTAAAAGAACGGATGATCCTATCTTGTTATCATCCGCTCTTAAGCGGATTTATGCTTTTGCTGAGAACGCAGAGATTGCTTTAGTGCATAAGTTCCTATTATGTCTAATTGTTATTTCACCATCGGTTTTATTTATAAAGGTCGAAACCAATTTTCTTAATATTTTCTTTTTCAAATCTGAGCAAATTGTCAAAAATATTGAAAAATTTGATCAGGATTTTATCGGCTCTAGCGACTTTTCTTTAATTTATCAGGAAAGCCCTGGCAATAATTTTAAAGAAGTAGGGTTCTTTAATAAAATGACCAATAATTCTGATGATTTAAAGTCATTATCTAATATTAATGATATAAGATCATATCAGAATATTGCTCAAAATGCTTTGACAGAATTATCTGATAATAAAACAATATTTTCCCATGATTATGAATTGGAGCAAGTTCTGTTATTTCTTGAGTTTTCTCGTAATGAGAAAAGCCATGATGTTTTAGCTGATTATATTAATTTTGATTATACTAAAGGCAGGGTCAAATTATATACTGATAATCTTAGTAGTAGTGAAATAAGTAAGGCTAGTCAAAATATCGATGCTATTATAGATAAAGAAAATATTAGTGATGTTAAATTAGTTGGTACTAATGCATATTTTGATGGTATTTCAAAGAATCTTATAACCACGCAATTCTATTCATTGCTATTTGTGGTATTGATGGGTCTTTGCTCTATTTGGTTATTTTATAATTTGCAAATTGCAGTGATTGCATCAATTGCAAATATCGCACCTTTGCTTTCTCTGGCTATTATTTGCTCGGTATTTAGGATTAATTTCGATTTCTCTTTTGTGCTAGTTACAATAATTTGTTTTGGTATAACAATCGATTGTACTATTCATATGTTACATGAGTATAGCGCTAAGTCTGATTTAAAATCGACCCTAACTAAAACTGGTATTGCGGTATCTGAAATTTCGTTATTTTTTATTATGTGTTTTGCTGTATTCTTATTATCAGATTTATTGATTTTTGTAAAATTTGCAATGCTGGCAGTTTTGGCTATTGCTTTATCCTATACGGTTAATATTATGCTTCTGCCAATTGCGATGCGGAAATATTTGTAATAAATGATACAGATATATTTAGAATTTATACTGCAGTGATGCTCTAACGCCAAATATTAAATCATCTTCTGATTCGTAATTATTATCATCATTTGCATCATCAATCATCATATTTGAGAAATATTCTAAATATTCAGTTGCTAATAACCATTCAAACGATTCGTTAATATTACCATTGGCATAAATAGCTACTCCTTGACCAACTCCTAAGACACCTGCTGCAAGACCAAATTTGGTATTACGTTTGGAGCTTGCATAGCGTGATATGTTAAATGAAGGCAAGAGGTTACCAATATCTGTCGGGCCATCATTACTATCACCTGTGATAACTTCGTCATAATCAACACCGATTTGGGCATTATCATCATATGCTACCTTATAGTAATAGACCATTAGATCATAATTCCATAAACCTCGCGCAAATTTAACTCCGAGTGCACCAAAATGTAGTTTTCCATCAACGTAGAATTTATTATTATTATCATTTTGAACCCAAGATAAATAGTTAGAATTTGATGTATAAGTACTCAGGTCAGTCATTTGATCGGAGATGGAATATTCAAATTTTAAATTATAATTATCAAATTGTTTGGCAAATTCAAAACCAAACATTTCATTTTCTATTAAGAATGGATCTTTGATAGTAGAGCCAGAATTATAATAATATCCTTGGCTATTTTGCATGTGGTTAAAGCCATTGAAATAAGTAAAACCAAAAGTCGCAAATTCTGGGTAGAACATTATCCTACCAGCTGATTGGTATAAATCAGAGCCTGTTGGAATCTCAACATTATCACCTGTGTTTATTTCTTCGATAATTGGGTCAATTTCATATTCTGGAAAAAAATAACCTGAAATTTCAATTTTCGGATGAGGGTAGTAGGTTAAGCTAATATTTTCCTTAGGTACTCTGCCTTTTGACTTGGTATATTCAACGTAATTTCTAGAAAAATAGATTGGTAGCGCAAAATCAATTGGCGAGAATGGCTCAAACTGTCCCCAAACGATTTTTTTTAAACCTGTAGATAATGTTAAGTTACTCAGTAATTTTAAATCAACATAGGTTTCTAGAAATTCAGGATCAGAATATGAATATTCAATGTTTCTCTCATTTCCTGTTATGGCATCGGTCTGTGTCATTTCAATTGATGAATCAATATATTGACCATCAATTACAAGTCTTGAATATTTATTGTCATAATCAATTCGAGCTTGTAGAAAATTTGATTGCCTGGTGCCAGAATTTGAGTCTACATATGAGGTTCCAATGGATCCGCTAAAGTTTTTATCAAGGAAATTATTAAATTTTGAGGACTCGTTTAATTGAGGTCGTACATGTTTTTCATTGCCTGGATATTTATCTAATAATGATGCTGAATATGCTGTATTAGTAATGAGGGTAAGGAAGATAATGTATTTTTTCATTTTTAGACTCCAGTGATTAGGCGTCTATATATAGTTCTACTAAATTATTTATCAAGAAAATTACTTTAAAGCCATAATGCCAACTTGATTATCAGTAATCTGAATATCAAAATCATGCTCTTGAATTACAATTGTAGTTTTAGAATTTTGCTTTTTATTTTCCATGATTGAGTAGCTGCTAAAATACATATTGTGATCTTGCTTGATATCATAATTATTTAGGATTTTTAGGATGCTCATATCTCTATTATAAAACTCTATAGTAACGGGCATGTTGTATTGCTTGGAAATTAGATAAACAATCATACCATAATTGTCATTTGGATCTTTAGGAATTGATTTGATGATATAATGATTTTCATTGTCCTTTATGATCTCATGCTTATCTTTTTCTGTGGCTCTGCCGGCCATATCAAGAATGGTGAAATCAGAGCCCATAAAACTATCATTTTTATTTTCTGAGGAAATCTGTTTTTTAGTTTTAAAAGCCGGTAGAAATAGCCATTGTGTTGGATCCGTGACTTGGCCTAATTGGTTATGGTTGAGTAGGGCGGTATTTTTAATGTTGGCTGGTTTATAAAATTTGATTAAGCTTTTAGAATAATCATTTGATATTTTTTTGGTTATTTCAAAATATCTTTCACGTTTTTTTCCTTCTGCATTTTCAATTAGCATATATACAGAAAATTTCTGAGACTGTACTTTCTGAGATTGCAGTTCAACTTGCTTCATAATCTCAAATGCAGGTTGTGCATTTGAAAGATTTATTGAGCATAATGCAAGCAGTATGGAGTAGAGTAATATTTTCATTTTATGACAATTTTTTATAATCAGTAACCGTTCTGAAGATTATGTGCAAGTAGTTTGAGTAAGTTTGACTTTGTATTTCAATCATGCGTCTGGGTTGTTAACGCAAAGCAAATGAGAGCCATGAAGAGTAAGTCTATAATCTCTCCAACATTCCCACGATAATTATTTACTTTGATCTGCCTACTTTACCGAGACGCAAAATTTTGTGTCTCTACATAAAATTTTTTTTAATCCTTGAAAACTTTGATGATATTGATAATCATTCTTAATTGGAAGAGGTTAATCAATTGTTTATATATGAAATGAAAAAATTATTTGGGATTATAGCGCTAACATCATTAATGTTACTTGGTGCTTGTGGTGAAGATGAACCGGCTAAGGAGATTGTTATCGTGCTTAAAGAGCATAAATTTACACCGGAAGTTTTAGAAGTTCAATCGGGCGAGCGGTTCAGATTGGTTATTGATAATCAAGATCCAACAGCGGAAGAATTTGAAAGTCATGATATGAAGAGAGAGAAAATTATCAAAGGGAATACTAAGTCGGTAGTTTTTGTTGGTAGTTTAAAAGCGGGAGAATATAAATATTTTGGCGAATTTAATGAAGATGAAGCAATAGGCAAAATTATAGCCCATTAATATAAGTTTAGATGTTATTACCTTTTATTATCACTTTTAGAGAAGTTTTAGAGATTGCGCTCATTGTTAGTTTAATGATGGCGGCAACCAAGGGTTTACCAGGGCGCAATAAATGGATTAGTATTGGCTTTGCGCTTGGAATAATAGGTTCAATTTTAATTGCCATTTTTATTGAAACTATTTCAAACTTTGCTAATGGCTTGGGCCAAGAATTATTCAATGCTTTAATTGCCTTAGTAGCTAGTATTTTAATTGGTTCCACAGCAGTTTGGGTTAGCACGCATGGTCGTGAGATGGTGTTAAATATGAAAGATAAGGGGGGTAGGTTAGTATCTGGTGATTTGCCGGCTAAAACGCTATCGGTTATTATTGCGCTGGCTGTTTGGCGCGAAGGGGCGGAGATAGTTTTGTTTAGCTATGGGCTATTATTGTCGGGTCTGTCTTTAACAACGTTTTTAACAGGAGCTATAGCTGGAGCATTAGCCGGATCAATATTGGGAGCAGGTTTGTATTTTGGTATGGTTCAGATAAATACTAAGCATATATTCAAAGCTACGAGTTACTTATTATTATTCATTGCAGCTGGAATGTTTGCTCTAGCAGCTAAATATTTAGTTGCAGCTGGTTATTTTGGTGGTTTGTCAGATATCTTGTGGGATACATCGCATATCCTAAGTGAACAAAGCTTTGTTGGTCAGGTACTACATATGTTCTTTGGTTATAGTGATTCCCCAATGATTATAGAAGTTATTTATTATGTTTTATTTTTAACTTTATCATTGTTGGCTATCTCTTTGATTAAACGCAAAAAATTATGAAGGGCTGGAACAAACTTTTGAAAATATTACATTGGCTGAGCGCAGTTCTAGTTGTATTTTTATTTGCGCTGGGCTTGTGGATGATGGATTTGGATTATGGTCATGATCTGTATCAGATTGCACCATTTGTTCATCAAGCAGTAGGCATGGTTCTGCTTTTGCTTATGATATTTAGGGTTATCTGGCGGTTAAAATCCATAACTCCAGATGCGCTAGAGTCTCATAGCAGGATAGAGCTTGTGTTGGGTAAGATCATGCATATTTCGTTATATGTTGTAATATTTGTAATTATTCTCAGTGGTTATGTGATTACGACTGCCGATGGTGAGAATGTATCTGTGTTTGGTTTGTTTACCATTCCAGCGCTTCCCTTTAATTTCGATTATCAAGCTGATATCGCCGGGGTAGTTCATTTTTATCTAGCTTGCGCTATTATGATTATGGCATTGTTACATGGCGCCGCGGCGCTGAAGCATCACTTTATTGATAAGGATGATACGCTCCGGCGTATGATTTGAATATTTATGGTTGCTTTGTTTGCGATAGATTAACTTAACCTCTTTTGAGAAAATTATTATGAAAAGATTACTTACTCTGACTTTAATGTTTATGACGTTAATTATGTCTAGCCCTACGATGGCTCAGGTGGAAGAATATCAAATTGATGTAAAAGGCGCTCATGCTTTTGTGCAATTTCGGATTAAACATTTAGGTTATAGTTGGCTTTATGGACGGTTTAATAAATTTGAGGGTGATTTTACAATTGATCGAGAGAATTTAGCAAACTCTACTATTGAAGTTACAATTGATACAGCGAGTTTAGATAGTAATCACGCCAAGCGAGATAAGCATTTACGCGCGGAGAAATATTTAGATGTGGCAAATTATCCAGAAGCTAAATTTGTCAGCACTAGTCTTAAAGTAAACGCAGATCAAAAATCTGGAATTTTAACTGGTAATTTGACTTTAAAAGGCGTGACTAAATCTGTTGGCTTAGATGTTAAATTAATAGGTGAAGGTAAAGATCCATGGGGTGGTTATCGCGCTGGATTTGAAGGCTCGACAACACTAACGCTTGCTGATTTTAATATTAAAGATTTTGCACCGACTGTGACAAAGCTTGAAATGATTTTGGCAATTGAAGGTAGAAGGAAGCATTATTAATTTTATTATAAAGAGGCTGTCTCAAATAATAATATAGATGAGATAGCCTGTTAGAGTAAAAGCAGAATTATGCAACAAACACCTTTGTATAACAAGGGTTAGGCGCAGAATAAAAAATGAATTTAATATTTTCTTAAACAA
This sequence comes from Rickettsiales bacterium, assembly GCA_018659145.1. Taxonomy (GTDB): domain Bacteria; phylum Pseudomonadota; class Alphaproteobacteria; order Rickettsiales; family JABIRX01; genus JADHOX01. Next base: position 21,377 of record JABJNB010000056.1, read on the forward strand.
AGAATCGTAGGAGCGGGGTCCTCCCGCCCAGAAGCATCGAGATCGGTCTACCAAGGGCGGGAGGACCCCGCCCCTACTAAATAAAATAAGAAGATGCAATATTGCAACTATACTAGTTGCATGCTATAATGTAACTCTGTAAATACATAGATGGAATAAAGTGAGTAGAGAGAGAGGAGTTTTTCAAAAAAAAATAGATAGTTTTGCTAATGCCAGCGACAGTGAATATGAATCTAGTCTAGAGGCTTTTACGTCGCTAGAGTTTAGTCCAGAGGAATTGCTAGAGTTGAGTATTTTAGCGAAACGATTGGCTAGAACAGAATATATAGAAAGTAATAATGAATTATCATTTACAAAGTTAAAAGCATTGCTTGGTAAATATCCGAAACTTTCTGAATATTCAGGAGGGGGGCTCGGTAGACCTTTAATAACAGAGCTTATTCTTGGGGAAAATCAGGAACAAAAAAGGATGGACTGTCTTGAAGTTATACTCCTTGCATGCCTGGATAAGGGGATAAGGTTAAATTTTAATGTAAGAGATAGGTACCGTAAGAACAATATTTTTCATTGGATGATAGCAAATGACCGGTCAGGTAGAGCCATTCGTACTCTAGAATTATTGGAGGTTTTTGGCTATATAACCTTTAATGATGAGGCTAGTCATATAAACCTTGATACTCAGGATACTTCTGGAGTAACAGCTTTACAATTATTGGTTGCCAGGAGATATTTTACAGGAAAGCGCGCGAGCCATCATAAAGATTCTGATTTAAAATTAATAGATTTGTTGGTTAAGAGTGGAGCTGATTTAAGCGTTATGGATAAGAAGGGTAATAATGCTTTGCATATTGCTTGCGCTAAGGGTGATATTGATGTAATAAATTTATTTTCATCTGTGCTTGAAGAAGAGAAGTTGTTTCAATTACTAAGAGTTCGGAATATAAGTGATAAAACGCCGTTAGATTATTTACGAGGCGATGTTAAGTATGATGATATCTTAACTCTGATGCGCACTTATTATCATGCAGGTGGTGCGGACATTATGCCTACTCTGGATGAGTGGAGGGATAGCAGAAAAAAAATAGAAGCATTACTTAAAACGTTAGCCCCTGTTAGAGATCCTGATGAGGCCGGCCGTGTAGATATAGGAGGGCATCAATTATCTGTTGAAATAGAATCTGTTGGTTTGCAGAAATCATCACTAGCGGGCAATATCTTGTTTTCAACAGCTAGCCTTTCTGATGGTAGAGAGGTGAGAGTTAGTCATGCTTCTCAAATTGATAGATCACCTGATATTATTGTAAAAGAATTATTGATACCTGATCTTCCAAGTAATGTATGGGTTGGTAATTTTTCGGCAGAAAGGCCTATCAGGGCAGATGGTTATGCTTATAAAAGGCCAGAATTTACTCTTGGTAATTTGACCGAGCTTTCTCAAGGCTTGAAAGATGTTAAGGTAAATAAACTTTATATTAGCTTGCAGGCGGGTGGTGATGGAGGTCATTATGTGGTGTTTAAAATTGATTTTTCTAATGATTCTGCTTGCCCTATAATATCACTATATAACTCAATTCAATATGCTGATATTAATGAAGAAATTTATCATAAAGTCGCCCTAGAAAATGCAATGCGGCAGCTCTTTTTAGAGGGTTCATTAAATCCAAGAATTCAGGCAATAGCAGGTGTGATAACCGAAAATGTTGAAAGAAGATTAGCTCAGGTGAATAGCCATGGATCTAGGTCAATTCAAAAAGATGAGGTGGTTCAATGTTGTTATAACCAACCTGGAGCATCTGATTGTCAAATTACAGCAGCAGTATTGATACGTAATCTTATACTCGACAAGCCATTACCTGGAACTGGTGGGTCTTTTACTCCAGAAGGTTTGGCGTTAAATATTGATATGAGTGAGTTTAAGCAAAAGGAAGTGGCTGCAGTAAGGCTTACTTATTTTGCGATGCAGGATCTGGATATGTTATCAGATTTTGTAGCACATGACGGTCCTAAGGACATCTTTGTTAAAGATGGTGGTACATTAGAGGGATTTGATAAATGGGGAGAGGTAGATTTTAGTAAGTTGCAGAATTATCTCACAAGTCAATTAAGACTGCAAGATCTGGATAAAATTAATAGATATGCGTTATTATCTTTTTGTGATCATCTTTTAGGAAGAGATCCATCAGACGAAAATAGCTGGGTTAAGAAATATGCTGAGACTAGAAAGTCGGGACAGGATATGGAGTTTGAGAATGCTATCTTTAGTGCGTTTGGTGGGATGGTTACTGCTATTGGGATTACACAGCGAAAGGAAGACGCTGGTGCTCTAGGGGGGGCGAAGAGAGCTCCAGAACCTAGAGGTATGGCGAGTCATAGTGCAGATTGGGATATGAGTCAGGGTGTAAGGCCAGCATTACCTAATCACCCTAAACCACCGCCATTAGCGGGAGGATCTGGAGGAGCATTACCGAGTGCACCAATGGTTAAAGCGGGAGAGGCAGTTTACAAGCCAATCAAATCATATAAGGAGTTGAGTAGATTATATGGTAATACGAAGCTATATAGCTTGAATGGGGAGCTTGAATCTCAATATAAGATTAGGATTAAAAACCCACATGATCCAGAGAAATGTTGGATTGATAGAGAAATCGAGCAAAAAATAGTCAATATTTTGTATGAAGCGATTAAAGAAACTCAATTAACCAGCATAGATAATACTTTACTACTAGATGATAAGAGTTTTGTTAAGCATATTATTAATTTTGCTCAAAATAATAATGGCGTTGGAAATGCTGGTGTTGAACAATGGATAACATATGCACCGGATGGAGTTTGGAAAGATGCGGAGTCCTTTAAAGTTGCACGGGAATTTTCTCGACAATATCAAGCAATAGCAAATAGAGAAGGTTACTTCACTGGCCGAATAGATGGTGAAGATGATAAGAAGCTCAAGGATGGAGACCTTGTAGGTGCAAGGCTTAAGCGAATTCCGTCTGGGGTGACAACAGATACTTTGCTTGATAAAGTTTTTGCTGGTATGAGTAGAGGGTAGAAGCCTGTCGAGACAGGCCCCTTAACACTTGAATTGAATTTGGGACATTAATATAAGAATATGCAGAGACGCAAAATCTTGCGTCTCTGAGGTGGTATATACAAATACATAATTATCGTTGGTATGTTGGAGTGTTTCGATTTTTATTCATTATTTGTTTTTTGTTTGTACAGGAGACACATGATGATGCACCTCTACATTAATTAAGGTTATGGTGCTCGTTCGCCTTAAATTATACAATATTACGAAATAAAAGCGCATAAGTTCTTGAAAGCATAATATTTCGACTTAGATATACTGTATATACAAATTTTAAAAGAGGCATTTATGGATTTTTCTAAATATAGCAATAAGGCCAAAGAAGTGATTAGTAATGCGCAAGGTCTTGCATTAAGCAAAGGTCATCAGAACTTTATTCCAGAGCATGTACTTAAATCTATGCTTGAGGATTCGGATAATTATACCTCGAACCTTATTATTTCAGCGAGTGGAAATTTGGATGTTGTTAAAGGTGGCTTAGCTGAAACTTTGGCGAAGATTCCATCGGTATCATCAAGTGGTAGTCCTAATGTTTATTTTTCTCAAGAAATGGCTATCTTAGACCAATCGGTAAAGAGGGTTTCTAAAGTGTTAGGTGATGAGTTTATAACGCTAGAAGCATTTTTACTAGCAATGTTTGATGGGAAGCTAAAAACATCTAGGATTTTACAAAAAGCAGGATTGATATTACCTGTGGTGAGCGAGATTATTAGCGAACTACGTAAGGGTAAAACAGCAGATTCTGCAGAAGCGGAAGATAAATTTGATGCATTAAAAAAATATGCAAAAGATTTAACGGAACTTGCTAGTGCGGGTAAAATTGATCCGGTAATTGGCCGGGATGATGAGATTAGAAGAACTATTCAGGTTCTATCGCGCCGAACTAAAAACAACCCTGTTTTAATTGGTGAGCCTGGTGTTGGTAAAACAGCCATAATTGAAGGCTTGGCCCAAAGGATAGCGGCGGGTGATGTGCCTGAGTCGTTAAAGAAAAAGAAGATAATGTCTCTGGATTTGGGAGCACTCATTGGTGGAGCTAAATATCGAGGTGAGTTTGAAGAAAGGTTAAAAGCTGTAATCAATGAAATCGAACATGCTGATCATGAAGTGATTTTGTTTATAGATGAGTTGCATAATCTTGTTGGAGCTGGGAAAGCTGAGGGGAGTATGGATGCTTCTAATCTATTAAAGCCGGCTTTAGCGCGTGGGTTACTGCATTGTGTTGGCGCGACTACCTTGGATGAATATCGGCTGCATATCGAGAAAGATCCTGCTTTAGCGAGACGATTCCAATCGATTTATGTAGCTGAGCCAACTATTGAAGATAGTGTGACGATCTTGCGTGGTCTTAAAGAAAAATATGAAATGCATCACGCAATTAGAATTTCAGATAGCGCGATCATTGCAGCTTGCAATTTATCACAAAGATATATCACAGATAGGTTTTTACCAGACAAAGCCATTGATTTAATAGATGAGGCGGCAAGTAAACTTCGTATGGAAATTGATTCTAAGCCAGAGGAGATGGATGAGCTGGAGCGGAAGTTAATCCAGCTTAGGATTGAAGCGGAGACTCTAAAGAAAGAGAAGGATGATAATTCTAAAACTCGGCTTCAAGCTATTAATGATGAGATCAAAATATTAGATGATAAATTATCGGTATTTTCATCCAAATGGGAAGCTGAGAAATTACGCTTAGAAAAGGAAAAGGATATTAAAGAGCAATTAGAGAAAGCTAACTATGAATTAGAAAAAGCAACGCGTGATGGTGATTTAGCTAGGGCAGGGGAGTTATCTTATTCGGTAATACCAGAGCTTACGGCGCAAGCAGAAAATCATAATATAGGGGCTAAGGATTCATTAATTAAAGAATCGATAAATGAAGCAGATATTGCTTTGGTTATATCTAAAGTAACCGGTATTCCGGTTGAGAAAATGCTTGCTGCTGATAAGCAAAAATATCTCAATATTGCAGATGAATTAGGTAAGAAAGTTATTGGACAAGAGGAGGCAATTACAGCGATAGCTAATGCTCTAAAAAGATCTAAAGCGGGATTAAATAATCCTAATAAACCGTTAGGCTCATTTCTGTTTATTGGACCAACAGGTGTTGGTAAAACCGAATTGTCTAAAGTGTTGGCGGAAAGCTTATTTAATGAAAAATCAGCTTTGCTACGTTTTGATATGTCAGAATTTATGGAAAAGCATGCCGTGAGCAAATTGATCGGATCGCCTCCAGGATATGTTGGTTATGAAGATGCTGGGTCGTTAACTGAGGCGATTAGAAGGCGTCCTTATCAGGTTGTTTTATTTGATGAAGTGGAGAAGGCGCATCCAGATGTGTTTAACATTATGTTACAAGTCCTAGATGATGGTATTTTAACAGATAGTCATGGCCGCAAAGTTAATTTTGCCAATACTTTAATTATTATGACCTCAAATCTTGGGTCTGTAAAATTAAATGCATTATCTAATGAGCAATCTATTAAGGACATTGAAGATGATATTATGAATGATGTTCGGGCGTTTTTTAAACCAGAATTTATCAATCGAATTGATGAGATTATTCTCTTTCATAAACTGCGTTATCAACATATGGATAAGATTATTGATATTAAGATGCGCGAGATGCAGACTAAGCTCGATAATTATCAGATAGAGATGCAGCTTGATGATAAAGCTAAAGAGTATCTGGCTATGAATGGCTATGACGCGAAATTTGGCGCTCGCCCTTTAGCGCGATTGATTGAAAGGGAAATCACTAATAAGATCGCAACTGGGCTTTTGGATGGTACTATTGCTGAGAAGAGTAAGATTAAGGTTTCTGAGGATAAAGGCGAGATTGCAATCCTGTAGGGGCGGGGTTTCTCGCCCAGAAACATCGAGATCGCTCTTTGCTAAGGGCGTGAGGACGACGCCCCTACGAAATTTTATAGGGGTTTGTTTCTGTAATTCTTTGTCGTTGCATTTGTTAAATAAATTTATCATAAGGATAGGGTAATTTTATATAATGCATTATGTTGCTTCGAATTATCCTACTATCTTGTTTTCTCTATCCAGCAGCTTTTTCATCAAGCGCGGCAAGTTTTAATCCGTTAGAAAAAAACATCGATGATATTAAAATCTATTATGCGTATGATGATTTCTTGCCGATAATTTCAATGAATATTGCTATAAAAAATTCAGGCATAGCATATGTTGATGAAGATTTGGTTGGTATTAATGCGGTGGTAAGTTATCTAGCTAATAACTTTTTATTTCTACAAGATCAAAGAGAGAGATTTAGTAGCGAGTTATCTGCTCGTAATATTGGTGTGTCATTTAAAAGTGATAAGGAGAATTTTTATATTACGCTTAAATTCATGTCATCTGATATTGCGTTTATTACTGAGTTTTTACAGCATTTTTTCTATAAATTTGAAGTGACTAAGGAGAGCGTGGCTAAGGCTAAAGAGTATCTAAGTTATAATCGTGATAATTCTTATTTAAATAGTAATTTTGTGAGCTATCAAAATTTTAGTCAAAATTTCTTTGATGAAAGATTTCGCAGAAATGGTTTTATGAGAGATGATAATTATGACAAAATTAATATTGAAGCTGTAAACCAATTTGTCGAGAATCTTGCTGATAAGGAGCAACTAAAGATTGCGATTGCGGGAGATTTAAAAGAAGGGAAATTGGATGGTTTTATCAAAGGGTTGTTTGAAGAGTTTGAAGCAAAATCTGGGACTGATGAATATCAGGCTGAATTAATTAGATCAGCCAATCAAGAGATTCAGCTTGAAGGTTATGACCAAGTCATTTTTTATTCTGGTATTGCTGGACCATCTCGCACGGATAAAGATTTTTATGCTTTTTATATTTTTAATCATTTATTTGGTGGGTCACCACGAAATTCTTTGATTGGCATAAGACTACGTGAAGAAGCTGGTCTTACTTATTCAGGTTATTCTTATGTAAATTATTTTAGAGATCTTGGCTACTTAACTGTATATTTTGCTTGTGACAAAGCTAAGTATCAGCAGGCATCTGCTGTTATTGCTGACTTATTAAGTGACATTAAAACTCATAAATTTACTGAAGCAGAGCTAGCAGTTGCTAAGCAATATTTAATGGGAAAATATGATATAGCCTTTTCATCTAATAGCCGAATATCTGGCTTCATGCTTGGACTTTTAGTTCACGATTTGCCAGTCAGTATGCTAAAAGATCGCAATAAGTTTGTTGAAGATGTTAGTTTAGAAGACATCCATAGAATCCGAGATAAGTTGTTTTTGGAGAATGACTTTATGACTGTGGTTACTGGTGATTTGGATTAGGGTCGGGGTTTCCTCACCAGAACTACACAGCACATTACCCAGGCGGGAGGACCCTGCCCCTACGAATTGAGTTAATAGAAAAACCTGAACGCGCCGAAGGCCGCATTCCCTAATGTTTCATAGATTTGAGAGTATAGAAATTTTCTTTTAGAATCATTGCATATTTTGTTATTTGTAAGTCGAAGTATAGCGGAAGCTATATGAGTCGCAGCAAGTAGGTATGAATCGAGAGCCCCTGTCTTATGCCAATCACCGGACGAGGGCAACAAAGACCAAACGCGCCGAAGGCCGCATTCCCTAATGTTTCATAGATTTGAGAGTATAGAAATTTTCTTTTAGAATTATTGTAGATTTTGTTATTTGTAAGTCGAAGTATAGCGTAAGCTATATGAGTCGCAGCAAGTAGGTATGAATCGAGAGCCCCTGTCTTATGCCAATCACCGACGAGGGCAACAAAGACCAAACGCGCCGAAGGCCGCATTCCCTAATGTTTCATAGATTTGAGAGTATAGAAATTTTCTTTTAGAATTATTGTAGATTTTGTTATTTGTAAGTCGAAGTATAGCG
>JABJNB010000057.1 GCA_018659145.1 Rickettsiales bacterium
AAAAAATCACATACAGTTTTTTATCATCGCTATCACATAGTGTGGATAACGAAATATCGCTACAAGGTGCTTACTTACGACATAAAAAAACGTGTCAGAGAAATAGTTTTACAAGTAGCCGAAGAGATGGGTATCAAAGTAGAAAATGGTGTTGTTTCAAGTGACCATGTTCATATATTCGCAGAAATCCCACCCAATATCAAAATTAGTGAATTTGTTCAAAAAGCAAAAGGACGTTCTTCTAAGAAAATTCAAGAAGAGTTTCCAATTCTTAGAAAGAAATATTGGGGCAGACGCCTATGGGGAAGAGGCTATTTTAGCTCAACGAGCGGTAATGTTACAGATGATATAATCAACGAATATATCAACAAGCACAGTGATGCTCATGAACCTCAATCAAATATACGCATAGAATAAGCTTTAGCTTCAATAAGCGACTTCTTGTCGCAACGGCAAACTACCATCTCTCAGATGGTAGTGGTTGATTTCTAAAAAAGGCTCTGTCCACTTGATTGTGTAAATTCTGATAAGTTATAATCAACAAAATTATAATTTAAGAGGAAATAATGACACAGAATATAGAAACATCAAAAATAAATGCAGCAGTAGATTTACTAATTGAAGGCGATGTAGATTTATCAAACGCCCTAGGCGAAGATGGTCTAATTAAGCAACTAAGCAAACGCATTTTAGAACTCGCTCTGCAAGCGGAAATGGATGATCATTTGGGTTATAGTCGTTATGATCGATCTGATCTTCAGAACGCACGCAACGGTGCATTTCAAAAAACTCTAATAACCAATAATGGGGTAATAGAACTTGATGTACCAAGGGATCGTAATGGTAATTTTGAACCAGCTATTGTTAAAAAGAAGCAAAATCGAATAGCTGGATTAGATCAAAAGATAGTATCGCTGTACGCTAAAGGCATGAGTCTTTCTGATATTAAAATCCAAATGCAGGAACTGTATGGCGCTGATATTAGTGAGTCTCTGATTAGCAAGATTACAGACAGCGTTGCTGATGAAGTTAAAGCTTGGCAAAATAGAGCTCTTGAGAATGTATATCCAATAGTATTTTTTGACTGCTTAGTAGTCAAAGTAAGGCATGAAAAACGTATCATTAATAAAGCTGTGTATGTAGCTCTAGGGATTGATTTATCTGGCAAAAAAGATATTTTAGGTCTGTGGATTAGCGAGAATGAAGGAGCAAAATTTTGGCTGGGTAATCTAACAGAAATGAAGAATAGAGGTATGAATGATATGCTCATCGCCTGTACCGATAATCTAACTGGTATGTCTGATGCAATAGCTGCCGTTTATCCCAAATGTGAGCATCAATTATGCATTGTACATCAAATTAGAAATAGTTTGAAATTTGTCTCGTATAAAGACCGTAAGGCACTGGTAGCTGATCTAAAACCAATCTATCAAGCGGCAACAGAAGGTGAGGCTCAGGAAGCACTAGATGCTTTTGATAGCAAGTGGAGTAATCAGTATCCTCAAATTGCTAAATCATGGTACAATAATTGGGAGAATCTGGTAATATTTTTACAGTATCCAAAGGCTATAAGACAAATTATTTACACTACTAACTCAATTGAATCGCTTAATTCTCAGCTGAGAAAAGTCACCAAAAACAAGAGGGTTTTTCCAAGCGATGAATCAGTTTTTAAAACTCTATACTTGACAATCAACTATATCACGGCAAAATGGACCATGCCTATTCGAAATTGGAATGAAGCTATGGCTCACTTTTTAATAAAATTTGACGATAGAATTCAGGGTAATATTTAAGGGCTTATTTATGAATTTACACAATTGGATGTACAGGCCCATTTTTTAATCTAGATTTAACTTAAAATAATATTATACCCTAAATCTTTTGCTATTAACTCCAGTTTAAATAAATAATTTGAATTTATCCAATCTCTAATAAATTTGTTTTCTATTTGTAATTGAATCTCAGGACTAGGGTGTTTAAGTTCCGATGCCGGGGCATCTTCGTACATAGCACGGCTGCTACTCAATTTCTCGTAGGGAGCTACTCCTGATGAAGGTTGTGTCTGATGTGTACTTC
>JABJNB010000058.1 GCA_018659145.1 Rickettsiales bacterium
TAGTAAGCGTCCGGTGAACCCGGTCTATCTTAAAACTCAATCCAGTTTAAGATTCCATGGCAGCAGGTCTTCAATCTTTTTATGATTATAGCCAGCAATTACAGAGAGTAATTTATGCAAATATTTTATAATGAAAATAATTGATACTCATAAATTAAATGAATACCAAGAATTACGTAGGATAATTGCTGATTTAAATGGGTTGAAGTAAAAAAACTTATTATGGTAATCAAGTCAACGATTTGACTAATGTAGCATGAGGAGGTTCGGGGCACGCCCATCAAGATTTTGTTAAAGAGGTAAATGATAAAATTTAGGAGATCCTAGGTAAAGATGTATCTATATTTTTCTGATTATTAATAAAAATAATTGACAAAATTAGGCTAATCTCACATTATATCACGTAATCTCACATTTAGATTGTGTATTAAAATGGATTTTAAAAATTTTAGATTAAACAAAAGATTAGACCTTAAGCCAGAAGTTGTTGAGGAGGTTTATTCTCTTATATCACAAATTGATACAGTTAAGAACAGCTTCTCTCTTACTGGTAAAATATTGCCTCAAACAATTGATCGATTAACAGCTTCTGTAATAGTAACTTCTACTGGAGCATCAAATCGTATTGAAGGAAATAGATTATCAGACGATCAGGTTGAAGATCTTTATAGAAATCTTCGTATTAAAAAGTTTAAAACTAGAGATGAACAAGAGGTTGCTGGATATTTGGAATGTTTGGAATCTGTTTTTGATCATTACAATGATATTGGAATTACAGAATCATGGATCTTATCTATGCATAATCAAATGCTCCAATATAGCGAAAAAGATTTGCGTCATAAAGGTCAATATAAATTTGGTTCAAATCGCGTTGAGGCAAAAGATCGCAAAGGAAATATAATTGGCATTATATTTGATCCAACCCCACCACATTTAGTACAAAAGGAAATGCAGGAATTAATTGCCTGGTTTCAAGAATCTTTAAAAGAAGGAGTGAAGCATCCTTTAATTCTAGTTGCAAATTTTGTGTTTGAGTATTTAGCAATTCACCCATTTCAAGATGGGAATGGCAGAACTAGCAGACTTTTGACAAATCTAATTCTACTAAAACTAGGCTATAAATTCACTAGTATAATATCTCATGAGAAGCTAATTGAGTCAAATAAAGCAGATTATTATCTAGCCTTAAACAAAACCCAAAGAACTTGGAAAAGTGAAAAAGAAGATATATCTGAATGGCTAGTTTTCTTCTTAAAAATAGTTAATTCTCAATCCAAGCAAGCATTAGAAATTCTAAAAGGCGAAACCATCGAGCATCTTCTATCAGAGAAGCAGTTAGCACTTTGGCAATGGGCTCAGAGCCTACAAAGCAAAGAGTTCGCTCGTCGAGATGCAATTGAAGCGCTAGAATTTCCAGCTAGAACTATTGAGTCAATCATCAAAAAATTATGTGATATGAAGCGATTGACAAAGATTGGTCAGGGTAGGGGAGTTAGATATAGGATAAAAGAATTAATCAAGAAAGGTAATTTTTGAATATATTTATCTCCTGTTGAATTTTTACAAAAATACAAATTTTCTTAGGAGAAACTGCCCGACAAACATTGTCATATCAATATATTATGCCTAGAGCATCTTGATTGTATTTCCTATGGAATCAAGAAATCGAAATCTGAGTTGATCGATATTTTTAATTTTCTTGTCTAATGTGGGTGCGAATTGGACTTGAAAAAGTGTGAAAGAGCTCTTAAACTCAATGTAATATATTGCTACATATTGTCAACAAAAAACATTGCTCATGATCTATTATAATAATAAGCTATTGCAATAACCTTTTCTAACTCGATCTTTGACCATTTCTATTACATGGTCCTTGGTTCTAAAATGTAGAACTAGGGTCTTTATAAATTGCTTCAAATTCTTTTAAATATCGGGTCTGGTGCTTTCCTAAAAGATACTCTTTAAAAGTGAGAATCTTGTTTTGGAAACAATAACATTATACTTTACTTGATACACAATCATAATGGCTTGTATATGGATGATTTAATCAACAAGTATATACAAAAATTTGAATCTTCTTTTCACAAGGCGGGCAAAAATGAATGCTGGGTTTGGAAAACATCTCCAAAAACCAAAAGAACTCTTAGATTCTTTTTGCATTCAGGGCAAAAATTTGTTTCTGCGAAAAGATTCTCATATATGGCCTACATTGGAAATATTTCAAAAGGAAATTTAGTGTATTCAAAATGCGGGAATGATTTGTGTGTTAATCCATATCATCTCTATATTGAGAAGCTCGCAAATATGAATAAAATATGGCACAAGTCAGAAGCAAGAAACAGAAAACTTTCTGCTTCAAAACAAGGTGTATCGGTTAAAATGACAAATCGAAATACTGCAATTGGGACTAGGCATGGAATGGCTAAACTAGATCCAGACAAAGTACGCCAGATCAGAGATCTGGTTAAAGATGGAGCGAATAAAAAGTTAGTTGCAGATCTCTTTGGAGTATCAGAAAGGAATATAAAGGCTATTGTTCAACACGATACCTGGAAACATGTCAAATAAGCGTCGTTACCAACAATGATGAATCTATAGAGCTCTGAAAGCTTTAAGAGTTAAGAAATTGCTTAATTCTAAACAGAGTTTTCTATACCACAGAAAACAAATTTTTCTTTTTTAGGCGTCATCCATTTTTTCAAAGTCAAGGCAGTAAAATCCTGCGGCCGCACCATTAATTGATTCCAAGTTGTCATCAAATAACCGTGCCTCGGATTTTACCACCTTCCCTTACAGACAACTTTGCTATTCTACGCTTTGCTTCAAAGATCAAACTTATCTTTCAGTGACTTTGCAAAATGTACATCCATTCGCTTCGCTCTCTTCTCCTGCCGCTCGGCGCTAGCCAGAAGTTATAAAGCAAGCGCGCTTTTAGCGCTTTGTTTTAACTTTTATTAAAATTCTTTAAGGAGATACCAAAATGTCCGATCAAATCAAAATCAGTTTCAAAGATTACTTATCAGAGATTTACGATAAACCAGCAAAGTTACATGAGGCTTATAGGTTATTCCGTAAATATAGCTTTAGAAATAGAATCCTTGCAGCACGGCAGTTGATAGAGCTTGAACCAATTAATACTTATAAAGGATGGAAAGATCTAGGGCGACAAGTAAAAAAAGGTAGTAAGGCTATTGCTTTATTTTTGCCTGTAGTTAGCAAAAAGAAAGATAAAGAAGATGAGGATGATATAACAAGCCAAACTAATTTTATTCTAAGAAAACATTGGTTTAGTTTATCTCAAACGGAAGGTAAGGAGTTTGCATCTGAGCCATTGCCAAATTTTGATATTCAAAAAGTTCTTGAAACTTTAGGCATAACTCAAGAAAAATTCCGTAATCTCAATGGGAATTGCCAAGGTTATGCAATACCTAACAAAAATATTATCGCAATTAACCCGTTAGCTTATGCAGCTTATAGAACTACTATTCACGAAATAGCTCATTGCTTGCTCCATAAAGAAAGTGATAAAATAATTGATGAGCAGCAA
>JABJNB010000059.1 GCA_018659145.1 Rickettsiales bacterium
AAGACCATACTATTAAGAACAAAGTCTTTGATAGCTTGGAAGAATTGGAGGATGAAGTTTGTGACTTTATTAAGAATTTAAGTTGTGAAGACGTGATTAGTATCTGCTCTTAAGGAAGCAATTAATTTATGGAATTGGTATTAAGGGGCGGGAGATCGTCAATGTTATGCAAAATGGCTTTGGCTATTCAAAAAATCCAAAACCTTAAGACCAAAAATCTTTGCAATCTTGAGTTGAGACAGGATCTTAATGATTCTCCTGAAATCATGCAAGTGAGTTAAGCTAGGTTCTTGGTAAAGCAACTTTTGCTTTACATATAGAATTGAGATAGTATTTAAGGCCCTTATTTGCTAAAGTAAAAATGACAAAACAAGAACCTAAAGATCCGCAAAAAAGAGACTTTGTAGTCTTATCTGCAACAGCTATGGCCGGGCTTTGTGCCGCCGCTGCTACTATACCACTTGTAAGCTCAATGAATCCATCGAAAGATGTTGAGGCTTTGTCTTCTATAGAGGTGGATATTTCGGGTCTAGAAGTTGGACAAGAGAAAAAAGTCATGTGGCGTGGGAAGCCAATTTTTATTAAGCGTAGAACTAAAGCTGAAATTGCTGAAGCTCGGGAAACTCCGATGAAAGATTTGATGGATCCAGAGACTGATGAAGCAAGGGTTAAAGATCCAAGTGGTGAATATTTAATTGTAATAGGAATATGTACGCATTTGGGATGTGTGCCAATAGGTAATGATAAGGGCTGGGTTTGTCCGTGTCATGGCTCCCATTATGATACTTCGGGTCGCGTGCTAAAAGGTCCTGCTCCTACAAACTTGGCTGTGCCAAGTTATGAGTTTATCTCAGAGAAAATCGTTAAAATTGGTTAAAATGCATAAAATAGATCAAAGTAATCCTAATAATTACAGCCCCGTCGTGAAGTGGGTAGACGATAGGTTACCAATTTTTTCTTTTGCCGAGGAGCATCTAGCTAATTATAAAGTCCCAAAAAATTTAAGCTATTTTTGGAGCTTTGGTTCTCTTGCTGGAATCGCTTTGATGATACAAATCATTACCGGTATTTTTCTTGCGATGCATTACACGCCTCATGCTGATCATGCTTTTAATTCAGTTGAGCATATTATGAGGGATGTTAATTATGGTTGGTTAATCCGTTATACACACGCTGTTGGGGCATCAATGTTTTTTGTTGTTGTTTACGCTCATATAGCTCGGGGATTATTTTTTGGGTCATATAAGCAGCCAAGAGAAATGCTTTGGTTCTTAGGGATTATTATCTTTTTATGCATGATGGCTACGGCTTTCATGGGCTATGTTCTGCCATGGGGACAGATGAGTTTCTGGGGGGCTACTGTAATTACCAATCTCTTCTCGGCGATACCAATCATTGGTGATAATATAGTGAGTTGGTTATGGGGTGGTTATTCTGTGGATAACCCAACGTTAAACCGTTTCTTTGCACTACATTATTTATTCCCTTTTATAATCGTAGCTTTTGTTATTTTGCATCTAATAGCTCTACATATTCCTGGATCTAATAACCCATCTGGAGTAGAAATTAAAAATGTTAAGAAAGATACTATCCCTTTTCACCCATATTATACAATTAAGGATTTATTTGGTCTGGGGATATTCTTGATGTTATTCTTTTACTTTGTGTTCTTCTACCCAAATAATCTAGGACACCCGGATAATTATATTCCTGCTGATCCTTTGGTTACACCAGCTCATATTGTTCCGGAATGGTATTTCTTGCCTTTCTATGCAATCTTGCGCGCAATACCTGATAAGCTAACGGGTGTGGTTTTTATGTTTGCTTCGATTTTAATTTTGTTCTTCTTGCCATGGCTTGATAGTTCAAAAGTTAAAAGTGGTTATTTTCGCCCATTATTTAAAATATTTTATTTAGTATTTATCTTAAATTTTGTTTTACTTGGGTATTTGGGAGCTCAGCCACCGGAAGGCGTCTATGTAATATTATCGCGTTTATCAACATTATATTATTTTGGTTATTTTCTTGTAATATTGCCTTTCCTTGGCAAAAAAGAGAAGCCATTGGATTTGCCGAAATCTATAGATGAATATTATCAAGCAACCCATAATTCTAAATAAGTAGAGATTATGAAATATAAAACATTAGCTTTAATTATAGCTTTACTTGTTCCAAATATGATGTTTGCATCATCTGGTGATCAGAAGCTATTAAAACGTGATTGGCCATTTGAGGGCAATTTAGGTAAATTTGATCAACAATCAATACAAAGAGGATTTCAGATCTACCAAGAAGTTTGCTCTGGGTGCCACTCTTTAAAAAGAGTTTATTATAGGAATCTAACGGAGGTTGGTTTCTCAGCAGCTGAAGCTAAGGTTATAGCGGCTGGCTCAACTGTAATGGATGGGCCAAATGATGAAGGCGACATGTTCGAAAGATCGGCTTTGTTATCAGATCATTTTGTATCACCATTTGTCAATGCAAAACAAGCTAGAGCATCTAATGGGGGTGCACTTCCACCTGATTTATCGCTTATAATCAAGTCGCGCTTGGATGGCGCAAATTATTTATATTCTTTGCTTAATGGTTATATGGAAACACCGCGTGATTTGAAAATGGGTGCTAATATGTCATTTAATATTTTCTTCCCTGGCTATCAAATTGCTATGCAGCAACCACTGAGTCCAGATCAAGTAGAATACCAAGATGGTACTAAAGCATCCGTGGAGCAAATGTCATATGATGTAGTGAATTTCTTGCAATGGGCAGCTGAGCCAGAGATGGAGCAAAGAAAAAAAATGGGGCTAAAAGTATTGTTATTCCTTTTCGTTACAACCTTATTATTCTTTGTAGCTAAAAAACGCATCTGGTCTGACGTAAAATAGTTGCAAGGCCGCCTGCATATAGATGTAGATTAACACCCATTGTTTTTGCTGTAGAGACGGCAAATCTTGAGTCTATACGGAATTTAGCCCTATAGCTGAGAATGCATCACTCCTGGCACTAGTGCATACGGGGTTCGCCCCTGCAGCAATTTTTAGATTTAAAAAGATGATATTAGAAGTGGCAATTTTAGATGTAATTGAGTCAAAAACTCAAGAATTTGAGGAAGTCTTCCACAAGGCTCAAAATATCATAATGTCTATAGGTGGATATATTTCGCATGAATTACAGAAATGTGTTGAACAACGGAATCGTTATATATTGCTCGTGAGATGGCAAAGTTTGGAGGATCATACAATTGGCTTTAGAGACTCTTTAGAATATCAGGAATGGAAGAAGTTACTTCATCATTTTTATAATCCATTTCCATTGGTGCAGCATTATGCGCAGATAACATCCTTATCAAGTAAGTCATAAATCGTGGTTTATCCAAAAACCACGATTTATCATTATATATTAACAATGATTATCCAGAACCATGATAATGGGAACCATATTAATGATTATAGGAGTCGGGACTAAATGGCTATCAGAAAACCAAAGATGGCCGAGGTTAAGATGGATGGAGTAGTTTATGGTGAATCATAACACATCACAAATCATCGGCATATCTTGGATGGTATTGCATTGTTTGCTGATTTCTATTATGTCGGCAATGGTGCGAGATATTTCAAGTCAGTTTCATGTGTTTGAAATAGTTTTTTTTTATAACTTTGCTGCATTCCTTTTTATGCTGCCATTTGTTTTTATATCTGGACGCTACAAAGATTTAAGGACGCGTAAATTCAAGTTACATTTGTCCAGAGCAATATTGGGAGTAATCTCACTTACCATGTATTTTTATGCATTCACGGTAATACCTCTAACCGAAGCTAGGGCTATTGCTTTGACTGGACCGTTGGTTAGCTCATTATTTGCTATTATTTTTTTAAAGGAACGCATGGGGTGGCACAGAACATTAGCACTTATTATTGGGTTTCTAGGGGCTTTGTTTATTTTGCGGCCTGGAACGGCAAGTTTTTCTTATGTTTATATCATGGTACTCTCATCAGTTGGTATGTGGGCGGTAATAGATTTGATTATTAAGATTATGACGCGCACGGAGTCTGCATATAATCAGGTTTTTTATTTAAGTGGCTTGATGAGTGTTTTTTCGCTCCCGGGCGCAATATTTTATTGGCAAACTCCAGAAAGTTATAGTGCCTGGGCTACACTTTTTGGCTTGGGGGCTATTTTCTTGATAAATATTATAGCAATCTTTAATGCCTTTAAATATGCTGATATTACCGCTGTGATGCCATTTGATTTTAGTGGCATGGTATTTACTACAATCATTGCCTATTTGGCCTTTAATGAGGTTATAGATACTCCTACCGCCATAGGCTCGCTTATTATTGTTGTCAGCAGTGTTTATATTGCAAAACGCGAGGCAAAGCAGTCAAAAGAGGTGCATGCGGCTCCACCTCAATCTGAATTATAAGTAATGAGACCGTCCAATTTTGTGTGTCTACTTAAGTTTAAAGAACTTAAAAGTCGTAACAGGATAAACCATCCAATTATTATTTTGAAATTCATTAATAACAACGAATAAATAATCAAGCAGATATTGAGTTTTTTCAAAAGATA
>JABJNB010000060.1 GCA_018659145.1 Rickettsiales bacterium
CCATTAGGCTCTTGATAGTTTACAAAAATCATATTATAAATTTGCGTTTTCATGCACGACGAGCGAAACTATTGATTCCAACCGGCAAAACTTAATCAACCATCACGCAAAATCTTTTAACATTGTAGTTAATGGGGCTGTCTCAAATCTATTTATCACTTCTTAGGAAATTTTAGGCCCAGAGACTGAAATACAAATGGCTTATCTAACCAATCTTTCTTTACTTTGGCATGTAAGAATAAATTGATTTTTTTCTCAAACATATCCTGCAATTCCAACCGAACTTCCGTACCAATCTTTTTAATCATTTCAGCGCCTTTACCAATCACAATGGCTTTTTGGCCTTCTTTCATAACATTAATTACCTGATTAATGACAATCTTATCATCGGTTTCAACCCAGCCTTCCGTTTCAACAAAAAGATTATAAGGTAATTCATCATGGACATTTTCAAATAACTTTTCTCGCGTAAGCTCACTCGCCATGAAGCGAACAGGCATATCAGACATTTGATCTTCAGGATATAAGAACTCTGAAGGCGTTGCGGTTTCGACTAGATAGTTTTCTAAATCTTTAACACCCTCCCCGTCTCTAGATGAGATCATGAAAATTTCATCAAAAACTCCACTTTTATGGAACCGCTCTGCGAGCTGCAGTAATTTATTTTTATTCTTAAGCAAATCAATTTTGTTAATAACCAAAGCTACCCTCTGCTTTGACTCTTTTAAAGAACTAGCAATCTCTTCTGTTTTAGTAAAATTATCACGGCTACTATCAATCATTATAAGCGCGGTATCACCACTATCCAGCTGACTCAAAGCCTCATGATTAATCGCTTTTTCTAAATTATGCTTAGCATTAAATATCCCCGGAGTATCAATAAATATTAACTGTGTATTGCCGATCACCGTTATGCCTTTAATTGCATTCCTTGTTGTTTGCACCTTGTTACTAACGATCGATATTTTTGAACCGACTAATCGGTTTACTAAAGTTGATTTACCAGCATTTGGCTCACCAATGATAGTTATTATTTGGCATTTGGTTTTATTCATTTCATTTTTCATTTTGTTCTAATATATCGATCATTTTAAGTGCTAATTCTTTTTCTGCTTCCTTTTTTAGAGGCGCCATGGCTGTTAATGGCTGATAACCTTGAACTGATAATTCTACCGTGAATATCGGTTTATGGTCCAGACCTTCTTTGTTAATTATTTTATATTGCGGCAAATCCATCCTATTCTTTTGCAACAACTCTTGTAGTCTTGATTTAGGATCAACCGGAATATTTTGTTTAACCTCGGTAAAATACTCCTCCCATAAATCCAAAACAATTTGCCTAATGATTCCAAGATCAGAATCTAGATAAATTGCGCCCAATATCGCCTCTAAACAATCTTCTAAATTTGCGGGATTATTATGCCCACCCTCTTTACGCTCACCATGGCTTACAAGTATAACCTGATCTAATTGCTCGCGTAGTGCAATTGCCGATAATACAGAGCCGCTTGCCAAGTAAGCATGCTTCTTGGCAACGGCCCCCTCAGCCCTGCTTGGGTATTGGTGATATAAATATTCTGTAATAATCAACGATAAAACCTTATCTCCCAAAAATTCTAATAATTCATAATTATCAAGCCCCAAACTAGAATGAGTTATCGCTCTTTGATATAAAGTCTTATCTTTAAAATTATAATTAAATATTTCGCTCATTTATCTAATCTATAGCTTTGAATATTCTAGTAAATCTCATTTTAGTAAAAAATTCATAAATACGATAAAATATATTATGAGGCTCTTCCGACCTGTCATAAGATATGAAAACCATTTTAGCTTGCCCAACTAAATTTTTATAAGGTACAAAACCTACATCATAGATAAACCGACTATCTTTAGAATTATCACGATTATCCCCCATGAAGAAATAATGGTCTTTAGGTACCGTATAAACCCTGGTATTATCTTGTGGCAAGTCATACGCCCTCTCTATTATATTGTAGCTTTTACCTGATGGCAGAGTTTCCCGATATTGATCTATCTTAATATCCTTGCCATCTTTATCTTTAGTTAAAAATGGCTTAACCATCTGCCTTGGCACGACAGCACCATTGAGATATAGCACGCTATCTTTTACCTGGATCCTATCACCGGGAAGGCCTATTAAACGTTTTACATAATTAATGTCCGGATTAAGCGGTAATCTAAAAACTATCACATCACCGCGTTCTGGCTTACTAGCAAAGATTCTCTCTTTGATAGGTGCGATTCCAAATGGAAAAGAATATTTGCTATAACCATATTCATATTTGGAAACAAAAATAAAATCACCAGTCAGTAAATTGGATTTCATAGATCCAGATGGTATATGAAAAGGTTCAAAAAATAGACTTCTAATTAATATTGCAGCTAGAACCGCGATAGAAAATAATTTAGCTTCGTGAATAATTTTGCTCATTTTGTTATAATTAATGATTTTCCCGTCATCTCTTCTGGTTGCTTAAGCTCCATTAATTCCAGAATGCTCGGAGCTAAATCACAAAGTCTACCATCAGATAAATTATAGTCTTGCTTTGATACTAAAAGACAAGGCACGTTATTTAAAGTATGCGCGGTATGTTTTTGACCCGAGATATTATCATACATACTTTCTATATTACCATGATCTGCCGTAATAATCATATCTCCACTATTTTCAATAATTGCGGATGCAATTCTACCAACCATCTCATCAAGCACTTCAACTGCTTTAATTGCAGCTTGAAAATTACCAGTATGCCCGACCATATCCGCATTAGCAAAATTAACGACAATAAAATCATAATCTCCGCTATTGATAGCACTAACTAATTTATCAGTTAATTCTGGGGCTGACATTTCTGGCTGAAGATCAAATGTTGCAACATTTGGTGACTTGACCAAAATTCTATCTTCGCCCTTCTTTGGCGCTTCAACTCCACCATTAAAGAAAAAAGTGACATGGGCATATTTTTCAGTTTCAGCCATATGCAATTGTCGTTTATTTTCCTGAGCCAGAATATCACTTAAGGTATTTTTGGGCCGCTTTACTGGAAATAAACAAGGTAATATTTTAGTTAATTCGCTCGAATATTCTGCCATTGAAAGCTTTGCGGCAAAATTAATTTTATTACCTCGATCAAAACCAGAAAATTTATCTAAAAACAAACTATTCGCTATTTGCCTAGCGCGATCAGCTCGAAAATTAGTAAATATAATACTATCGTGATCCTCCATAGCTGGGGCCCCTGATATAATTGCTGGTAGAATAAATTCATCAGTAATATCATTTGCATAGGAGTCATTGATGTAACTGAGCGCATCATCTACTTGCTTACCATCGCCTTTAAGCATATTATGTGCCACGGATACTCGGTCCCAGTTATTATCTCGATCCATCGCATAATATCGACCAACCACGGAAGCTATTTTAATATTGCTATAGCCCGCAATTCTATTCTGCACCTCAGCCATAAACCCTAACGCAGATTTTGGCGCTGTATCACGTCCATCTAAAATTGCATGCAGGTAAACTTGTATATTTTGTCCTGCTAAAATTTCGGCCAGAACTAATACATGCTCCATATATCCATGGACGCCACCATCTGATATAATGCCCACGAGATGGCAAGTATTATTACCTAATTTCGTTTGCTTGACAAACTCTTTAAATATAGGTTTATCCTTGATCTTACCGCTCTTTATCTCCGCATTTATTGTCGGCAATAATTGCTCAACTATACGCCCTGATCCTATATTTAAATGCCCAACCTCTGAATTACCCATCTGCCCATCCGGCAAACCAACAGAATCACCAGACGCATCAAGTCTAGACATTGGATAGCTGTTAATTAAATTATCCCAAATTGGCGTATTCGCTTTATATATCGCATTATACTCTGTATCCTCACCCAAACCAAAGCCATCTAAGATACATAAGACCGTTGTTTTTTTAACCATCAGATATTAACTATATTTTTGTCTTAATTTCTCCGGCCTGAACATAATAAAGCTGCCGAACTATTTTAATTGCATAATCACCAATACGTTCATAGCTCTTGATAATATAAACAAGTGCAACCAGTGATTCTGGATGATTGCAAATCTCTTTCTCGCTATTAATAATTTGATTTAGCAAGTTATCATAATAATCATCAACTTTATCATCATTATCAAAAACTTGCTTTAATTTAGGGAAATTATACTCAACCAAGTTTTTATTAATTTCCTTAACCATGTTAATGATTTCTTCATTCATTTTAATGATCTGTTTTTGAATATCTTCAGGAATTGCAATATGAATTCTGCAACAATTTGAAATGATACTTTTGGCCCTATCAGCCATTTTCTCATAAAGAGCCGCTATTTTTATAACAGCTACAACAAAACGCAAATCAATTGCTACTGGTGTACGCAACGCTAGGATTGTAATAGCACTATCATCAATTGAGCGATATAATTCATTGATTTTCTTATCACGCATTTTAGCCTCTTCTTTCAAAAGCTGACTACCATTAGATAATGATTTTTGTGAAAACTCAATCATTGAAACCACCATCTCGCCTAATGCGCTTAACGAACTGACCAAGCTGCCTAACTCCGTTTCGAATGAATGTACTATATGTTTTTTTTCTTCCATAATATTTACTTTAAGATGTCTAATTCTAAATTTCTAACTCAGAATAATACACAGGGCTATTAATCTATACAAATAATACCAAGTCCCATCTATAAATCAGAATTTAATTGAAAATTTTCTGAGTAGAAATTTTGTATAAAAAATGAAGGACTAAGACTAATATATGTATTTTTATGAGTTAAAAGAAATTGATTATATACTAGATTTTTAAATAAGAAATATTATAATTTTTTCGTGCTCGTTAAAAGGTACTATGGCAATAAACGCAGCTTGTAATAAGCTTTACGGACCCGGGGGCGGTACCCGGCGTCTCCACCAATAAACTAACTCTTTTGTTAGAAGTTTATGGGGACGAAATTAGTATCGACGTGAGTAGTAAAGGATTTGTTTTTGCTTAGGAGTGACATCCTGGACTTCGGTCAAAATGTTTTAATAAATGCAAATGATAATTATGCATATGCACAAGCGGCTAATTCAAATTACCCGTTTGATGCAGTAGCTGCCGCTTAATTATAAAAGGCAATTGTCTTTAAATTGAGCTAACGCTAATGGGGTTTTGAGGGTTTCCTAGCAACAGAAAATCCTCGCTTTTTTCTTACAACATATCCTCCAAATATTTTTAAAACAAAGAATCGTCGGAACATTACGTAGGGGCGGGGTTTTCCCGCCCAGAAACACCGAGATCATTCTACCAGGGGCGGGACGACCCCGCCCCTACGATATTATTCATTTGCCAGGAGGGCATGTTAAATCTAATTAAATAGAGAGTTGTTACATTATAGAGCAGCATCCTTGAGGATGTGATTGTGCATTTAGTCTTGTTACATGACTTTGGTTCATCTCATGCGCTTCTACAACTACCGCAGCTACTGCCTCGCCCTCAGATACTGCGGCTACTGCTACTGCTAATGGTATATCTTCAGCTTGTCTAGATACTCTTTGACCTCCTGGGACGCCTTGAGCTCTCTCTGAAGATTTTTTGCTACCACTTCCCTCCTCTTCTAAAGGTGGAGCAGATGGCGTAGGACGTACGCTTTCTTCTGCAGCTACAGCTCTCCTATATGATCTGGCAGGCGCTTTCTTTTGCGCCTTGCTTAATAATGTTTTGAGTCCCTCATTGTCATCAATTCTTGCAATATCTAATGCGCTTCTTGCATTTGCATCTTTTTGCTCTGGATCACCACCCTTATCTAATAAAGCTTTAACAACAGCTTGATTATCCCGCTTGCTTGCTTCTACTAATGGAACTTCTGAAGTTCCGTTTAGAATAGCAGTATCATCAACTTGCTTAATAAGATAAAGAGCTGTTTTGCTCTTGCCATGCTGTATAGCATGATTTATATCAACTGCGCGAATATTGAATCCGTTTCTTATAAAATCTTTTACTCCCCCTAAACTTCCTTTAGCTATAGCTTTTTGAAAAGCTATATGATTCTTTAATAGCCTTACTACGTCATTAGATGCTGCAACATTTAAAGGCGTTTTTCCATCAGTTGTGCTTGCCTGATTTACATCTGCCCCTCTATCAAGCAATAGCTTTGCTACTTCTGCATGACCATTAAATGCTGCATAAACTAAAGGTGTTACTCCACCTTTAGTTGCCTTATTTACATCTGCCCTTCTATCAAGTAATAGCTGCACTAATTCTGTATGACCATTAGATGCTGCAATAGACAAAGGCGTTGATCCATCAGTTATTCTTGCCTTATTTACATCTGCCCCTCTATCAAGCAATCGCTCCACTCCTTCTAAATCACCCCTTTCTACTGCACGAATGAGTTCCCTACGTAATGATTCCTGACTTTGACTTTGTGTTGCACGCATAATTACTTTATTTAAGATTGTTTTATTAAAAAATTAGGTAATATCTAAACAACATTTAGCTAATCATATTTTACATACCCCTTATTTTTCAAGGCAAAAATATATCAAAATAAGATAATTAAGGCGGTATTTGATTTTTTTGTTAATAACCGTCTAAAGCTTATCTGAACATAATGGCTTTTTGCAATAAACGGGGTCTCTCTTATACCAATTCCCATCTTAAAAGCGGTTCTAAGATGGGATTTGGTATTACATCCGGGAATGATGGGTTCGACATCAAAACCCCTCCATGGGAAATGGCTAAGATTTAATATGGGATACGACTTGTTTAACGCCTCTAATAGCCGAAGAAAGTTTGGCTATTGCTTGCACTGTCTCATCGTCTTTGGCGTGACCTAATATATAAATGTTACCATTGTAAATACTGATATTTATATCTTTTGCTTTTAGATCCTTATCAAAGGCTATTTTAGTTTTAATACGTGTGATTAAAAAGAAATCGAATAATCTCTTATGACCCTTATCAATTTCTGCAAGTGACACTTCATTGATAACCTCTGTCACATTTTTGATTTTCCAAATCAACTTAATTGCCTCTTGAACATGATCTCGGCTTTGACTATAGCCAACTAATAATACACGCCCACCATAGACAGAGACATTTATCTCAGCAAATTTTTGGTCCCGATTATTACTTAATAATGTTTTACTAACTTGAGCTAGAATAGCAGAATCTAATACAGTTTCTTTAACGGTTTTTTCCCGCGACAGCAAATATCCTGTGCCAAAAGTAGCGACCGTTACGGTCTCAATACATGAGCTAAGTAGTAAAATAAATGATAATAAAAGGAATTTCTTGGACATATAACTAACGATCTCGAGCGAGTAATAGATTTTAATCAGTAACTAGTATAAGCTGCTCATTAAAGCAATATCAAATTTTTAAATGACGCAATGTTAATTCCTATCAAATTAATGCAAGCTGCTATCTTAGAGGCCAAAGCCGCTTATTTAATTGACGAAGTGCCTGTTGGCGCCGTAATTAGTGATAATGATGGTAATATCATTGCACGCTCACATAATAAAACCCGCACATTATGCGACCCAACAGCACATGCAGAAATTCAAGTAATACGCGCAGCATGCAAAAAATTAAAAACTACCAATCTATCAAATTATAATATCTTTAGTACCTTAGAACCATGTTCTATGTGCGCTTCTGCGATTGCTACGGCGAAGATAAGTAAAATTTATTTTGGCCTCTATGACGAGAAATTTGGTGGAGTTGTAAGTGGTACGCAAATTTTATACAAAAAAAATGCTTATCCTAAGATCGAAATATACCCAGAAATGTTAAGTGAATCTGCCAAAATATTATTACAAAAATTTTTCATAACCAAGAGATAGGTATAATCATTGTAATGGCCTGCTATCTAATCACTCTTATTGCGGCACAACCTGCTTATTAAGATCTCTAAATATATCCGAACGAGCAAGCAAATAAATTCCCCTTGTTTTTACTACCAATTCATTCAATGTACGAAAAAATTCAAATATAATATGCTCAGAGTTTGTTTAATAATTTTATTATCTTGTAACGTGATAGCGATGACAGCTCATGCTCGTTCCAAGGCAGATAATAAATTTTTAATGCTTTACCCTTACAAAACTACACTTAGCAAGCAAGATATCACTAGGATTGTCGGATCTCCTTTGCCAAAGCCTGGTGTGCAGGAATTAATTAATGCACGAAAAACTAATAAAGCTGATCATGTAAATTTCTTCACAGAAAATCACTTCTCATCTCCATCTATCGATGTTATGGCGGTCCTGCCTTGCGCCCCGACTCCTATATTAGCAGAGGAAATCACAGTGGATAAATATCAGAACATATCCTCAAACAACCTCAGGCGGGCGGCTGGTAGCCCCGATGTTGCAATGGGCCATATCATTTATATAAAAGGCTTCCTACGCGATGTAAATTGTCACCCCATCTCAAATACCAATATCACAATATGGCAAAGTAATGCATATGGTGTTTATAATAATGATGCAAAACACACGTCAAAATATGATCCGTATTTACAAAATGCAGGTTTTACAATCACTGGAACTGATGGTAGTTTTGAATTTATCTCTATTCTACCAGGTAGCATTAATGACCAAGCACCTTTTATAAATTTCCGCATATCTATTCCTGGCGAGAGAGCCTTTGAAACCCAAATATTTTTTCCAGATCATCAGTTAAATAACTCTGATATTCGGTTAAAGAAATTACCTGAAGCCATTAGAAACCTGCTAATATCAGATATAGCACCGGTGAATCAAGATGAACTTGAGGAAGGGTTTTATATGGTAATTGACCTTATCGCCAATGTTATAAATCCATACTAATATTGGGGCGGGGCTATCCTGCCTGGAAGCACCGAGATTGTTTTGACATGGGCAGGAGAAACCCGCCCCTACGCATGAGACACCATGTCCAAATTAGATTTAATGCGCAAAGTGTAATAAATTAGTTGATTGTTAAAATCATTACTCTAAATAGCTTTAGCATGTCTATTTATAAAATTAGACAAGCCTTTTCGCTTCTTGAACTATCACTTGTTATCATTGTTATAGCTTTACTTGTTTCGGCTAGTACAAGTGGACTTAAAATTGTGCGCAAAGCACAAATACAATCCTCCATTAAAAAGATCTTCAGCTATAAATATGCTTATAATGAGTTCGTGTTGACATATCAGGCCTTGCCAGGAGATATTGATAACGCACATACTTATTTTGATGATGGGACTGATGAGATATGCGGAGAATCAGGAAATTGTAATGGCGATGGTGATGGCATATTGGAGTTAAGTGAGAAAACAAATAGTGAAATATATCGGGCCTGGCAGCATTTATATTTAGCCAATATGGTTGAAACAGCTTTTGACGGCGTGTGGGGGGAAACAAACTCAGTACCCAAAGCATCACTTAATGATAGCAAGATTAGCTTTGATTACGACTCAGACCTCTTTACAAACATTTTACGTTTAGGCTCTTATAGCTCACTCGAAGGTGGCGATAGTTATGGTGGTATCGTGACGAGTAAAGAGGCAAGAACCATTGATGTCAAATATGATGATGGTAACGCAGATTCTGGCAAAATCATTGGTTATGATGCATATTATGTAGATAGTGATAATGTAACTCAGAGCGATTACTGCCTTAACGGCTCACTCTATAAAACATATAACAGTACCGATAATGCTTGCAGCCTGGGGTTTCTACCGGACAAATGATTTTTGGCTTTATATATCCATGGCAAGCCGGGCGCGTTACCCTGGATGTTTCATCCATATCTATCATTGAATTTTTCGCATGACCTCGGGCAAGCGCGAAGGCCGAACCCTACAATACCTTTTTCAATAGATAATATTTAATTGGTTCTCTGAGAGCATAATTTTGAGGGGATTTGGTATAAAATCTTAGTATAGCAGAATTTATCTATAAATTTAAACGATCCTTTGCTAGAAATATTATTCTTAAAACTAGCTTAGTGAATTTGATATGCAGCACTCTTATAAAATATTAATTATTATTACACTTAGTATAATCCTATGCTGGCTCGGTTTTATGATAATAGACCTTAATAAAAAACTCTCTTTAAATTCTGATGGAGCCGCTCCAAATCATTTAATTAATTCTACCAGCCCATATCTCTTGCAGCATGCTTACAATCCTGTCAACTGGTACCCGTGGGGGGAGGAGGCCTTTGCCAAAGCTCGCAAAGAAAACAAACCGATTTTACTCAGCATTGGCTACTCCACATGCTATTGGTGTCATGTGATGGAACGTGAAGTATTTGAAGACCCTGAAGTTGCACGGCTCATGAATGATACAATGATTAATATCAAAATTGATCGAGAAGAGCGACCAGATCTGGATGATATCTATATGAGCGCTACTCAAATTATAACAAAGAGCGGCGGCTGGCCTAATAATGTTTTTGTAACACCTGATTTAAAACCATTTTTTGCCACCACCTACCTACCTCCAGAAATGTTTACCCCCCTCATCAAAAACATTTATGAGGGCTGGACAACCGAGCAAGAATCCATCGAAAGACAAGCAAATAAACTTTCTCAATTTGTTATTTCAACCAAAGAGCACAAAGTAAATAGCCAAGCATTACGGATGCCAGATCGAAAGGTAGTGAATAATACGATTGATCATCTCAAGAAATATTACGATCAGAGCTTTGGTGGATTTTATACCGAGCCTAAATTCCCATATGAAGCATCACTATTATTTTTACTATCCAGCTCCCAGCTACTCGATAATCAGATGGCGCTAGATATGGCGCAAACATCTTTAAACTACATGGCTTCAGGTGGCATTAATGATCATGTTGGGGGTGGTTTTCATCGATATAGTACAGATAATCAATGGCATATTCCACATTTTGAAAAAATGCTTTATAATCAAGCATTACTAGCTAGGGCTTACACTGAGCTATACAGCATATCCGGCTCAGCATTAGACCTCGATGTTGCAACTAATATATTTGCTTACGTGCTCCGCGACATGCAAAATAGCAAGGGAGGGTTTTACTCTGCTTTGGACGCCGAGACAGATAGAGTCGAGGGCGCTTATTATGTATGGAGTAATGAAGAGCTGGCACTACTGGATCCTTTAGAATTATCATGGCTTAAACAACATTATGATTTTGCGAATATTCCAGATCTTCCAGGTCACGAGAGTACTAATGATAGAGTTTTATATTTAAAAGAATCCAAGTCACTGGACCTAAAGCAAAAAAACAAGGTGATGAGCAGCTTGCTTAAAATACGTAGTAAAAGAAAAACTCCGCATTTGGATGATAAAATTATAACCTCCTGGAATGGCTTGATGATTGATAGTTTAGCGCGCGCTGGGATAACATTAAATAATCCCAAATATGTAAATGCAGCTAAAAAATCTGCAGATTTTATCTTAGATAATCTAGTTGATAGAAGCGGCAACTTATTACGATCCTGGCGGAATGGTAAAGCTCATACTCAAGGTTTCTTTGAAGATTACAGCTTCTTAATTCAGGGATTAATTTCAACTTATAAAGCCAGCAAGGAACAAAAATATTTAGATTCAGCAATAGAGCTCACAGTAAAGGCCAATAGTTTGTTTCTTGATAGTGAGAATGGTGGGTATTTCTTTACTGATGGCCTTGAGACTCTTTTGGTTCGAGCCAAAGATTCTGCAGACTCCGCTATTCCATCGGCCAATGCGGTTATGGCACATTGTCTGCTTGATTTATATGAGATCACTGGTGATGTAAAGTATCAGGTGCAATTTGAGAATATTCTACAAGCCTTTGCTACAATGATTGAGAAAAGCCCTGGTAGCTATACTTACATGGTTTATAGCTTAATGCGCTATCAGACAAATCCAACTATTATACCCAATATTCCTATAGGCCTTAAAACTAAAGAACATGTTCTAGTTGCTGCCGAGATAGATCCTTATAATAGGGATCTGGATATTACAAAATTAATAATCAAACTTACAATAGAGCCAGGCTGGCATATCAACGCTAATCCAGCTTCGTTAGATTTGCTCATTCCAACAACAGTGCAAATCCTTGACTATCAAAGTAATATTCAGTACCCAACACCCGTGGATTATAGCACTCCCTTAGGAAATATTAAAGTTTATCAAGACAATATAACAATCCTTGCCGAGATATCCCCTGCTATCAAAACAGATAATTTTAAAGTCAGAGTACGTAGCCAAGCATGTAAAGATTCAACCTGCTTATTACCTTCGGATTGGGTTTTGGATATTGCAAACGTCGGGGCGGGCTCCTCCTGGCCGCACTAGAGAGGTCTCGATTCTTCCGGGCGAGAGAACCTTGCCCCCTACGATTATTTATAATTAATTCGTAATAGGCCCTTTATTACTGCGAAATAACTTTTATTGTTGCCAGAATTCGAAAGCTATATATAAAAGCCCAACAGTTAGGTAAATAATATATTTTGAAATCTTTCGATTTTACTACTCATAAAAAACAAAAGCCTTTGGCGGATATTTTACGTCCGCAAGATTTATCAGAATTTTTAGGCCAAGATCATTTATTGAAAGGCAATAGCGCTTTTTTTAATTTACTTAATTCCGGTCACCTTATCTCGGTTATTTTATGGGGAAATACCGGATCAGGCAAAACCACTCTTGCTCATTTAATTGCCAAAAGATATCAAGCTTATTTTGCTGAATTAAGCGCAGTCAATTCTGGCTTAAAGGAGTTGCGCGACATTATTAAAATGGCTGAGAATAGATTGGAGTCTGAGGGTAGGCAAACAATAATTTTTATCGATGAGATTCATCGATATACCAAAACCCAGCAAGATGCTCTGCTGCCTTATGTTGAAAATGGCACCATCTTCTTAATTGGCGCAACAACGGAGAATCCGTCTTTTCAGATAGCCGGCGCATTATTATCACGTATGCAGGTAGTTACTTTAAAACCCTTAGAAAACGAATATATTCTCAAATTAGTGCGCAAAGGTTATAGCTACCTTATGAGCAAATATGGCAAGATCACTATGAGTGGTGAAATTGGCGAATTTATTACGGGTCATGCATCAGGTGATGCGAGGTCGGCACTTAACTTAGTTGAAAACTCATATTTCGCAGCCGAGGAAAATGATGGAAAAAAGCATTTATCTATCGATATTATTGAAAGCCTGGTACAAAAACAACATCTAAAATACTCCCTTGATACACATTACGATATAGCTTCTGCGCTCCAAAAATCAATTCGTGGATCCGACCCAGATGCTGCAATTTATTGGTTGGCAAAAATGATTTCTGGAGGCGAGGATCCAAGATTTATAGCCAGGAGATTAATAGTCACAGCAAGTGAAGATATTGGTCTAGCTGATCCACAGGCCCTATCTATCGCCGTATCGGCGTATCAGGCTATAGAATTAATAGGCTTTCCCGAAGGTAGGATTCCTTTAGCAAACGCCGTTATTTATTTGGCCAAAGCTCCAAAATCAAATCAAGCTTACAAAGCAATAGATAGCGCTTTGCATGATATAGAGCAAAATGGAAAAAATTATTCAGTACCAGAGCATCTAAGAGATGCACATTACAAAGATGCAGCTAAATATGGCTCTGGCGTTGGTTATATTTACTCGCATGACAACCCAGGCATCCCGCAAGAATTCCTGCCAACAGAGTTGTTGGGGAAGAAGTATATTTAATATGTAGAGACAAACATGCGAATTGATATTTGGATTATTATATCGTAGGGGCGAACCCATGTGTTCGACCATCTCTCAGCAAATATAGATCTCTCTTATATCTCGGTCGGACACGCGGGTCCGCCCCTACGAAGTTATTTACCCTCTTCAATTATACGAAGTTACACTCCTTCTTCAATTAAATGCCTTACATATCCTCTGACTTTTTTATTTGGGATGTAATGATGTTGATAAAAATATTCAATTTTCTGATTTGCAAGTTCCAATTGCTCTGGAATATGTTTAAGAATTCCATGCTGAAAAACAAGCAATTCTACTTGCCCCATATCATCTGCAGAAGCCACCTCACTCATTGACTCAAGGACAAATTGATATAACTATAATTATAAGATTGCTCAGACTCTTGGGAAGGAAGCTAAGCGACATTCAAACCAGCATCAGTGGTGCTAAAATAGATAGCCGAAAATAAAACCCGCTGCAACATCGATAAGAATAAGCTAATGAGGCTGACCTAACAATGTAGTTTCTAAAGAACGCTCATAAACAATACATTGTTTATCTTTAATACCAATAGAATTACAGAAATCATAAGATTGATCCAATGTCTTAAACTCTCCTGACGTTAAGCGATACCAAATATTATCTTTTATTGACCGATCATAAGTATCTATAATTGTTTTCTTACTGAGGCCAGATTGCCTTAAATCCGATTTGTTTTTCTTAATTCCATGAGCGGTAATATATATTGATTCGCATTCTACAAATTTCTTATATTTCTGACAGAAGTTCTCGACCGATTGATCAAGCAAATTTTCAGATGTGATTAATAATTCATAACTCACACCACCTAAATAAGTAACATCTTCTTTGCTGGCAACAGATTGCTTTGCGTTAACATTATTGACTTCACTCGCCGTCTTTTCGTTATGCCTTCTAATATTCACTTCTTTATCTGCCAGAGATCCTTCTAAAGCTAATTTATTGCGGTAATTGTACAAATCTTCTTTTGACGCAAAATTACCAACTATTCTGGTTTCCTTTTCAATAAGGCAAGGAATATCTGTATTAGCCAATTTCTGGCAATATTCAATTGCCGCCTTTGAGTCATCAGCAAAATCTGTTTTCAATTTATATTGGTACTTTGTCGCCTTATCCTCCATACGAATTTTTAGGCCCAGGCTTAAAAATATTTGCGGATAAGTTCTTTGAAAGTCAACCATATAACTAATAACTTCACTTTTACGCTTAGCTTCCGCTACTTCTACTTCATACAACCCTTCTGCATCCTTATTCTCACCCAATATTAAAACAGAATCTGGTATTGGTCTTGTCGCCGACCTATCTGAGCTAAAACCTTCATAGACCTCATTTGCTAGCTGCAACAATGGATGGAGTATTGTGGATTTCTCTTCCAAATCTGGCTTTGGATTCAAGGCAATATCCTGATCCTCTGGCTTAGACTCAGGCTGGATATTAAAAATTGCAATATTTACAGGCTTAGCTCTCTTTGAATCCGCCGACGCTACAAGTTTGCCTGGGTCTAAGAAATAATTTCTAACTTTTTGCGATACTTTACCTTTTAGATTAGGCTGCAGATATTCTGCAAACAAATGATCCTTAGTAAGGATAACAGGGAAACTCAATGACTTATGCATCTCTAATCTGTTACTAGAAGTTTCCGATACTTCTAGTACATATTCACCGGTTGGAACATTTGGAAAATAAAAATAACCATCATGCTCTGTAATATACTCCCCTGCTTCCGCGCCATCTAAATCCCGCAAGATCACCCTAACTCTTTCTAGAGGGTAGTTTTCTAAAAGCAAATTTCCATCCACCAAGCCAGAATACACAAACATATAATCTATGTAACTCACCTTACTTGAAATAATTTTTACTCTAATAGTTTCTTGTACTGGTGAGATATCTAAATTATCAAGATCGTTATAATTCACAGTTACTGGGTAAATCGAATCCTTACTTAATCCCCGGTAATAAGACACACCACTTCTATCACTTGGCGCCAGAGATATACCCGAGCCATTAAAAGTTAAGCCTTGTATGACTTCATCACCTGCATCAAAAAAATTGTTATAATTCTCATCAATAAAACTTCTAATTCCAAGCACTCCTCTCTCAGTATTGGTATTGGTTAACACACCTATTTTGCTTCGAGAATAC
Source organism: Rickettsiales bacterium (assembly GCA_018659145.1). GTDB lineage: Bacteria > Pseudomonadota > Alphaproteobacteria > Rickettsiales > JABIRX01 > JADHOX01. The sequence goes on from JABJNB010000060.1 coordinate 15,901, forward strand.
GGATTATAAGCAAACGATATTCGCCCCTCAGCATTAACTTGTAGACCAAAAACCACTTCCGCCTCATCATCATAATAATCTAAGAATAATCCTGCTCTAAATAATTTATACAAGCGATATAACAGATCATTCTCCACGCTCCACTCTGAATCATCATTTATATCTTGTGATAATGTCACCCTTAAGTCATAGGTAATATCAGGAAGCATCGAGTTATGATAAGTTAGGTTCACGCTATCTAATTTTGCATTAGGCGAGATATCATATTCCAGATTAGAGCTAATCCATTGTTGAGCCAGAACGCATCGAAGGGTGACACCTGTGCTGCTTGTGTCATTTACATCTTGATAGTTAATATTATTATATAATCGCAAACAATTATCAAAATTATACCCCGTATTTAACGTCACAGTTTGAGAGAATTCATCGCTAAAATCCTGTAACAATGTAGATATCTCATAATTAAACTTCTCGTAAAACCTTAGAAAACCCGCTTCAACGCGATGCCTATCACCAGCTGTCTCTTGAGAAAATTGATAATTAAAGTTTGTTTTTATATTTAATTCTTCTATCTCAAACAAGCTATCAACTTCCAATTTTGTGACATCTGTCAAATCATCTTGCGAGAAACTAACAAAACTTGCTACACCACCAATTGCATTCACCCAAGTTATAATATTAGCATCCTCAGAATCTTCTTCTAAAACTCGCTCATAAAAAATACTGTTAAAATCATTAATTCTTTTTCCTAATTTCAAATAATAATTATCTGCCCGTTCTCCATCACCATCTTCATCTTGCTTGCCTAGCAAATAATCATTGGCTTTGAGATATTGAGCATTGTAAAATAGTTTATTATTTTTGAGTAAGTTATTTGACAAATTATATCTTCTATACTCTTTCTCTATCTCACCATGCTCACCATATTTGATAATCTCAATATGGTTATTATTATAGCTCAATTTCACATCTTCGAATGTATATCTACCATCGGCGCCAACAGTTTGTGCATCTATGAAAATATCATTTGCATATAATTCAACGCGCCAACCTGCAAAGCTGGTACCAATAACCCTAGTTTCATTAAAATTATCACTAATATCCGAGTCTTGATTACCTATTTCAAGACCAATACCATCTCCAACTCTAGAATTAAGATCACCAACTTCTAGAGTTGTTGCCTGTAGAATACCGAGTAAATCACCGTCTCTTTCCTTGCGCCATAATGAAAATAATTTTGAATTTATATGTTCATCACTATCATAATTAACATATAACTCCGAATCCATATAGGCAAAATTATTCCGCAAATAACTCTCCATCGTGCCATCTAGACCGTTATCCGAACTATAATTGCTACTATCATCACTGACTGTTGATTTAGCATAAGTATAATCCATATCCATATTAAATTCTAATATAGGTGCTGAAATCAATTCATAGCCAAATTCAATATCAGGCTCATAAACAATGTTCCCTTGTTGCTGACTCTGACGTTTTTTCAATGATCTATACTTACTTTGCAGCAAGTATCTCTGCTCAACTGGAGTAATCTGCTTACTAAAAAGTTTTAAAAGCAATTTATCACCTTGATAAATATGACGCATATCCATGACACGCGCAAACTCATCAATTGTTATATAGATATTATTATCTTTATGGACAACTTTACCTTCTTTAACAGTGAATTTATTATCACCTATAATAAATTCCTGCTTTTGCCCATTATACAGAAATTGATTATCCTTATTATAAATCCAACCTTTGGCATTAGGTGAAAATAAATCATAACTAATATCAAATCCTAAAGCATCCGTTAAGCCAGATAAGGAGTAAAATTGATTATAAATCGTATCATATGAATCAATATAGTCATCTACCACAATATTATTAATTTTAATCTCGATAATAGCGTAAGTAAAATCATGAAACTCATTCAAGATCTTATCATTTGCCTTAGCATAAGATATTGCGCAAATGAATATTATGCAAAAATATAGAGTTTTAATATAATGTCGCAACATCCTTCCTAATATCATATAACACTTCCTTTGTCTCCAGATCCTTTACAATAACCCGGAGACTTTTTACATGCTCCTCTATCAAGATAGCATAATGCTTGACGTGATGATTGGTAAAATTACTTACTTCCACCCTTTTATGATAAAGCGGATTTTTTAAATCATCATCCGCATAAATACCAATCTCATATTGGCCAATAGAATTACCTGATGTTTTATATAATAAGCGCAGATCACTATTATAATTTTTGCTTATATGATCTACTTTCTTCTTGGTTAATTTTAAAACTTTAAATTCATCCAATGTTGTTTCAACCTCCCCATGTATTACTAACAGAGGGATATGCACAGATGTTACAAAACCGATTCCCACTGCAATATTCTCTTTGGAAGCGGGGGTAAGGTTTTCTAACGCCTCATGGCGCACATTAACATATTCAACAGCAATATTAGCCCTATAAACCCCATCAGCTAAATCCAGTGGTTTACGTAAAGACAACCTTACTACCTGCCGCTCCCCTGGGGCTAATTTCACTCGACGTGGCGTTATTTTAATTGCATCACGTATTTTAAAATTATATGGAAAATGATCTAACCCAATATCATCAACATTTGTCATTTGATGAGAATTCAAAGCATCATGGCTTGTCCGATCATTATGGACCTCTTGCAGAAAACCGAGAGTTACAGTCGCAGTTTCATCCCCCCTGTTAACCAAAGTTAGCTTAGCAGAGCGCATTCTACCTGCAAATACCAATTCTCGTTCAGAAAACTGTACATTCCCTGCCGCAAAAGCTACCTCGCTTAATAGCAGCAGAAGAGAAAAAACAATATAAAATATTCGTTGCATGTTGATATAAATAAAGAGTTTATGGATTAAGGTGTGTCGTAAGTAATGGCAAGTTTAAAAACGTCGCTATATATTTCAGCATTATAAGCATTAGATGGTATAGTCCCATTTATCTCCAAGGCATTTACACCATTAATACAAGCTTTGGGAAAAGTAGCTGTTAGATCAAAACTGCCAGAGGTCGATGTCAAAGTAAACAGCTTACCGCTAGTCGCATCATAATTAGTTCCACCAATTTGAACGAAACATTCAAAATTACTATCACCCACATCTTGTTCAACAGAGATATTTTTAGAAAAATCAATTATGTCACCACCAACCAAATCATCGGCGGAAATTGAGATTGGATCAGTCAATATAATTGTGTGAGCCTTAGCAGCCCCGCTGCTGATTAACATTGATATTAATATGTAAATAATTCTCATAGGATATTGGACAAAATAATAAAAGCGGAGCTTGATATAACCATAAAGAAAAATCAACTTAAAAATCAACTATATGATGTAATGGTAGCGACATCATATGATATGACAATCACAATATTAGCAGTAGTATCACTGCTACCAGGTCCAACACCAGATGGGAGTGTTGTGCTAGTTACAGATAAAACTTCAATATTACCACCCGTGGTTGCAACGCAAGTATCAA
>JABJNB010000061.1 GCA_018659145.1 Rickettsiales bacterium
CTCACGAGGGTCGATCGCGCAGTTGAGCAGGACAACATGAATACATGCATTCATCACAACAATGCTAGTATATTTAAAAGGCCTTCAAGGTAACCAATTGAAGACCTCAAGAAAAACTGATAACGCCCCATAAATAGCAAATCCTAGCAAGCATAACATAAAATCAATATTACCTTCTTTAGAGAATCGGCATCCTATTTTACCTGTATATACCATTCTCCCCACTCTAAAAGAAAGAAATAATACAATTAAAAACACACTCATACCAACGAAAGTTTCTTCTCTCGATCCTCCACCTCTAAATTGCTGCTCTATAATAATAGAAGGGTAAAATAAAAAGCAAAAGCTAACAATTCCAGATAGCCAAGAGAAAAATATAGGAGGTTTTCTCAGCGTATAATAATCAGAATTTGCAAACTTACAAACAGGAGGATTTTCTCGATTAACATTGAGCTCTACTAAATCAAATCCTGCGTCTTTTGCTAGCTTAATACCTTCCTTAACAGACATAGAACCAAGATTTTTATTTTTATGATCAAGCACCACCACTTCCTCTACCTTAATCTGATCATTAATTTTATCTTTAAATCTATGATGCATGTCTATTCGGAATAGCCTATCGGCTTTTTGTTGGTCTGTTTCCGGCTTCCTAAAAAAAGACCTAATATTTATCATAAGGCTAATCTGCATTTTGATTAATAATATTTATTCTATTACCCTCGTCTAAGGCCTTAAAATATACCGCCTCATCAAAATTACTACATTTGTAGCTACCCGCCGATATTGCTGGTAATATAAACACAAATCCAAACCAATCTAATATACAGCGTACATGCTCATTGGTTGGTCTTAATCTACTATCAGCAACTGTATGAGAAATATTAAACTCTCTATTCGCATAACCATTTTTAGTATAAAGAATACTATAATTCTTGCTTGGTTTTATTCTTGTTAAGATCGGAGTTTTCCCAATAACATCACCATCTATAAAAACCTTTGCTCCTTCTGGATAAGGTTTAAAACTAACCGCAACATCCCTCTTGTTAAACAGCATTGCACAAGAGCTGGTCAAGAGCATAGTGCCAATTATCCTAATATAATATTGATCCTTCTGAACGGCTTTATAGCCAGCAATAACCCTGTCACATTTTTTCTCTTTTTCCTTTCTCTTTAATGCTGCTTTTTTCATCATCACCCTTTCTGCTTCAGAAAGAGACTGGATTCCAGCTATAAATCCAGTCATTATCCCAGAAGAATAATCTCCTGAGGGAGTATTTCTAACGAATCTTTTTTTACCCAGCCTTCTCCCCAAAACCTCTCTAACCCATCAACCTCTACTATCCTTCCTTGAAACCAATCTTCCGTTTCATACATACCTTCTAAAGCATAGGCTGGGGATAACTCTCTATAGTCTTTTACACCTAATGCTGCCATTTTTTGATTTACAACTTTCTCATACTTTAACCCAGGTCCAGTTCTGAATGGCACATTATCTTCAATAATAAAAAATTTACCAGAGACCTCCTCACCCACTCTACACGGAGAATGATCTTCTACAGGTGGGCTAGAATAAGAATCCCATATTATTATCCCACAGAAAGTTACGACTATTGCTATTGCTATATCGTAATCTAACAATTTTTCTCTCAAGTATCTAAAATTTTTCATTACTATATTTTTATTTAAACATTTATGCGCAACATAATTAAAACCCATCCACTGTCTATAAAAAGATCAGGGGGCAGGATACTTAATTATTCTTCGCATATTTTGCACAAGCTTATCCATATATTTCAATGAATAGGCTGATGTAAATGAAGAGCATAATAAAACAGGGAGGGTTGCTAGAGGTTGTCCGGTTGTCTCAAATATAATTACTGCAGCTGTAACAGGATCGCCCAACACCGCGCCTAAGAAACCAGCCATTCCAATTAATATTAAAATGTTATAATCAACATTTGTAATAACGCTACTGATGAGCGATCCAATACTAGCGCCAATTGCAATAGCTGGAGCAATTAAGCCACCAGCGCAACCAGAGGCAAAGCTAACTATTGTGTTAATAGCGCGCGCTAGCACTTGTGTAACAGAAAAAGATATTTCTGGATTAGTAAGTATAACATTAGTAGTAAAAACTCCGCCTCCAAAAGAATATATACCATTATACCAACTAATACTCGCCACTATAACACCCGCAATGATAGGAATCAAATGCCACCATTTTGATTTGATAGCAGCTATCTTCTTAAATAAATAATTTAGAGTTTTCTGAAAATAAAAGGCAGAAAATCCACAAATAATCGCAATCCCAACTATCGCTCATAGCAGTGATGGAGATAGTACCAAGGCAAATGACTCAGACGCAAACATTTGCCCTGATTTACCAATCCACAAATAAACCGCCAACGCTACAATAGACCAAATAAGTGTTTTTATAAAATTAGGTGATTGCGCTTTAAGCAATTTATTGCTTATCCAAGTGGTAAAATTATGATATTTATAAGATTTTAACTTTATTGATTTTTCTAGCACAAAAATAATTCCAGAAAGCGGAGCATGAAAAGCTACAACCAAGCCAACTGCACTACCAGTAAAAACCCAGACCTCAGGACTTACCCTAGGTAAGAACGATTTAAATTTATTACCCACAACCATAAAAAATGCCGTAGACATATGCACCGCTGGACCTTCCCTACCCATTGCTCCGCCAGCAAAAGCGCATAATAATGAACTCGCGCATTTAACGACCAGAACCCTAAGGCTTAGATAGGAAAATAATCGATTATAATTAATGGGTGTATGCTCTACAACTTTAATAGAATTTTTAACCTTGCCCATACCGTTACCGGCAGCATCAGGTGCAAATTTACGGCACAGAAAAGCAAAGGTGTAACTAAGAATATAATCGTCGGATGATCTATAAATCTTTGTTTAGCCATTAAGCTAAATGCACCAAAAGATTTACTATAAATCTCTAAAAATTTAACCGCTATGCCGCTTGTAATAATGATGACAAGTAACATCTCAGCGGTGCGAAGCAAACTATTATCACGCAATTTGAAAATCATGCTTTTTTATCCAGGAGTTACAATCTTTTATTCAGCATAATGGCTAACATTTATAAAAACAATAATCCAACCTGCAAAAATTCTAACCACCTCAACAGCAATAGGATTGCTTGATTACGAGACCTCCCAATCAACAACCCTGCCCCCAGATTTTTCCAAATACTCATTACTCATAGAAAAATGCTTACTCCCAAGAAAGCTTTTGTGAGCAGAAAAAGGACTGGGGTGAGAACATTCCAATACTAAATGCTTGCTTCGATCAACATTTAGCGCCTTTTTCTGGGCATGACTTCCCCATAATAGAAAAACTAAATTCTTGCATTTACTATTAAGTATATCCACCACCGCATCAGTAAAAATCTCCCAACCCTTGCCTTGATGAGAAGCTGGTTTGCTCTGCTCCACGGTGAGAACATTATTCAGCATTAACACACCATTCTTAGCCCACGACTCAAGAAAGCCGTGGCCCGGATTTTCCAAGCCCAAATCATGCTTTAATTCTTTGTAAATATTTCTAAGCGATGGAGGGATCGCCACTCCAGGCTTTACTGAGAAGCAAAGCCCATGAGCCTGCCCCTCGCCATGATATGGATCCTGACCTATTATAACCACGCTCACCTCATCAAGCGGCGTTAAATTAAACGCTGAGAATATTTCCGAGTTATGAGGGTAAATAGATTTTTGATTACCGCGCCCCTCTGTTAAAAAAGCTTTAAGTTTCAACATATAATCCTTTTCAAACTCTGCTCCTAGATATCTCATCCAAGATTCTGGTAATAGCCACTTATTATCATCCATAGGTACTCTTAATTTAATTCTAGAGACCATATAACTTAATTAATAAATCTTAAAAGAAAAAACAAACTCTCCCTCACACCTCTAACAAATTTATATCCCGCCTGATAACTCTTGGTCCTGTCTCGAATCAAACTTGCAAAGATTTTGATTCGAGATAGGACCATCTTGTGATGCTGCGCCAAGATTAGCTACAAAACTTGTTCCTACCACCCCTTGCTCTTTTATGGTATCAACCTCTCTTAGAGAAGCCAGTATTGCCTCAGATGGAAATATAGCCTGCTTAGTATCCTTGGTCCTCAAATCACTAATAAAAAGATCCATTATCGCCGCGACACCCTTATAACGCTCAGAAGTTGCTTGAACTTCTGGCATTAAAGGCAATTGATCCTGTTTATGCCAGGTGAGTGAAGAAAGAGATAAGGCTCGGTCTAATCCTTGATTTCTATCCAAGAACTCTCTTTCGACGTCATCCAATTCAAACTCTAAGGAAGTAGCAAGTCCAAAATCTGCAAGATAAAGTCTTTCACCATCCGTCAATATATTGCCACCATCTCCATCAAAATGCATCATGCCTTTAGATGCTATAAAAGCAGTAATTCTATCAATATCTTGCTCTACCATAACCATATTAGGCCTAATAGCTTCTGCCTTTAGAGGATCGGGATGTAACAAAGCATCCATAGTTATTGGAATAGACTCCAGAAATATAACAACTTCATGAGAGGCATTATGTAATGACTCCAATCTGTTTCTAATCTCTGGCGAATCTTCCCAGTAACGAATAAGATTATCTAATTGCACTTGCTCTGGCGGAGTCATGGGAGCTTTTTTTGCTTTTGGCAAGAGGACTGATCCGTACATCAAAGGAAAGTGAGGGCATTCATCATTTAAAACCCAATCTGTTGCCATTTGACTAGCAGCTAGCTCACGCCAGGCCCCAAAGCCTGTAGAATTAACACCATATTGATAAAAGGTTGGTAAATTAAATAAATTTTTTGTGGATCCCATAGAAGCCATATCAATATCAGTCACGACTAATCTTTTTGCAAAAATTGGCACCCCTGCTATCACAAGCCGTACCGCTGTGCCACCAATACCAGAATGTACTTCTTCTGCGCTATCTAGAGCCGCTAAAAACTCCCCGGCCTGCTTCATTCTTGCTATCTCCTTAGCAACCTTTTGATATTCCGCCTTACGTTCCGTTAAACTTTTCATATCATCACCTCACTTTTAATTATCGCCAAAGATATAATATAAAAAATATTGATCAAGTTCAGGCGTGTGAGGCCGTTGGCGTTAATGCCCAAAGATCTCTTGATCGAGCAGCAGCAAGTGTATCAAAGGATCCATTTGCTAGATAAGATCTTCTAACTTTTCAATAACTTGGCCTTATGACTTATTCGGCAACAAAATTCAAATAACTTTAGTAGTGTAACCTAATTGCAGCAGATTCTATTTGATCTATAGCATAAAATTTGTTATTCTACGACATTAACCAACTATGTTACTATATAAAGATGCGAAAAATACTACATTTTACATGCTTGATGTTTTTACTGTCTAGCAATACATACTCCCTGAATTTCACCAGCTCACCCATACAAGGTAACAAAGATATATCGGAGCAATACACATCGGCAGATTTTAGCTGTAATGGCCAAGATATCTCATCACAATTATAATGGAGTAATGCGCCCGGAGAAACCAAAAGCCCGAGTCTATCAGCTATTCTTTATTACTAACTTTTGGACTATCAAGTAAGGGCATTTCCAAGCCTTCAATCTCTTCTAGTGCTCGACCAACTATACCCTGCATATCACCATACATACCAACTGTTGACTCAATAACGCCTTGAATCTGCGCATCACGTTTGGCCCAAAGCCTTGTCATAGCTTTCTTCTCGCGATCTAGATCTGCTTGCATATCGCTGAATTTATCAACAATCGCTTCAACTCTATGCTTAAATCTTGGGCCTGTTAAATATTCATAAACTAAGGCCATCTTTGTTTGCTGACCTTCTTGTGATTGCTTTGAGCGACTAACTTCAATCAATGTTTGACGAAGAGCTGTCACAAGTGGGAGAATAAATTCTGGGGATGCAATCCAAACGCCATCAATGCAATCAAAGCTTTTAACATTTTTCGGCAATGTTTGTGATATCAAAATTGAGATATCAGCTTTAGCTAACCTCTGGTCACCTCGAAGCTTTGTTAACCAACCATCACTCCAATTTTTGGTTCGCTTTGATTCCCAAAGAATTGCGCCACAATTATTGCCTGAAGACAAAATAACACGCTGGATAATATCTCCACCAAACTCACCTTTAGCCACTGGCTCAATATTATCAAAAGGAAATTTATTCTGCAGCATTGATTCTATTTCTAATTCCAAAACCTCACCCTGTAACTGCTGCGATCCTTGCTCAGATTTGCGTCTCAACTCTTCGATTTGACGCTGCATCGAAGCAATCTGCTCTTCTTTCTCAGATACTTTAAGCTTAACACTATCTTCGCCTTCCGCTCTAGCCTTTTCGCGGACGACCGCAAGAGATAACTGCACCTTCTTCTCAATAGTTAAATCTAACTCACGTTTAGCATCGTCTAACTCACGCTGCTTCCTCAGTAAATCAGCTTGAGATTGTTGAGCCTGGGCTAACTTTTCATTGCGCTGCTTTAACACCTCTTGTAATTCAGATAATTCCTTAGCTTTAACATCCAGATCTGATGCTATAGCAGCTTTAGCTTTTTTTGCCTCTTCTGCAGCAATAGCCACTCGCTCGCCTTTTAGCTGCTCAGCAACTTTGTCATTAATAGCTTTTTGCGCATCTTCTACTCCTTTTTTTTGAGCTGCTAAATCCAATTCTCGCTGAGCAAACCCTGCTTCTTTTACTGCAATTTTAGCTTCATACTCCCTGCGCGTAGCTTGCACGATAGGCGCGGCTAAAGAATCAGTTAACTTTACTTCGTTAGAGCAATTTGGACAAATAATCGTTGGATCAATCATAGTAATAATATTTCAAATTCATTTTAATACCAAAGATCCTCATTTAATCATGAGCTTTGGTGTAACCTTTATTTACATTGATTTTATTGCTAAAGCGAGTTTTATTCTAGGTTAATAATAATAAATCCGTTATGCCCGATCTACCTCTACCAGAATGCAGTAAATGCTCCTCCCAATACACTTATGAATCTGGGCACCTATATATCTGCCCAGAATGTGCTCATGAATGGTCTAAAGACGCTGCAGAGTCAGAAGATGATAACAACGTTATCAAAGATGCTAATAGCACAATACTTGCGGATGGAGACACGGTTGCGGTTATAAAAGATTTGAAAATCAAAGGGGCATCATCCTCTGTTAAGGTTGGTACTAAAGTCAAAAATATCCGCCTCTGCGATGGCGATCACAATATTGATTGCAAGATTAGCGGTATTGGCGCAATGAAACTAAAATCAGAATTCGTTAAGAAAATCTAAAAAATTTGTGATTTTGGTTTGAGACAGGTCCAAAAGAGAAATTTGAGAACTGCAAATAAACCTATGTACGTGAAGATCGAAGAATGAACTTTTGGGATGATTATAGATAAAAACCGCTATATATAGAGGTCTTATTACTGAACAACTCGGATATCTGGAAACACTGTTTTAAATTTAGCAAATTCCTCCCCTTGTTCAAATTCAGCAATTATCTCGGCAAGATTTATCGCCTCTTGCTCTGTAATGGTTTTGTTTTTTTCGTCATACTCAATCTGTTTTACAACAAGGCTTTTCCCTGTTAACTCTTTGTATCTAGAACTTAGCTTCTTAACAATCTTGCTATCATAACCACTTTTGATAGACAATTCTAAATGATCATCATCTATAATTTTAAGATAAATATTATGCTTAATATATTGCGCTATTAGGAATTCGTTATTGGCTTCTAAAAATGCAATTAATTCATATTCTGTGGCAATCTTAGTAGGGATCACACCCTGATCCGAACTCTCTCCAACAACATCAGGCAATGGCTGGCTGACTTGATTATCAGAAGTATCTTTAGTTACTGATTTTGTTTTTTTTTTAATGCATCATCCGAATCAGAATCACACTTAGCTGCTAGAGCTAAAGCTTTAAAATCAAAATTCTTTTCCAGAAAACAAATTCTAATAACCAGCATCTCGATAGCTTTATTCTGGTCTGGAGCAATTTTAAGCTCAGCAACACCCTTTAATAACATTTGCCAAATACGCGATATGATGGATATGTCGGCTTTCTCAAGTAACTTAGTAATGATTTCCTTGGTTGTATCATCTAAATTTTTAGCAATTTTGTCAGTGATTTTATAGGTAGTCAAAATATGACAACTATCTAATAAATTACCCAAAATCTTTTGCGCGGAAACATTTTTAATAAATAACTCTGATATATGCTCTAAACAATCTTTTGATCTCCCATCCAGGATCTTCTCCAGTAGTAAGAAATTATTATTTAAACTTGTAAGACCAAGCATCTGGCGCACCTGATCAACTTTAAGGTCTTGCTCACATAAAAACTGCACCTGATCAAGCATAGACAACGCGTCCCGCACTGAACCTCCAGCAACATCAGCAATTAAACTTAATGACTCTTGATCAAATTTAATCCCCTCCAAACCGGCAATTTTAGCCAAGAACTCCGTCAGTAATTCCACGGTGATTTTATGCAAATCAAATCTTTGGCAGCGTGACAAAATTGTTAATGGAATTTTTTCAATTTCAGTTGTCGCAAAAATAAATTTAGTATGACTTGGTGGCTCCTCTAATGTTTTGAGCAGCGCATTAAATGCACTATTTGAAAGCATGTGCACTTCATCGATAATATAAATTTTATAACGAGCGGATGATGGCGTGTAAGTGCAATTTTCAATAATTTCCCTTACATCATCTATTCCCGTCTTACTAGCTGCATCCATCTCTATAACATCAGGATGGATACCCTTTGCCGTATCATTACAGACTGAGCAAGATAAGCATGGAGTTATTGTTGGCTTATCATTAGTATTGTCGGCTCCAACACAATTGAAAGCTTTAGCGATAATTCGAGCTAATGAAGTTTTACCCGTACCACGAATCCCGGTAAAAATAAATGCATGGGGTATTTTGCCACTTGAAAATTCGTTGCTAAGTGTTTTAATAACATGTTCCTGGCCTAATAAGGCGGTAAAATCTTTCGGCCTATATTTTCGAGCTAAAACTTTATATTCATGATTTTCGGAAGCCATATTCTGCGCCATTATCTAACATATTGAGAAGGTAAGAAGCAACCTAGAGGCCCATTATACAGCTGCTTCTTTTCAGATCTGACCGGATTAAACAAACAATCCACCTGCTTCTTACCAGATAGAGTTTATAAAGCTTTCTTTTGCACTTTGCAATATCTCATTAAACGAATATTTAAAGACCCTCTTAAAAGCTTGGTGCGCTGATTAAGAGGATGCATGTGCAAATCTTTACGCGTATACTAGGAAAGCGTGAAATTATTAGTTGTTTTTTGCTGAACAAATAATATATTGCAGCTTGAACTAAACGGGGTTTGCCAATGTTAAGATTTTCTATCCATCTCTTCTGCGCTATGCAGATACTTTTGGCACCAAAAGCGTTTGCAGAGAATCCTGATAATAAATTGGAATATAATCTATTTTCCCTGTCATTAGAAGAGCTCATGGAAATAGAAGTTACAACAGCCTCGAAAGTTGAAGAAAAAGCTTTTGAATCGGCATCGGCTATCTTCGTTATTACTAGCGAAGATATTCAGCGCTCTGGCGTCACATCAATCCCCGAAGCACTACGCATGGCACCTGGGATACAAGTGGCACAGATTGATTCAAACAAATGGGCTATTACTGCTAGAGGCTTTAATAGGCAGTATTCTAACAAATTGTTAGTCCTCTTTGATGGTAGATCAGTTTACACACCTTTATTTTCAGGAGTATATTGGGATAGTCAAGATTATATACTAGAAGACATTGACCGCATTGAAGTAGTTAGAGGGCCTGGCGGAACTTTATGGGGGGAGAATGCCGTAAATGGTGTAATAAACATTATCACAAAAAAAGCCGAAGATACTCAAGGTCAGTACATGTCGGCTTTAGCTGGAAATTACGATATCTTTAACACTGAATACAGATATGGTGGCACAACAGACGATGGAGCTTATTACCGAATCTATGGCAAATATTTTGACCGGGATACAGTCGATAAATTATCTGGCGAAAGTATGAATAGTAATTGGTACGCATCTAGAGCCGGATTTAAGCATGAGAATAACATTGATCCCTCCTCAAGCTACACACTGCAAGCTGATGTGTATGAGGGCAATGATAACCAGAGGCTATACTTACCCATTCCAAGTGGTACTAGCATCATATCTGGAGACGAAGCATTCCAAGGTGGTAATATTATCGCCAAATATAATAAGGAAATAGCGAAGGATAAAAATCTAGATATCCAATTTTATATTGATCATGAAGACAGAAACATGGTCATCCTTGATCAAAGAAGAACAGCTTTAGATTTGGATGTGCAATACTCGTTCAACCCCACATCTCAAGACAACACGATCATAGGCTTTGAGATTCGCGACACGCATGACAAACTAGACACCCCATCCGTAGATGGGATTACCTACCTACAATACGATCCGAGCAAATTAAATTATCGCATTTATAGCTTTTTTATTCAAAATAAACATGAGTTGTTAAAGGATAAATTATTTATAACACTTGGTTCAAAATTTGCTTATAATGATTTTACATATCTTAATATCCAGCCAACCATTCGCGCATCATACCTACCATCACGAAACCACTTTTTCTGGTCTGCAATCTCACACGCAGTAAGATCCCCAACTAGGGGAGAAGACGGCATCACTTTATTAGCAGCTTACCAAGAATCTACAGCTATTTTTCAAAGGGGTCAGAAAGATTATGATAACGAGACTTTAACAGCATATGAAGCTGGATACAGATATAAGAAAAACCATCTGTCTGTGGACCTAACAACCTTCTTCAATGATTACGACGATCTAAGAACTATGTATTTTAATGGAGTAGACAGCTATATATTATCTAACTACGGGCAAGGAAAAGTATACGGATTTGAGGCAGTATCTACCTTTGATATTAAACAGAATTGGCGTATCGCACTTACTTATTCATTCCTAAAAACTGATGTAACAAATGCAGAAGGGCTCACATACGCTAATGACAATGTTGCCAATGAAGGAATTTCGCCCGAGAACCAATTTGCGATCAAATCATATTACAACTTCTCAAGGAGATGGACAATGTCTAATATGCTATACTACTATGGCAACCTTACAGCCAGCAATAAGGAAGTTGATGATTACACCAAGTTTGATACCCGACTATCATATAAAGCATCAGATAGCTTGCAAATAGATCTGGTAGGGCAAAACTTATTTGACCCACATCATCAAGAATTCTCAAAAGGCTTGTACTTAACCGCGGCGGAAATTAGCACTAACTATTATTTAAAAATTAGCCTCAAATTTTGACATATAAATTCTCAAACCTACATACTCGGCTGGACAAATCTGTCGATCTTATTCACCAATTTTGCGCATTAGTAGATACCTGCTATCAAGGTGATTTAAACCTACACAACTTTAAGATGAATCCTTGGGATGTTATCTTTGATAATAGCGCTCACCCTGTAATTATCATGTCAAAACAGGAGGTTATAGGGGGCTCAATTCTATATGTCAGATCACTTTCCGACAAACAGAAACTACCTTTAGAGCAATCTTCTCATATGGACTTAACTCAAATTATTAAGGATACTGGTATTATAATTAATAATAATATTTGTGAAATTTCTAAAATCTCAGTCAAACCCAAATATCGCGACAGACGTATTACCCAAGAAGTTATTGGTATAATCATAGCCAAAGCCGTAAGAGAACGTTGCGACTCTTTATTTGCTATAACCACACCGAAGACATCGCGTAATGTTAATATCGCCTGCAATAAATTAGGCGTCCCATACTCGACTATATACCACGACATCCCAGATATTCCTTTATATAAAGGCCTAACTATAGATTTAACTCGTGCTGATTTAACCCAATTAAACTTATCCAAACTAACATCTAACTGTCATTTTAGTAAATTAGTTACAGAGATGTGCGATATTTCATATAGAGAAACTCTGAGTAGGATAACGTTAGCAAGATCGAACATTTTTCTGAATAGAATAGCATGATGATTCGAGGATTTGAAACATACACATTCATATCCCTAGGTTGTTCTAAAGCAAAAAATTTGCTATGTTATATCGCTATTATAATGTCCTTTACGATTATGCCAAAAGCTCACGCAAGTGCCCCTGAGTATAATGAGACACGCATTCAGCTCGCATTCATATTCAAAGTGCTGGATTTTATTGATAGCCTTCCTAACTCAGAAAATACTTTAGAATTATGCTTATATGGCTTTCCGTCCGATGAAGTAAACGTAATTAGGCCAGATATAGATCATTCAAAACGCACCGATATAAAATTAGTGAATGAACCTGATATTAATAAAATCAAATCTTGTAACATAATATTCTTGAGCAAAAACTATACAGATTACAAGAATATACTAGATTACACAAAAAACTCCCCTATATTAACCTTCGCAGAGATAAAGTATTTTACTGATGAGGGTGGAATGGTCGAATTTTACAAGTACAAAGGAAGATATAAATTCATAATTAATAATGAATTAGCTATGAATCAAAATATATTATTTAATGCAAAACTTCTGGAGATAAGTAAATAATGATCATAAAAATAAAAACCCTTTTTAATAATCTTCGTGTCAAAACTAAATTATTAATAATCATACTAACCGTTAGCCTTGTCTGCACCTCAGTATCGATGCTTTCTATCTCGGTAGTGGGTTTAAAAAATATCAAAAATCAAATAGAGACCGAATTATTGATTAGCGGAAAGTTAATTGCCAATAGGGTAAATGCAGCATTGGAGTTTAATAACAACTCCTCAGCTATCGAAAGTCTAAATGCATTGCAAGTTAACAAATCTATTTCCAGGGCCTGTATTTACAATAAAGATGGCGCTCAATTTGCAAGTTATTTTGCTGGCACATTTAAAGAAAACAACTGTCCTGCGGAATTAAAAGAGCCAAACTTGTATAAACAAAATGATCTATACAGCTTATACCGAGTAGTTTCCAGTCAAGTTGACAACACTATTATTGGGCATTTATTTATCGAAACAAATTTGGATAGAGCTCATGACTATGTGCAAAACTTGCTACTTGTTGGCTTAATAATATTTGCAGCGGTAATCTTAATAGCCTTTATCCTAGCAAATTTATTTCAAAAAACCATCTCACGTCCTATCCAATATCTTGTTGATACAAGTAGCGAAAGTGCACATTTATCTGAATCAAGCCCTCTCTTTTCATCAAGTAAGAATGAATTGGTTAAATTAGAGGTTTTGTTACGTGGCATTATTTCTAAAATTAATAGTTTAGAAGAGCAAAATGTCCAGCGTGATAAAGTAATGGAGAGTGTAATTAAAAACTCCGAATCAACAATAGGTTACCTCTCAAATGAATTGAAGCACCCTTTAGAGGCAACAATTGCTTTTGGTGATATTATTTCAAGTAGAGCTATTGGCGATATAGATCCCGAATATATTGCTTATTACAACGATGTTTATCTTACTGTATTTTATTTCTATGGGATTATCAACGACACAATGAGCTTCTTTAAATCCCATTTAAAATCTAACAAAGGCTTACCAGAAACCGTTAATGTCTCTCACACACTGACCCAAATTATATCTGACATCAAATCTGACAAGCCAGATTATCTGCAGAAATTTAACATTATATGCGACCCTATCGTTGACGAATCCCTCCCAGATTTAAAGCTCGATAACTCTTTGATTAAAGAACTATTAACTAATGCTTTTTTTGTTTTTAGCAAATATCAAACTTTTTTAGAAAAAGAAGATTTGCGAGTTAAAATTACGGCTAAAAAAGACATTCAGGATGGTGATGCTGAGAAATTCAGAATAGAAATAGAGTGCGAAGGATTAGAAGGGGAGTCTATCGCTAATGTATTAGAAAATCATCGAGATTACCAAAATGATGTTCACCTCTTGCGTTCAAAGCTGCAATATATGAAATACCTAGCGTCATATGATGGTGGCTATTTGGATTTTGGCAACGACCTGCGCAAAATGTCAGCAATGGTCATCTTCTATCCTTGGCAACAAGTTTTCACAAACGAGAATAACAAAAATGATTATCAGAATCAATCACTTGAGGCAAGTCTTCAACAAATAGTCAAAGCGGTTCAGTAATATGCAAAAAGTCATTTTAATTGATGGCTATGGTTTTGTTTTCAGAGCTTACCACTCTCTTCCTCCTTTTAAAAACCCCCAAGGTATCTATGTGGGGGCAGTGTTTGGCTTTGCCAATATGCTATTTAAAGTAATCAAGGACCACCCAAAAGATAAGATTATTGTAGTTTTAGACTCTGGGCAAAAAACCTTTCGACATGACATCTACCCTGAATATAAAGCTAATAGGCCCCCTGCTCCCGAAGATCTAAAGCCACAATTCCCTATAATTAGAGATGCCGCCAATGCTTTTAACTTAACTATAGTTGAGGAAGAGGGTTTGGAAGCGGATGACCTTATCGCCGCATTAACTTATAAAGCTGAAGAGCAAAATTTACCGGCAACCATTATATCATCTGATAAAGACCTAATGCAGCTAATTCGGGGGAATATTACTATGTATGACCCGATGAAAAACAAGGCTATTGGTCCAAATGAAGTGGTTGAGAAGTTCGGTATTAGGCCAGACCAAATATGCGACTACCTATCGCTTCTGGGTGATAGCTCAGATAATATTCCTGGGGTTAAAGGTGTTGGAGCTAAAACAGCACTAAGCCTGTTAACCGAATTTGGCTCCCTTGATAACATCTATAATTCTATCGATAAAATTGTCAAAGAGCGCACCCAAAATTTGCTAGTGGAGAGTAAAAAGAATGCTTATCTTTCACAGCAGTTAATCGATCTAACCAAACCTAAAAAAATTAATCTAGATTTGGATAAAATCACCACAACAACACTTGATAAAAATCTGTTAGGTGAGTTTCTTGCAATGCATGGATTTCATGCTCTAAAAGTAAAAATGAGCGCTTTCTTTGATGTTAATTTAGATAGTGCACCTGCTCCCAGCAAGATAATAAAGTCTAACCAGTTAACTGAAATAACTCAGAAAAATATAGCTGATTTAAATAAATTGCATGAAGCAGAGCGTATTGGTGTTTTTTACCTGAAGCTAAAAAATAGTGAAGTTATTATCGCTTTATCAGAACAAGAGGATTTCTACTATATTGTAAAAGATGACCCAGAGCAAGATTCTCTTTTTGCCCAAACGGATAATTTGCTGCCAAAAATCCAAGATTTTATTTGTGATATTATTAAAAACCCAGCAATAAGACTTGTTACCTCTAATTTAAAACAGCTGCTACATTTTTTATCGAACAATCATCAAAAGACATTAATATCCAATATCAATCACCATGCCAATTTAATTGACCTAGATCTAATTGAATATTTACTACCAATCTCCGATGAACAAAAATTAATAAAACAATCTGCTGAATTTAGTAAAATAGATAATGTTGATATTGGCCATATTATCGCACAAATATTGCCACATTATCAAGCTCTAGATGGTTATTTTTTGCAATTGAAAGAAGGAAACCTACTCTCTGTTTACCATGATCGTGATCAAAAGATTAATCTCATATTATTCAATATGGAACAAAAAGGAATTGCCGTTTCAGCTCCTGCATTGCAAAGTCTTTCCTATGAATTTGCCAAAGAGGTTAATGTTTTAGAAA
>JABJNB010000062.1 GCA_018659145.1 Rickettsiales bacterium
CTTTGGATTTTATAGCTGCTGATATCTTCGTTCTCGATCTTGATATGGAACTCATGCTTATACTCTTTTTTAATTTGGACTTAAGAGTATATTGCTAAATTTGACTTACTAGACCGGGTTCACCGGACGCTTACAGGTAAACTCGAATCTCAGCAAGCGGAAATTAAAGAGCTCCTTCAGACTAAGCCAAAACCTCCTCCCATTCCTCCGGCTCCTAGAACACATGGAAGAGCTAACATGGATCCTGATCGCCTATCATCTGGCCCAAGCCCAGAATTAAGAACAGGATCTACCCCAGATCCTGTAGGAGAATTTAGCGAAGCAGAAAAGCAACGCAGCGAGCAAGCAGAGCTCGCCAAAGATCCCTCTGCTAGTTTATCATAATTGCATCTCCTGGACAAGAATACAAAACTTTGTCTAGGAGTGTTTCCTAAATCAAGATTTGCTCTTTAGTAAAAAAGCTCTATTTACTAGTCTTGCACTAGATGGGTTAGTTTAAATTATGCTGAAAGATTTGCCGATAGGGATTCAAACATTTCAAGATATTATAGAAGGAAACTATATATATGTGGATAAGACCAAACATATATATGAGATGATCAGGCCTGCTAAGGCTGTCTATTTTTTATCGCGCCCAAGACGCTTTGGTAAATCCTTATTAATCTCCACCTTAAATGCAATATTCAAAGGCCGCAGAGAATTGTTTAAAGGATGATGGATAGAAGGAGCTGATTATGCTTGGCAGGAATATCCGGTTATTCGGATTGATATGTCGAAAGTGTCGGCTGAGACTATTGATAGTTTGCGCGCTGGTTTGAAAACACAGATTCGTAATATTGCTAGAGAATATAGCATTGAGATAAGTAATACAGAGTTTGAGCATGAATGTTTTGAAGAGCTAATTCAGAAACTAAGCAGTAAAGGCAAAGTAGTAATCCTGATAGATGAATGTGATAAACCATTAATTAATAATTTAAAAGACCTTGATCATTGCGCTAAGGTTCGCGATATCTTGCGTAACTTTTATGGGATTATTAAAGCGAGTGATGAATATTTGAGATTTGTACTGCTGACTGGAGTAAGTAAATTCTCAAAAGTATCGGTGTTTTCTGGATTGAATAATCTGCGTGATATTACCATGAGTGAAGAATACGCCTCATTACTTGGCTATACTCAAGTGGAGCTAGAAGAAAACTTTAAAGATCGTATTGAGAATTTAACTTTAGTTAAAAACAAAACAAAAGAAGAAACGTTAGTTGAAATCAAGCGTTGGTATAATGGCTATAGATTTAGTAATAGCGCCGAGAATTTAGTTTATAATCCATTTTCAACATTATTATTATTCCAAGAAAACACTTATAAAAACTTCTGGTTCGAGACTGCCACTCCAATCTTCTTGGTTGATCTGCTAAAACAATCAAAACAATTAAATATCAAAGATTTAGATGGCATCGAAGCGAGTGCAGAAGAGTTTTCTACTTATGATATTGAAGATTTAAGCTTGCTGCCATTACTCGTTCAAGCTGGCTATATGACAATCAAGAATCATCGCGAGGAATATGATGCAAGTGTTTATACTTTAGCATACCCAAATGAAGAAGTAAGAAGATCATTTTTAAATAGTATTATCAGATCATATGGTAATCTAGCCTCAATAGAATCTTCATCTCTAGCAAAACTCCAATCCAGACTAGGAAGCGAAGACCTAGAAACCTATTTTGAAACATTACAAATCTTCTTTGCGAACATTCCTTATGATATCCAAGTCGGAAATAGGGAGCGTTATTACCAAAGTATATTTTATGTAATTCATCAATTGCTTGGTTATAGAATCAAGGTGGAAGTCACAACAAACATCGGTAGGTTGGATGTAGTAATAGATTTGGCAGACAAAACTTATATTTTTGAATTTAAGCTAAATGGAACCAAGGAAGAAGCATTAGAGCAAATCAAAACAAAGAAATATTACCAACCATATCAAGGTAATAATAAGGAGCTAATATTAGTTGGAGTTGAGTTCAATCAAGAGGAACGGAATATAGTCGGATTTGTATTAGAGAAGTTATAGAATATTGACAATTTATTCGTTGTTATTAATGAATTTCAGAATAATAACTGGACGGTCTCTAAAAAACATTTTTGGCACCTAATAAACACCTAATCAGCCGTAATCGCAGTTGTGCAGGGGGTTTGCACCTTCTCGCATAATATCCGTTATGGAAAATGGAGGGTGAAAAAGGGTGATTTTTGTATTGTAGCTATTTATTAAGGCGTTCCAGCATCTTGCTTAAATTAACCTGCATTTTCTCTAGAGAGTATTTTTTAATTAATAGCGCTTTGGCATTTTGGCTCAGTTTTTGTCTCAGTTCTGCATCCTGAGCCAGAATTACAATTTGCTTAGCTAGATCTTGCTCATCTGATTTCTTCACCATTAAACAATTCTCATTATGAGTAAAAATAGCTACAGGACCTTCAGCGTCGGAGACGATGAGGGGGGTGTCGAATTTGGCGCCTTCTAGAGCGACAATGCCGAATGGTTCGATTAGGGATGGCATGCAGAAGATGTCGATTTTGCTAAAGAATGCGGATTTGTCTTTGATCCATCCTAAGAATTTTACATTACCTATTAAGTTTAGCGAACTAGTCATTTGCTTTAACTCGCTCATCATTTCGCCATCACCAGCTATTTGTAATTTAATATTTGGAACTGTCTCTTTAGCAATCGCCAGAGCTTTGATTAAAATATGAAAACCTTTATCATCTACAACTCGTCCCAAAGCGCCAATTGTGATAAAATCTGGATTAGTAGTTTTCGGAGCTATCTCCGCATCTAATTCAATAGCATTTGGGATACAGAATTTTTGCATACCATGTGGCAAATGGTTCTCAATATATTTAGAAACCATAATGTAATATTGGTAATTTGGCGCATTTTTAAACCAAGTATTATGACATATTGCGATGAATTTAGTGTTTGGAAAAATCTTTTGCATTAGGTTTGCCAGCTGCATTGCTCTATTACCATGCAATAAAATGTAATCAGGATTTTCTGATTTTAATATTTTAAATAGTTTGAACCTGGCAAATAGGTCATATTTATTTGAATTTTTTAAAAAGCTATAATCAAGCTTACGTCTTTTTACCTCATCTAAAATCTTGGCTTTAGGGTGAAGTATATTAAGCAGTTTGATGTTAAGCTTTGTGAAGCAAATAGCATAATCAATGAATACTTGCTGAATCCCGCCAAGATCTTTGGCGAGCATGATATTGATTATTTTTATTTTTTTATTAGAATTTTGCATATAATCCTGCTTATATTATTTGCGTAGCCATAGCAATAAAATTTTATGAATAAAAAAATCGCAGTTATTTTGCCTAGAGTTGAAGGGTTCTCTTACGGGAATTTCGGAGCGGTGGCGCTTTGCGTGCAGGATAATTGCTTATTCTCTAAATATAAAGATGATATTGTGGTTTTTGGCGGCAAGACTAAATCTGGCAAATCATATGATAATATCAATTATCGCTATATAAAAACCAATCGCTTAAAGCATCTAACTTTTTCTAAGAATAAGGCCTTTGCTAAGGAGTTATTATTGGTTTTGAAAAGGGAGAAGTTTGCGTTAATTGAAGTGCATAACAAGGTGAAGGTTGCGGAGTTTCTATCAAGAGATATAAATATACCAATTGCTCAGCACCTACATAATGATATTAATGATGATGTAAAATCTATTAATAATCAAAAATTTCGCCTAAAGACTATCGCCTATAGCCAGCATGTTTATTGTGTATCTGATTTTGTGCGTAGGCGTTTATTGGAAGGGATAGAAGAGTTTGGAGCTAAGGCATCTGTTGTTTATAACGGTTTGGATCCAGATGCTTTTCTAAAATTTCGTAGCCAAGAAAAGTTAAATAGAATTATTTTTATTGGTAGAATTACCAAAGAGAAAGGCGCCTTAGCAGCTCTCTTGGCAGTGAATCAATTGTTCATGGAATTAGATGGCTGGGAGATGGTTATGATAGGCTCATATTCCAAGAAATACCATGACTATGTAGATAGCTTTAATGAAGCATTAACCATTCATCCGGATCGTGTAAAGCATTATCCCCAAATGGAGTTTGATAAGGCGATGGAATATGTGGGTAGTTCCAAGATAGCAGTTTTACCTTCGCATTGGGAAGAGCCATTTGGCCGCACAGTCTTAGAATCAATTTTGTGTGAAGTGGCTGTAGTTACTTGCAGGTCTGGTGGAATATCAGAGATTTGTGAAGAGAATAGCCTTTATGCAGAAAAGTATAATATTGCATCATTAATTACAAATATAAAACGTTTGATTGATGATGAGCTATTGCGAGAAGAGAAAATAAGAGCGAGTTTTCAACATGCTAGTGAGAAATTTAACATTAGAGTTACAACTAAAAAATTAGATGATATACGGGATAATCTTTTAAAAGAATTAGATGCAAATGCAGGATAGATTATTTGATTATTTGGCCAAGTTTTTATTGGTAATATTGCCGCTTTCTACTTTCATAGGCAAGGCCGTTATAGATATTAATCTGACTCTTATAGCTCTTACTTTTCTAATTAAAGTTATTCTCGAAAAAGACTATGGGGTGTTTAATCAAAAATGGTTCAAGGTTTTATTATTGTTCTGGGGCTATTTAGTCCTTATGTCCTTCTTTGCCAAATATCCGGAAATAGCATTTAAGAGATCAATTCCATGGATTCGTTATCCTGTTTTTTCTTTAGCTATATCAAGTTGGGTATTGAAAGATAAAGTTAATATCAAATTATTTTTCTCTGCACTTTTTGCTACATTGGCTTTTATTTTCTTTGATAGCTTGGTACAAATTGTAACGGGGACGGATCTCTTTGGCGTAAGTGCAAAGCTAACCGGCGAAGCTGGGTCGGCATTGTTAATTACAGCATTCCTGAAGGATCATATTCTGGGCTTTCATATTACTTTTTTAATTTTTCCGCTCATAATTTATTTATTGGATCAAATATTTTTGCCACAAATCTCAAATAGGCTGAAATTATTATATGGTTTATTTATTGGTCTGAGTTTTGTAATTGTGACTTTCTCTGGTGATAGAATGGCGTGGTTATTAATGTGTTTTGGAGCTTTCCTGACATTGTTATTTTATAAAAATTATCGGCACTATATTTTATATATGATCTTACTCGGGGTCTTAGGTCTCTCGTCAATTTTCGCGCTCAAGCCAGAAGTATTTAACCGGCAAATTCTTATGACTTATAACGATATGAGTAATTTTGCAGAATCTTCTTATGGCCGGAATTTTAGCAATGGGCTTAAGGTTGCCATGACAAGCCCAGTTTTTGGTGTTGGAGCTAAGCATTATCGTCATGTTTTGCGAGAAGATATTTGCGGTGTTTCGCCCGCAGACGGACTATCTTCGAGTGAGATGCGAAGCGTTTGTTCTGGCTATTATATTCATCCGCATAATATCTATCTTGAGATTTTCGCAGAAGCTGGAATAATTGGTTTATTAATATTTTTATATTTTCTTTACGTATTATTTAAAGACCTCTATAAGGAGCGCGAGATAGTCAGGGAGAGTCCAATTTTATTTGGAGCCAGTCTAACATTTTTCTTAAGATTTTGGCCATTAGCAGCAAGTGCTAGTTTTTATGCGGCGTGGACAGTATCATCGGGATGGTTAATGTTGGGATTGGTATATGCAATGCTGCGCCTCAAAAAAGATAGTAATTTAAAACTTTGGTAAAATGGAAATAAAGGCGCAGGATATTGAGAATCTTAATAAGGCTAACTTATGTGTTATAGGTGATATTATCTTAGATAATTTTGTTTATGGGCACGTCACCAGAATCTCACCTGAGGCTCCTATCCCAGTTCTAAATAAAGCCAGAAGCCATTATGTATTAGGTGGCGCTGGTAATGTTGTAGCTAATATATCTTCATTAGGCAGTAAGGCTGAATTCATTACCGTCATAGGTGACGATGATGCAGGAAAACGGATACAGGATATTGTGGGGCTAGAAGATAATGTTGTAGCCAATTTTATTGTAGATCCAGATAAGATGACACCTGTTAAAACTAGATATATTGCTGGTACTCAGCATTTACTTAGAGTGGATGAGGAGGAGACATCTGATATCTCGGAGGCAACGGAGCAATTAATTTTAGAGGCATTTACTAGAATTATTGGCAATAATAAAGTGCTAATTATTTCAGATTACATCAAAGGTACTATCAGTGACAAGCTGGCGCAGAAGTTGGTAGCAATTGCTTGTCGTTACGATGTTAAAGTTATTATTGATTCAAAAAAACAGGATTTATCATGCTTTAAAGGCGGTTATTTGCTTACTCCTAATTATAATGAATTCTGTAGATTGGTTGGTTTTGAAGTAAAGTTTGAGCAAGTTGAGAGTGAAGCTAAAAAGATATGCGAGAAATATAATATAGCTAATGTTTTGGTAACGTTGGGTAAGGATGGTATGTATTTGGTCAAAGATCAGGGCAAGTCACTGCATATTCCATCAGTCGCAAAAGAAGTGTTTGATGTGACGGGGGCTGGCGATACTGTGGTTGCAACTATTGCTGCATCGGTTGCTTCTGGTCTAAATATTGAGCAATCTATCTATTTGGCAAATAAGGCCGCAGGAATAGTTGTTGAGCGTTTAGGCACGGCGAGAATCTACAAAACTGATTTAAAGAAAGTTATTTTAGGGGATGTTAATAAATTAACAAAGCTCAAGCCACGTAAAGAGCTTTTTGAAGAAGCCGCTATGCTAAAGCTTCAAGGCAAGAAGGTTGGCTTTACTAATGGTTGTTTCGATATATTACATCCAGGACATGTTAAGTTAATTCAGGAAGCTAAGAGTCAGTGCGATGTTTTGGTTATGGGTTTAAATAGTGATAGCTCGGTTAAAAGGTTAAAAGGAGATGATAGGCCAATTAATGATGAGATGTCGCGGGCAATTATTTTAGCCTCACTTGCTGAGATTGATTATATTGTTCTATTTAGCGAAGACACGCCACTGGAGTTGATTCAGGCGATTGTTCCAGATGTCTTAATTAAAGGTAGTGACTATAAAGTTGAAGATGTTGTAGGCGCGGATATCGTAATGCAAAATGGCGGTAGAATTTATTTAGTGGATCTAGAAGCTGGTAAAAGCACAACTAAAATTATTAAGAAGATCAATGCCCAATAAAGAGCAAGTAAATAAGTTCGAAGAATTATTTTATTCAATACCCAAATATGCGAGGGATATTCAAGTGAATATCAGGACGGTATTAAATCCAGATAATGCACCACTAGACCAAAAGTTACTTATAGGCATTGCTTTGGCTGCTGGTTATGCGGCTAGGAATAGTAAGGTTGAGGAGGCATTATTAGAAACAGCTGAATCTTTATTGGATGCCAAGACGCTTGGGGCCATTAAGTCCGCTAACGCTATCATGGCTATGAGTAATATGTATCATAGATTTACGAGTTTAGTATCTGATGCCGAATATGCTAAGTTGCCAATAGGCCTTCGGATGAATGTTGTGGGTGATTATGGTATAGAAAAACGCGAATTTGAATTATATTCTTTGGCAATCTCAGTTGTAAATGGCTGCAGAGTATCGATCGATACTCACGAGAGATCTCTGAAAAAGGAAGGTGTTCGAAGAGAGCAGATCCAGCATGTTGCTAAAATTGCATCTGTAATTTATGCCTTATCCAGGGTAATTGAGATGGATAATTCAGCTAATTTATAACTTTATAGTTGTATAAGAAAATTTTTGAGGGATATATCATATCTGTCCGTATCAGGTTATATACAAAATAATATGACATTACTTTGCAAAATTTTTATCAGCTTAATAATGCTTTATTCAAGCCAGACATTGGCAATGAGTTTTGATGAATATTTATTACGCTTAGAGAATCATCCTCAGGTTTTGTTACATCTATCTGGCGCACAAAGCTCAGACCAATTATCCAAGGCTGCAATGGGGTTGCCTGATCCAACAATCATTCTGGGCGTTGATAATCTACCTGTAGATAATCCTAAGTTTGATCAATTCTTACCAAGCTCTAAAGTTTTTGGCTTTAAGCAGATGATACCTAGTTATGCTTTAAGAAAGGCCAGGTCTGGTAAACAGCAGAATATATCCATTAAGCAAAAGCTTATTGCGGAATATGTTAAAGCTAATTTAAAAGCTTATTTAATTACCGCACTTGTTGAATTAGAAAAAGTCAAAAAACTTGAACAATATTCCAAACGCCAATTAAAGCTTTATAAGAGCTTAGAAGATTATTTTAAAGGTAAGCTTGAGGCTGGGAATGCTATATATGGAAGGTTTTCAGAGGTCGATGTGGAGAGGGTTGAAGTAGAGCAGGAGCTTAACAACCTCCGGTCAGAGCGCGTTGCCATTGAGGCGGAATTAGTTCGCTTGGTGGATGAGGTGCCTGATATAGTAATATCAGATGTTCCAGCTATGCAATGGAATTATGATTTAGGTCAAGTTTATCCTGTGAGAATTATGGAGGGTAATATTAAGGTTGCTTCTAGTGGCGTTGAGATTGCCGAGAAATCATATCAGCCCAATTATGACATTCAGGCCTTATATAAGCAGCGTGAAGAAGGTGAAAGTTTTTCTGGAGATGACTGGTTTTCCCTGCAAACCTCTATATCAATACCACTTTGGTATCACTCTAATCAAAAGCCTAAATTGCATGCAGCAAGACTTGTTAAGCAAAAAACAGAATTCTCTTTGGATGATACTAGGCGCTCATGGCAAAAGCAACTCACTGTCATAGCAAGTCAGCGTGATACTTGCTTTGCAAACATCAAGCTTTTGCAAAACAAGTATAAGGCAATTAAGTCTCTTGTATCGAGTATTCAGCGCAATTATGAAGCTGGTAGTGCTGAATTAGAATCGGTGTTAGATGCACAGATAAATGAGTTGAATATTGCAGCAAGTTTAGTCAAACAAGAAAGCCAATTTCTAAAATTATCAGCTTCATTTAACAGTCATATTATACCTAGGTAGCAAATGAAAAAAATAGCTATATTCCTTCTATTTATCACGCCTTTAATATTTAATTTTGCATCTGCAGGTGAGGCAAAATATTTTTGTCCTATGCACCCGCATTACATAGCAACTGAGCCTGGATCATGTCCTATCTGCGGAATGGATTTAGTAGCTAGGGGTGATGAGTCCGAAGAGGAGTCGCTCTTGGTATCTGAAAATCGGGGTGGGGAAATTCTATATTGGCAGGCACCAATGAATCCAGATTATAGAAGTGACAAACCTGGTAAATCACCAATGGGGATGGATTTAGTACCTGTTTACAGCAGTGGAGAAAAACTTGTCGCAAACATTATTACTATCGCACCAGAGACCATCCAAAACAGTGGTGTTAGAACTGGAAAAGCTATAGCTGCATGGTTTGGAACTAGCATTAGAAGTTATGGGCTGGTTACAGAAAATGTACGTGCCCAGCATGAGATATCGGGCCGAGTTTCTGGCTGGATAGAGGATTTAAATGTCACTGCTATTGGTGATGAGGTAACGAAAAATATGCAGCTATTTACAATGTATAGTCCAGATTTAATATCGGCGCAGCAAGATTATATAGCAGCTATTAAATCTGGAATAAAGGGCAGAGTCTCATCGAGTGCGAACCGCTTAAAGTCACTGGGAATACAAGATAAAACATTGAGTCAAATTAAAGCAAGCAGAAGAAAGTTAGAGCATATCCCTTATTATGCTGAAGTGGGCGGAATTGTGAGTCAGCTAAATATTAAAAAAGGGACCTATATTAAGTCCGGAACTCAGCTTGCTATAATTCAAGATTACTCAAATGTTTGGATTAATGTCTCGGTAGCTGAGAAAGATTTGGAATTCCTATCACACAATATGAAGGCGGAAGTGACGCTTCCGAATATGTCGAATGAGGTGCATGTTGCTAGAATCGATTATATTTATCCAACTATTGATAAATCTAGTCGAACTGGTCAGGTACGACTGGTGCTTGATAATCAAGATGGATTACTGAGACCTGGAGCTTACGCGGATGTTGTTTTTGAAACAATCTCAGAAAAGCGTTTAGCTGTAGCATCGGAATCAATACTTAGAAGCTCAGATGGGAATTATGTGGTAATAGCCTTAGGTGATGGTCGTTTTAGATCGCAAAAAGTTAAAACAGGAATTTATAATAAAGGCTTAATTCAAGTGTTATCAGGTGTATCTGAGGGCGATGATATTGTGGTTAGTGGTCAATTTTTAATTGATTCAGAAAGTAGCTTGCGGGAGTCTTTTAGGAAAATGCAGAGATTGCAAAAACCACTAGCGGAATTAACCTTGGATGATGATCAATTACGGTCTATAGATAATTTGATCGATAGCAGTATTTATATCGCTAAAACTCTGATCAGTGATACATCAATAGATAGCACAATGCTTGCACCAGCACTTGCATTGCAAAAGCATTTATTAGTTAGCTTGAGAGGCACGAAGCTAGAATTTATATTAGATAATGCAGGAGAGGCTCTTGTGCAAGCTCAGCAAGCAATCACTGATGCGGAGCTACAGATTGCTTTAGCAAGCTTGACGAGTTCTCTAGATTTATGGATCTGGGGCGGGAAGCCAAGTTATTATCAAGAGAAAGGTTTAACATTATATATCGATGAGGTGAGTGGTAATTCATGGATCCAGCTTGAAGGATCAGCCAAGAATCCATATGGTGATGGAGAGTCCATAACTAAACCTTGGCAGGATGCTGTAGGCTCTAATAATGGTATGGAGATGCAAGGTATGTCGGAAGGGGACGCGAATGCAGGAAGTTAAGCGCAAATTACATGACCCTCGGGACTCTATAGTAGCTAAGGTTATTGAATGGTCTGTCTCAAATCAGCTTCTGGTGGTGGCGGGTATGATTGCATTGTTGGTTAGTGGTGTTTTTGCTGTAAAAAATGCACCTCTCGATGCGATACCTGATCTATCTGATACTCAGGTAATTATCCGAACTGAATTTTTAGGACAATCGCCTCAAATAGTAGAAGA
>JABJNB010000063.1 GCA_018659145.1 Rickettsiales bacterium
GCTGCTGAGGCAATTCTAAAGGAATTAAGGTTAAGTTTTATTAATAACCTTAAGAATGTCTCGATCTTTACAATCAATCAAGGCCCTAATGAGTTATTGTCCTTTTTGGAAGAGATTTTGAATCCAGATCCATCAAAGACTCATGTCTCGAACAAAAAGTGGGATAAGCATAATCCTATCAATATGCAGGCAAGTAATTCAGAAGCTGAGTTAAAGATTAAAAAAGATGCTGTGGAGTTATCACATAATATATCTGCTAAAAGTTTTAGTATTAAGAGCTATCCTGAGGTCTGGGGTGGCTGGGATATGATTAACTTATTGGGTTCGGAATATCGGGATGAGTTAAGATTGTCCTGTCCATTCATTACTAGTTTAACAATTAAAGTTCCAAATCGTTCAAAGAGTAAAAGCTCGGCAGCATTGAAGAATGAAATATTAGAGCCTAGAGCAAGATCACCAATGGCACGACATTGGCAAGACGTTGGTAAAATGTCTGCAGATTGGAAATATGTAGTTGATCATCTAAACAAAGGTCATAGCCTTGTACAAGCAAAATTTAGTATATTATTAATTTGTCCTACTGAGAAGCTTAGGGAATCAGAGGACAAGCTTAAAGCTATATATACAGACAAAGGTTGGGAGATGGCTGCGGACAATTTCTTCCAGCTACCATCATTCTTGGCTAATTTACCTTTTTATATGAATGAACAGAGATTTAAAGATTTCTATTATTTGGGCAAAACACGTAGAATGCTATCATGGACATGTGCAAATATTGTGCCCTTTCAAGGGGAGTATAAGGGCGCGATAGCACAGCCATATGTTATGCTAACAGGCAAAAGAGGGCAGCCATTATTTTGGAACCCATATTATGCACCTGAGGCTGGAGGTAATTATAATGTAGTGGTAACAGGAAAATCAGGATCTGGAAAATCGGTATTTATTCAAGACTTGGCAGCGTCAATTAGAGGTGCTGGAGGAAGGCTCTTTGTTATTGATAATGGGGAGAGTTTTCAGAACTCAAGTGTTTTGCAAGAAGGGAAGTTCATCAAGGTGGACCAAAATATATCGGTCAACCCTTTCACAATGTTTGACTTGGAGGGGATGCAGAACAACCATGAATATAAAACAGATGTTTTAAACTTTTTTACTTCTTTGTTATCACAGATATGTCGTCCAATATCAAAAATTCATGAGGATGAGAGGGCATTAATTACGTTGGCATGTGAGAATGTTATAAATCAATCTGGTCATAAAGGAACGCTAGAATTAGTGGGTGAGGAGCTTTTAGCGGTACATAAAGACTCAGCTCAAGAAAAGGCCTGCGTTAGTTTGAAACTATCATTAGACGTATTTCTGAAGAAGTATGGCAATTATTTTAAAGGTCAGAGCGATATAGATATCAAAAATAAATTCCTAGTATTCGAGATGGCAAATCTTGAAGGAGGGGGTATGGGAGATCTTAAGGCTGTTATTATGATGTTGATGATGCATTTAATTACCGAGATCATTTATAAAGGTGATAAAGTTACAAGATCTGCACTTATCATTGATGAAGCATGGACAATGCTAAAGGGTGGGTCAATGGAAGAGTTTATAGAGGGATTTGTTAGGCGTGTCAGAAAGTTTGGAGGCAGTCTAATTACAGCATCACAATATATTACAGACTATTATGCTAACCCTGCTGCAAAAGCGGTTTTAGATAATTCTCAATGGAAAGTATTTCTGGCTCAGAATGATGATGCGGTTGAGAATTTGAAAGAGAAAAAAATAATCAATATGAGTTCTCATTTAGAGACTGCATTAAAAAAACTACGAATGGTTTCAGGGTGTTATGCAGAATGTTTAATATTAGGAGATGCAGGCTGGTATGTAGGAAGGCTAACATTGGACCCATTCTCAATTTTTTTATATAGTTCGAAGGCAGAAGATGTAGCTGCTCTTAAGAAGTTAAAGTCGTCCGGACTTTCAGTCGAAGAAGCGATAATTAAATTAATAGGGTAGCAAAATGCTCAAAGATATTTCAGTAATCTTGATCACACTCATGTTAAACGTTCTCATAACAGTTTACTTTTTGGTCGAGCAACCTCAGCAAATAGTGGTCATTGATAATGAGAAAATATTCAACGAAATGGTGCTTAAAATTACCAAAGATACAGAAGGGGCAGGTGAGGAAGAGGTTGAGTTAGAGGTAAAAAAATATGATAATATTTTTAAGAAGTTTCAGGCGGAATTATCTGATATAGCTATTGAAAATAATATAGTGGTTCTACATAAATATAATGTCATTGGTGGGGCTATAGATCAAACAGAAGAAGCTAAAACTGTTCTTTTAGACCTTATGGAAAAGGAGAGATATGTTAAATAGAAAGTTTCTTTTTACAGTTATTGTAATGCTACCAGCGAGTACATACTCAAGTTATGTTGAGGATGCTGCAATCATAAAAAAAATGTATGATACTAAAATGCAGAGTCAGGAGTATCAGAACTTTACAGATGATTTAAATGAAATTGTTGAATCACATGAAGCAACTCTTTCAGCAAATAATGAGTTTTATAAAGATTATTATGGAGAAGAGAATTTAGCAGTTGATTTTAACGAGATGAAGGATGCTCAGCATCAATTCTCAGCCCAGGAACTTGGGCCTCAGCAAGGTCCGACCAACACAATAAGTCAGCTGATGGTTTTTGTTAGTAGCTCGATGCCAAAAGAGAGTTTAAATCAATATGCTGTGCAAGTAAGGGAAGCAGGAGGGGTTATGGTCTTGCGTGGCTTTGTAGATGGGTCAATGACAAATACCGTTTCATTTATAAAGGATTTATCACAGAAGGGTACAAGAGCCATAATTGATCCGAATGCATTTCGTTTATTTGATGTTCGGACTGTACCGCAAATACTCGCAATCAGTGACACTAACAAATGTGTTAATGGGAAATGTGAACAGACACCACTACATGATAAAATTAAAGGCAATATATCATTAGAATATGCTCTAGAGAAGATTTCAAAAGAAGGGGGATTTGCACAGAAGGAGGCGCAAAGATTTTTGATTAATCTCCGAGAAAGCTGAAATGAAAAGGTCTTTATTTAATATATCTATGATTGCCGCAAGTTTAATTTTACAGAATTCATATGCTACAGATTATAATCAAATATCACGGCAAATTAAGGACAGTGTTAATGTAGGGCAGCTTCTTACAGAAGAAAAAGCGGTTGCTAATATTGAAGCTTATGAGGGTGCTAATGTTGATGAGTTAAAATATTATAATAATGAAGGTAATATGAATGATGATGCTCAATCAAATATGGTGGATGATCAAAATTTCGACACACTCTTAAAGAGCAGTGATGCCTCATCAGAATATGATATTGATTTGGATGAGGATTGGCTGCAGAACACTTTCAATATTAGTTCTCAGCCATTTGAAACATTAGATATAATTACGAGCACATACTCTGATTGCGTTGGAAACCAACGAAGCTGTAGTTTTTATCAGGGGTTAAATTACGAATCTTGTAATGCTAATAGAGAGGTTAAGGTTGATAGTTATCATAAATATAAATGTCATAAAGATAAGTTTCAGTACAATATTAACTGTACAGAAAGCTTAGATCTTCAATGTACAAATTCATTTTATACTCTACCTCCGATTACGCACCAAGGCTTTCCTAGTTATTCTTTTTCAGGTACAACCTTAAGCCTTGGAATTAATAGATCTAGTGGCAGTTGTGGCGGTACTAATTTTGAGTTTAAATTTCGTATTAACGATCCTTCAGAAATTGAGGCTCTAACTTTTAATAGAATTGATGTTGATGATAAGGCTGATTTATATGTTAATGGCAATTTAGTTTACAGAACAGCTAATACGACTAGATGTGAGTTTTATAGAACTACCAAGTATTATCCCAATATTGATTTAAAATCATATCTTCAGCCAGGTGAGAATAGTATTAAGATTAAGCACTATATTGGAGGTTCAGGTATTCTGGCTTCAAGGTTTACCTTTAAGTATAAACAATGCAGCAATTACAGTAATAATAGCTTTGTTGAAAGTTGTTCGGAGAAGAAATTTGCAAATGATCTTTGTACAGAAGTAAATCGAGTTTGTTCTGAAAAGAATCAGGTGCGAAATATTGGTAGTGGAGTTAACGAATATAGGAGCTGTTGGAAATATAATATTATTAAAACTTGTACGCCAAGTAGTTATGTTAGCTATTGTGAGGAAATAGAAAATAATAACTCATGCTCTTCATTAAGCTCAACATGTGTTGATGAGGGAGCAAATTACTGTAACCAATATCAAAATATTCATCGTTGCACTAATGATGATATTAAAGTCATAGAGAATCAAACATCTTACATAGGTTTTTTTCAAGATATTGTTACTGATTACATCAACTATCAGGACTGTAATGCATTGGATCAGAATAATGCGTGTGAGATCACAGGTGAGACGTGTGACAATATGGGTCTTAAAGTAATTGATGGTTTAGAAATTGATAGGGATTGCTGGCAATATAGACGTTCTTATGCTTGTGCGGATAACAACTTAATTGAAAGTGATTGTGGAGAGTTAGAAGAAAAATGTAGCTTTAGTAGTGCAGAATGCAAAGAAACAGATATTTCTGGCATATGTATTGAGCATAAAAGGAATTATGAGTGTCAAAATGATGTTCAAATATTAGATGCAGACAGTCAAATCGTTGTCTGCAATAGTCAGGTTTATTGTGATAATGGAAATTGTGATGCGATAGACTATGAGAAGAACAAGGATTTAGCTGAGGCCACTGCATTTACTTCAATGCTCGAAAATGCAGCTGCTGAGTTTGATTCTGATACATCAATGACATTTGCTGGAACATCAGGAAAATGTAGTAAAGATTTATTGAGTTTATCAGATTGCTGTAGCATGGATGGACTTCTCGAAGATATTGTTGAAAGTGGTTTCTCACATATGCAGTGGGCTAGCGGCATAGGGCTTATTAAAAGTATTTCTGGTGATGAGACTTTTGATACTGGTCTTGATTTAAGCTTTTGTAGCTCATCGGAGAATGAGCTGTTTATTAGACGTAATAACAATCAATGTGTGTATATTGGTCGTTATTGTAGTGCAGAGGAAGATATTACAGGTTTGTGCTTACAGGAAAAGGAAGCTTATTGTTGTTTCTCATCTAAAATTTCCAAAATTATCAATGAACAAGGGCGGCCACAAATAGGTAAAGGATGGGGAACGCCTGATAATCCTGATTGTTCAGGATTATCAACAAATGAAATTAACTCGCTAAATTTGGATGAGCTAGATTTTTCTTCTTTAGAAGCTGAGATTCAGGAGGGTGCTAAAAACAATCTATCTAATTGGGAAGATTTAGACGGAACGGTTTCAGAGAGAATTCTTGAGTTCTATCAAACAGGAGGAGGGGAATGAAAATATTAAGAAAAATCTCAGTACTCCAGATTTCTGTTATTATTGGTTTTTTGGGATTGTGTGTAGGATGTAAACTATCGGGAATGTCGATAGGCATAAATAAGTCTGATTCTTTGCCATATCGATTATTTCTAATACTCAATGAGAGTGCTAGTTACGATAAGGATCATTATGTGGCGTTTCATACAGAAAATAAGTGGTATAACGCTATATTTGCAAAGCAAATAAAAGGTGTAGCCGGAGATGATATTGCAATTAAAGAAGGTCAACTCTGGGTATATCATCGCAACTATTCTGAACCTATTGGTATCATAAAAGAGTATGCACTAGACGGATCAAAGCTCACCCCAATCAAAGAAGGTAAAATATCAGATGATTATTTTTTAATGATTGCTCCTCATAAGGATAGTTTAGATTCTCGTTATGAAGAAGTTGGCTTAATTCATAAAAGTAGCATTCTAGCAAGAGTAATACCGTTAGATCATAACAAAACTCTAGTTTTTGTGTTATCTATTGTGGCATATGTGTGGCTAATTAAGAAGCTATCAAGTCGTGTTAAATCGAGATATTTTATATTATTATTTATAGGTTTGATATTGATGACACCAAACTTTGTTTTAGCAAAGGACTTGGGGGTTCATGGTCAGTTGTTTGAAATAAGTGAGCCTGATTTAATTCAAGATATTAGAAGTAAACTAGAGCAGATGGAGTCTAGTGGTGAATTAAATAAACTAGAAAAACAATGGCAAAAGATTGCGACAGATAGAGCTGAGAGACCAAGGCCTGTGGAAGGTTATAGCATAGCATCTCAGCATAAAGTGTATTATCATGATCCATCGATTTCAGTGCAATATGATATTAAAGATCATCTTGGCAATATAATTGTGCCTAAAGGTACAACAGTTAATCCTTTACAACATCAGTCATTACAGCAGGATTTAATTTTTATTGATGCAGATGTCAAAGAGCAATTAAACTGGGCGTTAGCAGATCATAAGAAGAGTTATGCAATGATTATCCTCGTCAATGGGAGTATCATGGAAATAATGAGAGATCATAAGGTTAGGATTTATTTTGATCAGAATGGTTACTTAATGAAAACTTTTAATATTGGTGCTGTTCCAGCTAAAGTGAGTCAGGAAGGAGACTTGTTGCGAATTGAGGAGCTGGTATTATGAAGCTCATTAAATATGCAAAATATATATTCAGTATATGGTTATTAGTATCAAGCTTTAGTTATGCTAATGTATGCACAGGTCGTTTTTTAAATCCTATCACGGATGTATGTTGGGATTGTTTGTTCCCGATTTCAATTGGTTCTATAGAAATACCACCTGCGACAACTTTGAGACCTGACACATTCAATTTTCCATCTCCAATGTGCATTTGTCCAAATGAAAAACTAGGGGGACTACCTTCTCCTGGACTTGC
Source organism: Rickettsiales bacterium (assembly GCA_018659145.1). GTDB lineage: Bacteria > Pseudomonadota > Alphaproteobacteria > Rickettsiales > JABIRX01 > JADHOX01. Next base: position 6,859 of record JABJNB010000063.1, read on the forward strand.
ACTTGGGATGTGGGAGCCAATTAGGATGGTTGATGTAACCAAGCGCCCATTCTGTTTAGTATCGCTAGGAGGTATATCGTTAAACCCGGGCATGAATATTGGTACAGGCTCTTCCCCTTATGAGGGAGGCAGTGAGGCAAGAATGAGTAATTGGCATATTCATTGGTACATTAATCCTTTATTAGGCACATTAGGGTTAGTTAAGGATGCGGCTCTTTGTAATGATGTGCAAGGTTTCGACCTTGCTTATATGACGGAGTTTGACCCTCTTTGGAATAATGATTTTTTAGCCTTTTTGATGAATCCTGAAGCTGCATTATTTGGAAATATTGTTGCAAAAGCAGCATGTGCAGCCGACTGTATTGCTTCAAGTAGTTGGAAGCCCCTAGATAGTTTATTTTGGTGCTCTGGATGTCAAGGAAGCATGTATCCATTTACGGGCAACAATAGTGAACATCATACATCAATACAATCTAGTAGTTTGTCAGTTCAAAGGTTCACAGCGAAACTGCATAGACAATTAATGTTATGGAATACTTCGGGTCCAGAAGCAATTTGTATGCCAATACCAGCACCAATAATTAAAAAGTCTCAATATAGAATACAAACGACAATACCTATACCGGGTATTGGTCCGTATGGGTGCAATCCTTATGGGAGAAGTACAATGTTTCACTCGGCAGGCAAAGAAATCCCTATTGCGGGTGAAGATTTTGGATATTTGGTGTGGCGCAAAAAAACATGTTGTGCGCAATGAGAAGTTTTCTGTTTTATACATTATTAAATATTTGTTTTCTGTTCATAATAAATAATGCGCATTCATCTTATTTTAAGAATAAATGTGATGAAGATGATTTAGGGTGGAATTTTTATTGTGACCCCAAGTTGGATGAAGCTATACAATCAGAAAAACCTAAAGAAGCAAAACAGGAGTCAAAATCTTTAGACATTGGAGAATATGCAAAGATGGAGATTGCGGAGATTCGGAGGAGGCATGATGAATTATTGAATATTGCTACAATCTTCCCAACTGAAGATAATATTAAAAATTATATCAAATATAACCAATTTGTTATGAATAAAACATCTTATGTCGCAGAAGTTGCTCAGCGAGCAATTTGGCAGAATCCTGAGATCGATTATTCATTGAAAAGACCAGTGAATGCGGTTGGAAAAAGGCAATGGATTGATTTAAGAAATCAAGAGATAGAGACAACAATTCAAAACATAAATGAGAGATATGGGTTATTTTTTGTTTATCGGTCAACTTGCCCTTACTGTCATAGTTATTCGCCAGTAATAAAGGCATTTTCAGAAAAATATAATATTAATGTAGTAGCTGTTTCACAAGATGGTGGTGTTTTAAAGGAGTGGCCAGATTCGAGGGCGGATGCGGGTCAAAGTGTGAAGCTTGATATTAATACTGTGCCAGCAACTATTCTTTTTGACAAGGAAACCTCAGAGATAATACCGGTCGGTTTTGGGGCATTATCGGAGCAGGAGTTAAAGCAGAGAATATTCAATTTAACAGAAATAGAACTTGGTGAGGATTTATGAATTTTATAAGAAGTTATATTCTTACGTTAGGTTTATTATTCGCGAATGTTAGCTATGCTGGAATTGAAGAAAGCATGTCTGATTTCTGGGATTCTCTGGGTGGAACATCAAATGTTAATAAGGCAAGATACGTTGAGGGACAAAAAACGGGGCATATTAGTCTTGGGGGCATACAGATGCGCTCCAATATTCAAAACACCCAAATTGCTTCCATGCAAAGCCCTTCATTAAGAGCAGGGTGTGGGGGAATTGATTTCTATGCAGGAGGCTTCAGTTTTATATCTTCTGATCAACTGATAGCACTAGGTAAATCAATAGTGAGCAATGCCCCTGGTGCATTGGCTCAACTAGCTTTAGACAACATATCTCCAGAATTAGGTAGTATACAGAAATATTTTCAGAACGTTGCAAGAGAAGTCAACAAGTTGAATATAAATTCATGTAATGCAGCTAAAAGTCTTATTAGTTCTCCTGGGGGAACGTTAAATACAATAAAATCTCATGGATGTAGAACCTGGGGATTGGCTTCAGGCAAGTATCAAGATGCAGCAGATGCAAATGCTAATTGCACGTCTGGGGGCCATGCTGCTCAAACAGTTTCACCTGAGGCTGAGAAAGTAACAAATAAAAATATTGCTTGGGAAGCCTTAAAGGAGGCTAGCTTAGTGGATATAGCAAATGAGGACTCAATCAAACTTGCGGAGTTATTTATGACTTTATCTGGAACGGTAATTATTTCTGGAGCAGGTTCAGACAATGATCAGAATAATTTTGATGTTCATCCAGCTAAGGTTTCTAATGACAATATGATCAGTGCGTTACTTACGGGAAGTAATATAAGTAAACTAAAATGTGATGATGATAAAAACACATGTTTATTTCCGACGCATGAGGCCATCACATTAGAAGCCAATAAATCATATACTGCCATTGTTGAGAGTGCATTAGCCAATATTTTAGATTACATCAAATCCAACGGTGACACGGCGCTAGATTCCCAAAGTGAGAAACTACTTTATTTGTCATCATTGCCAATTTTAAAGCTAGTATCTGTTAATTTTGCATTAGATCAGAACAACTCAGAAATATACTCACTATCGGAATATATAGCACTTGATCTTCTCTATCAATATTTGGATAGCGTGATGTATCAAATGCGCAAAGCAAGCGATAAGTATAATAAAGATCCTTACAAAGAAGTCTTCAGCGCATTCTTTAAGGAGCAGGGCAAAATCAAGTCGGAGATTAAATTAAAGCAGGCTGAGGTTGGCAATAGATATGAGAATTACATTTTAATGCTAGAGAGGGCAATTGCGATTGAAGATAAATTATACAAAATTGTTAACAAAGATATGCGCCTAATGAGGAATAAATAATGAATGAAGTAGTGACTCATGGTGGTGGAGAGGCTTTATATTATATATTGAATGGTGTGGCAATGATCACGCATGGTGATACATATGCTGATTTGACAGCTTTAAGCGTTGCCTTCGCTGCTGGATGGATAGCATTTAAGGCTGCATTTGGTACGACTAATATTCGCGAGACATCGTTATGGTTTGGTGGGTTTTTATTATTTTATCAGGCCTTGTTAGTGCCAAAAACAACGGTGATGATCAGTGACAGGTTTGATCCATCCTATACTAAATCGGTGGATAATGTCCCATATGGTTTAGCATTTTTTGCAAGTTCTACTTCCGCAATTGGCAATGGGATTGCAGAACTATTTGATCAATCTTTTGCGTTACCAGGTGATTTATCTTACTCAGATTCGGGTATGTTAATGGGGTCGAAGGTGTTTAGAGATGTACAGAAATCTGAGGTTATGGATGTTGAGTTTGCATCAAATTTAAACTCGTTCATAGAAAACTGTGTACTCACGATAAACTATGTAACAGGGGGAATCACAAACACGGAGCTATCCAAGTCACAGGATTTGTGGAGTTTAATTACTGTTGATAATACACTGACAACGGCTGCGGGTATCGAATATCAAGATGGTGATGACCAATCATATCAATCGTGTAAGGATGCTGCATTTTTGTTAGAAGCAAAGTGGGATACTGAAATCTCGGATCAAACAATATATCATTATGAAAAACTTTTTCATAAAAGTGCGGATGATCAAACAGATACAATCTTGCTTGGTAACTTAATATCGGATGCAAATAACTTTTTTATTAATGCATCTGATGATTCAGCCGATATTATTAGGCAAAGCTTAATGATCAATGCTATTCAAAATGCCTCCATCAATATGTCTGAGTATGCTGATGTAATTAGTGCAATTGAAACACGCAATTCCTTTGAACGAGCTGCAAGCCAGGCAACGACATGGTTACCTCTTGCCCGATCTGCAATTGAGGCAATGTTATACGGGATCTTTCCATTTGTATTTTTATTGTTTTTGTTGCCCGTGGGTGTGAAAGTTTTTACAAATTATATTCAGGCTTTAATATGGCTTCAAGCGTGGCCTCCATTATATGCTGTGTTACATTTAATTATGACGCTATATAATCAGCAGGATTTGATACCTTATCATGATAAGGGGGTAACAATTCAGAATTTGAATTCCATTGAACAAGTTCAAGAAGATTTGTCTTTAATAGCTGGATATTTGATGTTGATGATACCTTTCCTGGCTACGAAGTTATTAAATGGCTTTGCTGGCATTGGTCACATGCTTGGTTCAATGACTGGGGCATTACAAGGGGCTTCTGCGACAGCTGTATCAGAAATGACAAGAGGTAATTATAGTCAGGGCAATGTGAGTCAAAACAATGTATCAGGAAACAAACTTGATACTAGATTTAGTAGTTTAACACATGGTTCAACACAAGATACTGATTATGGAGGTCAGGTTACTCAATTCTTAGGTGGTAAAACTGTGATGAAGATGGGGGGCGCTTCAGACGAGCATCATACAAAAATGAATCAAAGTATGTCTGAGAAGCAGATTTTAGCTGAGAGAGCTGATTATTCGCAAAAAATGGGTAATAATTATGATAATATGGCTCAAAAAGCATTAAATCAGTCTTTTTCCTCATCCCTTGAATTTGCGAATAGGTTAGAGTCGGCTGAACAAAATGGTGAAAGTTGGACTCAGAATATTGATGATCAAACAAGAGAATCTGTAAGTAATTTAAAGCAATATGCTGAAGATAACAATGTTAATATAGGGCTTGGAGGAGGTGTGCTAGTAAAAGGCGGTACAGAGTTTAATGTATCGTCTCATGACCAAAAAGCTTTAAGTGAAGATTTTGAAACTATTCAAAGATTTAGTTCGGAGAGTTCATCAAGCATTCAGAATTCAGAGGCACAGTCACAGCTTGAAGCAACAACGAGCTCGTATGATAAGTTCCAATCTAACTCTCAGACTGCTTCTAAATATTATGGTGTGGAGGAATCTATAAATAAATACTCAGAGAGTGTCAAAGAGGAGGGTTTTGATGTTAGCGTAGATAGGACAAGTGACTTCACTCAAAATTTCTTAAGAGATAGAGGTTATGATGATAAAGATGTGTATAACATTATGGATGATTCTCGTTATGCAAATGAACAAGAGCAATTAATTCAAGAGTACAGATTTAATCTAGGAAATCAGATGCTTTCTGAAAAGGGAATCGATGTTATTGATCAAACAAAAAGTGAGCTTGGTGTAGCAGAGCAGAGTTTTAGTGAACCTAATGTTGATTTTAGCGATAATCATAGAGAAGAGTTAAAGGCCAAATTCACGCCAAACAAGTTAGCTAATACTGATATACAGCATCAGGTCGCTCAAGCTCATACAGAGAGCCAAGCGCATATTAGTAAGGGTGAGGAGGTTATTGATAAGAAAAGTGAGGATAAAGTTGGTAATCTTAAGGCTCTGGCAACTAATGAAACGCAAGAATTTCTAGCAAAACATCAAAAAATAGATCCTTCAACAGGAAAGTTAAAAAATACTGGTGAGAATGATGAATAAATTTTTATCTATAGTTTTGAATATTAAACACTGTTTTTCTTCCTACCAACCAGAACCAACTTGGGATCTCAGCCTGTTTAATCAGCTTCCAGTATATTATGCAGGATATATAAACCATCAGGGAATAAAATGTAAAATATATAAACAGTGCAACTATATCCATAATAGGGGTATCAATCCCTGTTATAACGACAAGATCTGGTCTATAATAAGGGAAAAAAAGACATGCAATCAACAAAACTGTAAAAAGATCTTTTTTAACAATATCAGCTTTCGAGATTTGATTTATCGGAGTTTCAGAACCAATTGCCATAGTACTAAATTAATGTTTACTAATAGTTGCATGATTAGTGCTCTTAGTCAAGCAAGCAGTAGTATTGCGTGCATAATGCGTGCAGTAACAAGATTTGAATTTCAAATTTTCAATTTTTTGAATTCGATATCTAAATTAGATGAGAGTTTTCTGAGATCCCCCATTAATTTTTTTACAGCTAAGGCATGAAAAATGTATTAAACAATCAATTTCGTAATCACAACATTATAACAAAGTTAAAAGACTTTGGATGTAATCAAATTTTTACAAGGGATAATCTTGTTTGCTTGGCATATTTACAAAACTCTAATCACAATTTGTACGGCTTTCTGAAATATTCCATTTTACAGGTCGTTCTTTGCTTTATATTGGTCGTAGCATATTCGTCATATTTACTCCCGTTCATAGTAGAAATCGTGTTATTTATTTGCTGTGCCTTTTTGAGGCTGTACTTACTCTTTAGTATTGGTGCAGAGATTAGGAAAATAAGCTAAGTTGGTCTGAGGTTTTATAATGCAGCATTTAGTTAGAGGCGGTCAAACTACGATTCATGCAATCAGAATGCTTAAGCAGGTATTAAAGCATCTGCTTAAGATTGGTGTTGGTATTGTATTATTTGTTTCGGCATATAGTTTGTTAACTAACTTTTCATTATATGAGATAAAGATATATGTACTGTTTGTTGTTTCAAAGGTTTTGCATTCATTTAAGTTAGGTGAGATAGAATTCAGTATTACTAATTCGTTTGGAGATCAGAACCTGTATTCAGCAATTGATATTGCGGGAAATACAGGTTTACATGCTATTTTTGATTCAGTGAATGATAGTGTTGTTTTGTACTTTAACAAAAGTATTGAATATGCTGCAATTGCAATATTATTAATTACTATTTTGTTTTTTATACGGGGTGTTCTCCTCAGTAAACATAAGGTGATTAGGGGCAATCAGATTGTTAAGAGAAAAAAACTTGTAAAACTAATAAAGTTTAACAACTTTTTAGAAGATCTTAGGTCACCACTAAATATAATGAGACTGTTCAGTCGGGACTTTAGACAAAGGAGGGCATCAGTGGCATCAATCCCATATCCATTACATGCTGAGAAAACCCATACTTTAATAACTGGTGCTGTGGGAACAGGCAAAACAGTATTGTTAAGTAATCTTATAAATCAGGTCAAGATTAGCAATGATAAGGCTATTATTTATGATTTTATGGGTGTGTATACAGAGAGGTTCTACGATGTCAGTAGGGGAGATGTTATTTTAAATCCATTAGATGGTCGTTCACCAAATTGGAGCTTGGTAAATGAATGTTCTAAGCCATCTGATTTTGATTCTATAGCTAAAGCTTTTATCCCAGATAAACATTCTGGAGATCCGTTTTGGGAGAACGCAGCAAGAACTGTGTTTGCTGAGAGTTTAAAGTATTTGTATGAGAAAAAAGATTTTAGTAACAAGGGATTGCAGGACATCTTCTTTTCAGAAGATGATAATATTTTTAATGAGATAGTTAAATCATCTGGAATACTCAAAAAGATTCTCCCAGATGATAGTGAAAAAACAAAGGGTAGTATCTTATCAGTAATGACTACTTATGTAAAATCTCTTAGGTATTTAACGGATCAAGAAGAGAAGTTCTTTTCAATAAGAGACTGGGTTAGAGATGATCATCAGAAAGGCTTTTTAATTATTTCATCAAAAGCCGATCAACATGAAACATTAAAACCCTTAATTAGTGCTATAATTGAAATAATGACAAATAATTTGCTTTCATTGCATCAGAATAGGAGCAGAAGGTTATGGGTATTTTTAGATGAGGTTGCATCTATGAATAACATACCGTCCTTAGAGCCAAGCTTAGCCCAAGCAAGGCAGTTTGGAGGTAGCTTTGTTTTAACAACCCAAGTTATGGCCCAATTAAGAAGTATCTATGGTCGTGATAAGGCTGAGGCAATTAGTGGGTCATGTAGGAATAGGGTAATATTTGCGACTCCCGATGAAGAGACGGCAAATTGGTGCTCAAATTCATTAGGAAAAGTTGAGGTTGAGGAAATAAAGGTTGGCTCAAGTTATGGTTCACATGAAATGCGAGATGGCGTTAATTTAAGCACTCATACACAAATTAAAAACATAGTGCTGCCAACTCAAATTATGAACTTAGACAATCTTCAATGTTATGTAAGATTTGCAGGTAATTTCCCAATTTGTGAGTGTAAGATTTCATATGAAAAATACGATAATATAGCTTCTAGATTTATTGAAGTAGTAAATAATTCAGTGTTACCAATACCACCAGCGCCTAAAGAAGATAATGTTCCTATCGAAGATACTAATGAGCCGGAAGATGATTTTGCATTTCTTGAGGACGAAACGGAAAATGAAAGTGATGATAAGTTAGACATCAGCAAACTTAAGCTCAATGAAAATATAGATAACCAAAATTTTGATAATTTTTAAGATGAAGAATATTAGTTTTAGAGTTTCAGAGGAGCAAAGGAGTCGGTTACATAAAGATGCTGAGGAAAATGGATTAACAGTATCAGAATATATCAAAATAAGGTTATTTGATGAAAAGTCAGATCGCCAAGAGACTAATGATATATTGCTTAGTAATTATGAGAAAAACTTAGTTTCTATAGCAGTTAAAAATTATTATGTATCGCAGTTATTAGCAAAAAAGATCTCAACAGAAGAGGAAATCAGTAATGCTATCAATAAGGCAAACCAGGTCCTGCAAGAAAATGGGTATCTTAAGCAATCAGGTAATGAGTAATGTTAACAATAGAGAATGTAAGATCTGCAAGTGCGGGAACAAGTTATTATATGAGTTGTTCATATTTTTCTTCAGGAGATGAGGGCAAATTACAATATGCAAAATGGTATGGTGAGACAGCTCAATCATTAGATTTAAAGGATGATGTTGAGATTGATAAATTCAATGAAATTCTAAAAGGAGTAATAGAAGATGAAGATGGGGCTACTCAGCTTGGTAGGAAGAATAAGGAGGGTCAGATTCAGCATGATTGCGCGAGGGATCTTACATTTGCTGTACCCAAATCAGTCTCATTGCAGCATAATCTTAAAGGAGGAGATGATCGTATTAAGGATGCAATTCTTACATCAGTAAAAAATACATTATATTATATTGAGAAGAACTTTGTATATACCAGGATTACAGAGAATAAGGAGGTGAGGTTAGAGAAAACACACAACATGTTAGCAGGAATGTTTTATGAGAATTTAAATAGAGATTTTGAGCATCATGATCATGTTCATTGTGTGATAGCAAATATGACAAAACGTGGTGATGGGCAATGGAGGTCAATCGAATTTAAGAAGATCTTTGAGCATAGAGTTCATTTGGGTAAAGTGTTTAGAATGGAGCTTAGTTATGCAATGCAGAAACTGGGCTATAATTTGGAAACCACTGATAAAGCGCATCATTTTTTTGAGATCAAAGAGTTTGATCACAAGCTTGCGGACCATTTTAGTGGTCGAACAAGATCTATTATTGAGAAAGCTAAAACGATTAGTTCTGATGTAAACTCAATAGTTAAGCAAATAGCTAACTTACTTACTCGGAATGCTAATAAAACCATTTCATCAGAAGACTTAGCAAACCTCACTGAGTCTCGGATTAAAGATTACGAGGTACAAAATCAGGAGAAAAGCGTTTTGCATAAAATTCAGGCAACAACTGAGGCTGCAATTAGAAATAGCAATGCTCCATCCGACTCATTGACTAAAGCTACTAAACAGATTGTAGGAAATGCAATTGAGCATCTATCTGAGAGAAATACCGTTTTCTTAGTGCAAGATATTGTTGCGAAGATCTTAACTATTGGAACGACCAATATCAAAGCAATACTTAAAGAGATAGGCCGTCTGGAGCAAAAAGATATATTAATATTAGGTGTAAAAACTGCAAATAATAGGAATCTCCATGATCAAACACTATATTGTACTGCACATTCATTAGTACGAGAAAAGGCAATAATATCATCTTTAATTGAAGGGAAAAATCATTTTACAGCAATAACCAGCAAGAAGAATGCTGACAAAATGCTAGAAACAACTTCATTAAATACAGGTCAGAGAGAAGCTGCAAAATTGGTTCTTACCAACAAAGATTCAATATCTTTAATACAGGGTTATGCAGGAACAGGAAAGACGTATATGCTATCAGTATTGAAAGACAGTATTGAAACAATCAATGAGGAACTTTTAGCTGAAAACAAAAGTCATATTAATCACAAATTAGTTGGTTTAGCACCTTCTGGTGCGGCTGTTAAGGCATTGGAGGAGGTTCTTGGTGAGAAGAATGCTCATACTTTGCAAGGATTTCTAGCTGAATATGCTGGTTATGCTGAAGGAAGAGGAACTCAACAGGGTAAACTAAAAGAGTCAGTAAAGCTTAAAAACCATATTTTTGTAATAGATGAGGCATCCATGATGTCGTCAAAATTAATGCAGGACTATTTGTCAGTTGCAAAATCACTAAACTTAAAAACTGTCTTAATGGGAGATAAGCATCAATTATTGGGAATAGAAGAAGGGAATCCTTTTTTCCAGTTACAGAAGAATGGGGCTACAATGATTACAATGAGTGAGATTGTCAGACAAAAGAATAATATTGGTAAAGCGATCTCTTACAGCGCATATGCAAATGATACTCATAAGGTATTTGAGAAAGTCGGTACTAATGTTGTTGATTGCTCAAAATTAAAGATGCTTGAAAATCCAAATCACAAAGGGCCTAGCAAAGTTGATAATATTGATACAGCTCTTGCTACAGCAAAATTATTTATGTCTTTTGATAAAAGCAAAAGGGATGAAACTTTAATATTGGCGCAAGCAAATGATTCAAAGAATTTGGTCAATAACATTATCAGACATATCCTTAAAGAGGAAGGTGAGCTCGGTAATAATTCAGTAGATCTAAAAACATTTGTTAATCAGAATCCTACTATTGCTGAGCGGGAGTCTGTAAAAAATTATCACAAAGCAGATGTAATTCTTTTTAACAAAAAGAATCCCTATTTTAGTATTGATAAGAATGAATATTTTCAAATTAAAAACATTAATCTTCAGCAGAATCTTTTAAGTTTAAAATCCCTGACTAACAAGGATAAAGCGATACATTTTAACCCCAGCACATCAAAATCATTTAGAAAGAATATTGAATTATATCAAATTGAGCAAAGGGAGATTAGACAAAATGATAAAATAATGTTCACAAGAAAAATTGAACAAAAAGATGCATCTTTTATTAATTCAACAGTTGGACAAGTTAAAGAAATCAAAGGTGATAAAATTAGTATCTCAGTTAATGACGAAACTTTTAATTACAATAAAGACTCATTAGCCTTGTGTCATATTGACTATAGCTATTGTAGAACAACACATAAAGGTCAGGGGCTAACAACAAAAAATTCAATAATCCTGACAGAGAGTTGGTGGAAATTTTTAACAACTCAAAGGAATCTTTTGGTGCAAGCAACAAGGCAAAAGGATGAGATATATTTGGTTGTAGATTCACAAAAAGAGGTGATTAAGACAATATTGAAGCAAAATGAGGCTAGCAGATCTTCATTAGAATTTGCGCAAATAAATGATCATAGCATTGATAAAAATATAAACATTAGTAAGTCCGACTTTGAAAATCTAGGATGCGAAATTGAACATCGGAAGTTTGAGATAGCTCAGCAGCAAAGTCAGATTTTAAACAAAGAGGGCAATTACAATATTGGTAGTGATAGCACTTCTGATAAAATTAAAAACTCACTAACAAAATCTGAGAACTTTAAGAATGATATCACTGCACTTGATAGAGTTCGTGGAATGGATGCTAAGATTTTTAAAAGGTTAGAAGAGGAATATCGTAAACCTGATACAAAAGTTACGGTCCCGCAAAAACATTTTTTTATTCCTGAAATCAGCGATTTGGAAGTTAAACAAAGGTTAGCAGAGTTTATACATGAGAATATTGGAAATAATGATTTTAACAATCTCGAAGCTGCAATTGATAGGGCCTTTTCCCAACAAGGAAGGTCATCATATTTTGGTGAACAGCAGAAAGGTGTAGTGTGTTGGTATGGAGAGGCCGGATACGTTAAACATTTTAAATTCAATGCAGGAGAGGTGTATAAATGGGGCAAGGGCAAAATTAAATTCGATGAATATTCTACAAAATTCAGGAAGGTCAGTGCTGAGGAGCATCTTAAAAATACAAAAGAGCGGGAACTCAAATTGAAGAATGATCATATAAAAAAAGAAAACGAATATAGTGAAGCTGGCAAGAAAGCTCAGTATATTTTTGACAAAATACCTTCACAAAACAGAGATATTCTTGGCACAAATCATCTGTATTTGAAGTCTAAGGGATTGGAAGGAGCACATAGACTAAAAGAGATTAACTTCTCTAGATTTGATATTAAGGATGAGCAAACAGGTAAGAAAGTCAAAAATATTCAAATGATAATTCCTCTCAAGAATATTAAAGGTGCCATAGAGTCATTTCAGTATATTAACTCACATGATCATAAGAAAGGTTTCATGAAGGGGGGCAGAAAGTTAGGTAATTTTTGTATCATTGGTGCAAATAATATCAATAATAGTCAAAAGATATATTTTGCTGAGGGTGTTGCAACTTCTGCCTCTATTCATGCTGCAACAAAGTGTCCAGTTGTAGTTTGTTTTGATGCTGGGAATCTTGATTCTGTTATTAAACAGATTCAATCTAAATATCCTACAAAAACATTTATTATCGCTGCTGACAATGATCAACAAAAGGGTAAGATTAATACTGGTCTTGTAAAGGCTCAAATGGCTGCTCAGAAATATGGAGTTCATGTTTTGACCCCAGCTTTTAGCACGAAGGATATCTTGAAATATCAGGAGATATCTAAATCTACAAAACACCCATCAGATTTTAATGATATGCATCAAATTCATGGACTGAGGCAAGTTTCGAACAAACTCAAGGTCAAGGATGAAAAACATCAATCCAAAGACTTTATAAAAGGAGGGTTGTAGCAAATTGCAAAATCCCAATCCAAGGGAATTAAGAACCAACTCTTTTTTTTAGGAGAGTTTAATTGGTATATGCAAGATGTATAATTAGTTGATTATTTTTTATAAAGGTGTACTACATTCTTACTAAAATATAGTACACTATGAATATAACTAATAAAATACTATATCGAGTTAAATGTAAGGGGAGAGGTTGGGTGTTTACTCCAAAGGACTTTCTTGGTATTAGACATTTTAATACTATAAATCCTTTGTTAGATCGGTTAGAAAAAAGAGGAGAGATTCGCTCTCTAGGTAAGGGTCTTTATGATTATCCTATTTTTGATATTCAAACTGCTAAATATCAGGCGCCGAATTTAAATGCTATTATTCGCGTAATAGAGGTTCAGCTTAATGATAGGTTCTTACTGAGTGAGGAAGAGGCTGCCTATTTCTTTAAAATTAGCCCCGATAAGCCAAAGATTATCAAATATTTAAGTAATAAGCATACAAAACAAATTGATGTATGTGGATTCAATATCAAGATATCTAGAACATGTATCCCTGCTACAAAAAACAAATATGATAAAGCAACCCTAGCAATTCTTGCATTTAAATATTTAGGGAAAGGAAAGGTAACCAAAGAGCTCAAAACTCAGATCCTGAATCAGCTAGACATAAAAGAAAAAAAGAAAGCAATTAGAATAGCCAAACATGTTGAATGGATTCACTCTTTAATAAGAGACTTGTAGATCTAAATAGATGACCCTTCAAATTTTAAGGGGGACCGTCCAGAAAAGTGTGTCTATTAATATCTCAAATGTAGGGGTGATCCTTGCGGTCGCCCATAACCTTTATATCCTCAATTGAATTTGGTGCATGATTAAAATACACACTTAAAATGACAGGTCAAGAAAGTCACCTATCTTGCTGTCTGTAATTGATTAGGATCCCTATCAATACTTTCTCCACGTTTGGTTTCTCTTGCAGACATAATTTCTACTAAACGTGAAGCAGATTCATTACCCTCAGTTGTAGGATTACTTTGATCTCCGTGCCACTCTCTTGGCATTCTTATCGCTTGCACGTCACTACTAGCACCTTGCTCAGCTCTATCTAAGCTGGACAGAATATCTGATTCTCCTACTGGAGCTTCATCTGTGACTGCTTGAGCTCCACTTTCGGACATCTCAACTTCACCATGATCAACACCAGCATTTTTATTATGTGCTCTTCTTAAAATATAACAACAAATCAGAATACCCAATATTACAGCTGCACTCATTCCTCCAATAACCAAGCTAGTTGTAAAAGCAGCAGCATAGTTTCTATTGTTATTTGAACTGGGGTTAGCAATAGTTGGAGCAGGTGATGGAGATCCTGCGATCTCACCCATTTGGTATTTAGAGCCTGTAACTAGAGAGAAACTAGCATTATTTGAGCAAGCATGAGGATCACATACCCTATATTTCATTGCCAATTCAGCATCAGATAATTCTTTTGCATTAAAGCCTAGAATTATATTTCCTACATCATCTATAAAGCCATTATAACCTCTTGAACCACGGTTAGTACCATCCGATTCAACCAAAACAAAATCATCATTATCTTTTACAAATACTTCTAATGAAGATTCTGCCGGTGAGTTATCTGGGTCAGTTACATTACCAACTGCCAATGTTGCATTACCACCAGATGAAATATTATACCTATCCAAATATGGTCTCACTACCGGAGGATCATTAACCGCAATACCATTTATTCTTAAAGATACAGCTCTTACTGATTTCCCATCAGTTACATTTAATGTTAATGTAACAGCTTCATTTATGTTAGGGTAAGGAATAAAGCTTGTATTAACTATAGCTTGATTTACTGCAGTTAAATCTCCAGATAATGTAAGCTGAGTTAAATCCCTATTATAGCTCATTGCTAAATCTTCTATATCTCTTGTCAGATCAACTGCAAGCATGCCATAATCATCATCTAATTCCATTCTTGCTGTTACTGTATCAGCACCGCTACTGCGAGCTGTAGTAATCTGTACTGGTGGTATTCTAGCTGCATTATCTTCAATATAACTAAGAACTTCCATGCTACCACTAATACCAATACCCTCAGCTAAGATATTTAGTGGCAAGTTTGAATTGCTTTCAAAGTCTTGGGGCGTGATATCTAAAACATTGCGCTGATCTAAGGTTACAGAGGCAATCTTTTGACCATCTTGATTAATAAAATGCAAAATTGCAGCATCACCATTTTGTGTGGCATTGACATATAAACCATCACTATTTAACAATCTTCTGCTACCAGTACCAGAGGCTTCAGAGCCTCTAACTACCAACTTGTCTTTTCCCATGACAAAATCCTGAACCTTGCTTTCTCCTTGGGTAACCACAAATCTATCTTTGCCTTCTCGACCATAAACCGGTAAGTCAGATAAATTAATCTCATCATCTCCAGAAGTTCCAAGTGCGATACATGGTTTTTTAACTGTTTGCGATGCTGTAACATTACCATCAAGCCTAACGCCATGACTATTATAAATTGCTCCTTTAATAGCGATTTCTAGAGACGAAGGGCCGATACTTCTATCAAATTTACCTTCTCTCCACATAATTACGAAATTATTATTAAGTTGTGCAGTATTAATTTCATACACAAATGATGCTGAGTTTTGTGGAGATTCTGCAACTGTAAAAGCCTCCCTTTTTAGTTGATAATCTTCACTGTATAACGAGCCTTTAATTATTCCATAATATGCAGTATTTTCTTCCCAGCTAAATAAAAAATCACCATTTTTTAGTTTAGTTAACTTAAAATCGCTAAAAGAATCGGATGATGCAATTAAAAATCTGGTTTTTGTAACTCTATCATCAACATCATAAGCCCTAGCATATATATTCATAATATTAGGATTATCTGGGTCTTGCTCTTCCCAACTGACTAAATAACCACTTTCTTCCGTTGCGATAATATTGCTTTTACCAATATAGCTACCTTCAGATGCTATAGAGACTATATCCCCTATTTCACCATTTGCTAATACACCTACTTTATAACTTCCAAGTTGCGTTTCCCATTGTCCATTATTAAGCACCCGCCTATTCCAATCACAAGTCATTGCATATCCTCCATTAGGGAAAGAGGTAATTCCCTTAAGACGATAGTTTGTTCCAGGAGCTAAAGTTGTTGTTCCACGGACAATCTGTCCAAATTGATCTATTACCACTGAATATATCCCATATCTCGTGGAAGTGTAAGATGGCCCTCTTTCATAGCATATAACAATATTGCCATTTACCAATCTAGCCATCTTTATCCTTAAATAGTCTCCTATAATATATGAATCCTCTAGAATTAAGATTTTATTAGTAAGTGGTAAACCATCTTTAGAAAAGAATCTTACCCTTAAGGCATTATCTAGATCAACATCATCATCAGCGACATAATCATCATCATCCCGATGTAAATCTTCATGACCAGTAATCCAAGCAACTGCAAACCCTCCATTTGAGGTTGCGCAAATAGCATTAGGTACATCATGATAGGAGCTAAGTCCTGTTACATCAGATACATTGCTTCTGGCTGACAAATCTGTATTAAATACCTGAACTTGCAAACTGTCAGAATTTGCACCCGAGACCCTTTCTCTAACCGTCGCTATTCCTCCGTCAGCAATATTTATAGCTTTATTTCTATAAAAATTATTTTCACTCTCAGCAATAGTTACCGACTTACTAATATCATCATCTCCAATCTCTAATTCTGCTTCTTCTAACTTCATCCCACAACAATGATTAGTAGCAGCATAAGCAAAGTCAAAACCCATTATCGTAACAGAGTGTGTACTAGCTACTTCATTTGCTTCAGCACTACTTATTGTAACACGCAGATTCTTTCCCTCACTACTCTCATTCCCCTCATCATCAACCCGCATGCCTATAAGTACTAAACCGCTTTGATCATGTGGGCCATTTTCCAATTGCCAAACTGTCTCACTAAACTCCCCAGTTGCATCGGAAATTGCGCAAGCTCTAAGCGTCGCATCATCTATCAACACATCCCCAATACGAAGCCGAGCATCCAAGTCCCCATCATATATCCGATCCCTACCTATACGATCTCGGTCTGGGAAGTTGTAGGTGTCGGTGGCGTTTGTTACCTTCGAGCTCAAGCTTGATGAGCGTGATATGGAAGGAGTAAGTTTTTTAGAGTTATGAAAAACTCTTGCATCAACTCCATCAAAATAACCATTATCTCTAGAATTTCCTACATAGATATTAGCACGCTCATCTCCTTCCGCTGTTACTTGCTTACTCGCAAATGCTACCTTCCTTGGAAATACACTCTCCGGTAAATGGTCGAATGCTAATCTGGGGTTTAGCTTTGCTAGGTTAGATCCTAAACCAACATAGTTAGTTTGTCCTTCTTCATCATCAATCCATTTCCAAGCTGGCTTTGTTCCACCAAATTGAGTAACTGATTCATAACCATTAATAATTTCAAAATGTAAATGGTAACCTATTTTACCATTACCAGTATTTCCTGAATATCCTATTAAATCTCCTTCTCGAACCATTTGATCTCTTGATACATTTATTGAATCTAAATGCGCACATAAAAATAAAAACTTTTTATCGCCATTATAGTTGCCTATCACTACATTACCAAAACCAGAATGCCCTTGAATTGCCCTTACAATAGTAGTGTCGCAAGGAGCGTATATTGGTGTATTATGTGGCAATCCGAAATCAGTGCCAGCATGATATTTAGGTATACCCTGAGTTGGATGTATCCTGTTACCATATTCACTAGTAATTATATTATTAACATCTATTTCAGCAGGAAGATCTTCATACTTAAATGGCAATGAAAATTCTGGAAGAGAAGATTCTTCTACTAAAATTCTTTTTTTATTATTTCTCATTTTGTTACCTTATGATAATTTCTTATTTCATACAGATTACTCACATGTAATAAGCTAGTTATTTTAAAGTCACGTCTGTAATAATTTTCAAAAGAAATTATTAATCCAAGCAAAACATCTTCAGATAAATAATAATTCATCATATTTTCAGATTTGATTGGATTGTTAATAAAATTATCAGATAAACTTTGCACTAAATATCCATCAATAGCAGAATAACGATTATCACCTTTCAAATCATTATAATATGCTACTAAAAATGACCTAATCTCTTCAGAGCTTAAATCTTCAAAATAATTTTCTAATTTAGGAGAACAAGTACAAATACTGCTATAGTATAATGGATTTGCCTCTCCTCCTGGACCACAAAATTTATTATGCATCTCTACAATACATTCCGGAGTGCCATCTACATCTCCAATATCATAACATGAATCAAAATGCTCTGTATAATCTCTCTTTCCACACCTCCTTTCCAAAACATTAAGATCATATTTTTCTGAAAGTCGTTCTATTCTTTTCTTATCTGCATAAGCTTGTTTAAACCTACTTATACTTTCTCGAGTACTTTGCAAAAAGATAACCCCCAGCAAAACATCCTTATCATAGACAAACTCCGATAAATATCCATATTCACCCTTGTCCTCATTAACCCGAACATCTTCTATTATCTTTAGTACTTGTTCTGTAATAACTGCATCAACAAGCTCAGGATCGGAGAAATTTGTCTTATAAATAATGAGTGATTTTGTTTCAGCTTCGTTTAAATTATTAAGTTTTTCTATACATCCAGAGCTATCTTCCTTATCTCGAGTCAAAGGATCACCGCAATATTCATGATACCAATCAAAATCATATTCTCTGCGTAATCGCTCGATTCTTTTTAAATCTAAATTTATTAATCTCTCACTTTCAAATGATTTACTAATATCTTTATTATATTTAGGAATAAAAGGTATTAACTTTTCTCCACCCAAACCTGCTAAAGACTCATTTGAAAAATTAATTAAACCAACCAATATAAATAATATTACCGTTCTCATACTGTTACCCACAAATTATTCCCCTCATCATCAACTCGCATGCCTATAAACGCTAAGTCGCTTTGATCATGTGGCCCATTTTCTAATTGCCAGACTGTTGCACTAAAATCCCCCGTCGCATCTGAAACCGCGCAAGATCTAAGCTTCGCCTCATCTATCAACACCTCCAATATAGATTTTAGATCTGGTTGTATTTCTTTTGTTTCTGAAATAGATAAACTATCCAGTCCAAGCGTTATATTTTCTTCAGATAATAGAGGCGAATTTGAAGTTTCCAAAATATCCACCACTTCACCATTACAATTTTCTTTAGCTATCTCTAAAGCCGTTCCCAAATGACATCTTAGACTGATATCTGCTCCTATGCGACACAAATATCTTACTGCATTAGGTTTGTTGGCTCTAACAGCCAGAATTAATGCTGTGAAACCATCATCAAAGGTATTTGTATCTAATTTTAAAGTAGAATTTTTATCTAAAATTCGTTTAATAGAGTTCCTTTTCCCTTCTTTAGCATGGTCTCTAATTTCCTGCACTAATTGTTTTTTAGTCATAATAGTGCCTAATTACATTGAGGCCATAGAGCATATAATCAAGTATGATGCTTGTAAATACATTTAAGTTATGGCTAACCATGTACCATCCGTTTACTTGTTTACTGATTTGTCATCTAATCAATATTTATATCAAGACCTTAAATGTTCACACAGGGTATAATTGCACATTCCCTCCATGTGCACTATTAAGGCTAAAACTGCATATTCCACCCAAAAGGCTCAATAAGGATCTTTTAACTTACCTTTAAAGGGCCTGTTGAAAGCTATCCCTTAAAATTCTTTAACATTTCCAATTAAATTACTTGCAAGAATAAGCTGCAAAGGTAGAGTTGTGTTGGCTTTATAGCTTATTTTTTAACTAAATTTCAACTAAATTATGCCGTTAAATCA
>JABJNB010000064.1 GCA_018659145.1 Rickettsiales bacterium
CTCGTGATAGGCGTTACCCTTAAAGATTATTTTCATCTTTTAGGCCAGATATTGAATTAAAGGTTGTTTCTAAATCGCTAGTCATATTCTCATCCAAAGCCTTCCTATTCTTAGGCGAGAGTAATAAATATTTTGTTTCATCTAAAGAATTAAACTCATCTTCAGAGACTATAACAGCATTTGTACCATTCTTGCGTGTAATAATCACAGGCTCGGAATCAAGGCATGCTTTATCCAAGTATAATTTTAGGTGTTTTCTAGCTTCGCTATAACTTATTGTAATGCTCATGATAATGATTTAAGTTAGTTAAAACTCTATTGTACAATATCCTTGTACAACAAGTCAGCTATCTTGCAGGCAGTGTTGTAATTATATTATGACAAGTTTAATAAGCGCCATTTGGCCTCACGACTACAAAAACTGTTTTGAATAAAATAACAATATCCTGCCCAAATGATCTGGTCTGGACGTATTTTTTATCCAAATCAATGCGCTCTTTATAATCAATATCACTCCTGCCGCTTATCTGCCAAAGGCCAGTTAGGCCTGGAGCGAGCGAGTAGTAATATTTGCTATCTGCTTTATAATAATTATCGATCTCGGATCTTGTCACAGGCCTTGGCCCTACCAAACTCATTTCGCCTTTAATGATATTCCAGAATTGTGGCAATTCGTCTAAACTAGTTTTACGTAAGAATTTTCCAAGCTTTGTTACCCTTGGATCATTCTTTAATTTAAAATTTTCTTCCCATTCAGCTCGTAATTTAGGATCTCTTTCCAATATCTCTGCTAAAGATTCTAAGGCATTGGGGATCATTGTTTGGAATTTTAAACATTTAAATTCCCTGCCATCTTTGCCCATGCGTGTTTGAACAAAAAATGCTGAATTTTTACTTTTCCAAATAAACAAAATAATGATGAGCATTAAAGGTGCAAAGAGAATCAAGGCAATGATACTACCAATAACATCCATAATACGCTTTAGCATCAGGCCAAATTTATTATGTGTAAGATTATTATCTGTCATAGTTTAGTTAAGGTTATGCAACGTCTTATGCCATTGCCATGCAGAGTCAATAATAGTTTTAATATCACTATGTTTTGCCTGCCAACCTAAAACTGCTTGGGCTTTATCGCTATTAGCAACTAAAATGGGAGCATCGCCTTCACGTCTAGCAGCATATGAGTAATTGATAGATTGCCCAGTTATGGTTTCAACATTCTCGATAATTTCTTTAACAGAGGATCCAAGCCCCGTGCCAAGATTTACCGTTAAACAACCTTTGTCATTTAAAATATACTCAAGTGCTAAAATATGTGCTTTGGCCAAATCAACAACATGGATATAATCCCTGATTGCGGTACCATCTTCTGTATCATAATCGTTCCCATAGACTTTTAATTCAGCTATATGGCGAGATAGAACTTGCATTATGATAGGGATTAGATTGCCAGGTTTTTCATGGCTACAGCCGGTTTCTAATTCGAGATCACTACCTGCAGCATTGAAGTAGCGTAGTGCTGCATATTTTAAATTATAACTATGATGATAGTCAGCTAAGATCTGCTCGATCATCAATTTACTCGACCCATATGGATTAATTGGTTTAAGCGGATGTTCTTCATCAATTGGTAGTTTTATTGGATCGCCATATACAGCTGCAGTGCTTGAGAATACGATGTTTTTGATATCCATCTCAACCATAACATCCAGCAATGTTAAGGTGCCAACTAGATTATTGTTATAATATTTCCCGGGATGAATTACCGACTCTCCGGCTGCGATGCTTGCTGCAAAATTCATCACGGCAATCGGTTTATATTTTTGGATTACTTCGATTAAACGCGCCCTGTCTTTCACATCCCCTAGTTCAAATGGCCCCCATTTAACAGCCTCCTTATGACCGGTTGATAGGTTGTCATAGCTAATTGGTGTGTACCCAGATTGCTTTAGATATTTACAAGTTTGTGAGCCAATATAGCCAGCCCCACCTGGTACTAAGATAAAAGATTCTCTTTTTTGCATAATTTTGCTTTTAAAATTAACAGCCTGATACTAATGTGCATCCAGCATAAATTAAATAAATAAAAATGAGTACAAAAACTTTTCAAGAAATGATTTTAGGCTTAACCAATTTTTGGGTAGAGGCGGGTTGCATAATGCTGCCAAGTTATGATGTTGAGGTTGGAGCGGGAACATTGCATCCAGCTACTGTGCTTAGAGCTTTAAAGGAAACAAAATGGAATATTTGTTATGTACAAAGTTCGCGAAGGCCAAAAGATAGTCGTTATGGTGAGAATCCAAATAGATTGCAGAGCCATATGCAATTTCAAGTTATATTGAAACCTTCCCCGGAAAATATCCAAGCTTTATATTTAGAGAGCTTGAAGGTGATAGGCATTGATCCCAAAGAGCATGATATAAGATTTGTTGAAGATGATTGGGAGAACCCATCAGTTGGAGCTTCAGGCCTTGGTTATGAAGTTTGGCTTGATGGTATGGAAGTATCGCAATTCACTTACATGCAGCAAATTGGCGGCATATCATGCGACCCGATCCCTGGGGAGCTAACTTATGGTTTGGAGAGATTAGCGATGTTCTTGCAAAAAAAAGATAATGTTTATGAGTTGCAATATAACAAAGATTATACTTATGGAGATGTGTTCTGGCAAAATGAAAGTGAGCAATCTAGCTATAATCTTGATCATGCTAATACGGAGATCCTGTTACGCCATTTTGATGATGCGGAAACAGAAGCCATTAATTTAGTCAAACAAAATTTACCGATACCTTCTTACGAGCAATGCCTAAAAGCAAGTCACGTGCTAAATCTATTGGAAGCAAGAGGTGTGATGTCAGTAACGGAGCGCGCCCAGTTCTTAAAAAGAGTAAGATCTATAGCCAAAGGAGCCATCCAGTTGTTTCTAGAAAAAGACATAGTTAAATCCGCATAAGGAAAACACCGTAGGGGCGGGGTCCTCCCGCCCTTGCTAGACCGATCTCGATGCTTCTGGGCGGGAAAACCCCGCCCCTACAATTCTTTGTTGAAAAAAATTAAATTCATTTTTTATTGTGCGCCTAACCCGCTTTACA
>JABJNB010000065.1 GCA_018659145.1 Rickettsiales bacterium
TATATCTTATTATCTGAAGCAAAATTTAACATGAAGCTTCTTTGGATAAAATTGATAATATTTTAGTTAAGCAGGAATTGCTTATGCTCCCAGATATAGATAATGATATATTGTTAATACTTAGTGAGATCTTTGATAGCTTGGGATCTGCACTCTTAGAAGAGTTAGCAACTAGCTCTATAAAATTATTGGAAGCTAAAGGCTTTTGCTTTGTCTCGTCAAAGTGATCCTGACGCCAACGATATAATGTCTTCGTAGATAAATTATAGTTTTTTGCTATAGCCTCAAACTTGCAATTTGGAGCAAGTATCTCTTGCAAGACTTTAGATTTTATAGATGGGGATATCTTACTATTTGATCTTGATACGGAACTCATGCTTATACTCTTTTTTAATTTAGACTTAAGAGTATATTAGTAAATTTGACTTAATAGACCGGGTTCACCGGACGCTTACTTTATTTTCGCAATAATATCATTATTTACCATTTACTTAAAAGAATGCCATTTATCAGAATTAGAAAAAGTTCTATATGGCGGTATTGTATCTGGCTTTGTATTCTATTTTCTTATAGAATTTCTGCCAAGAACAGCTAAAAAACGAGAAAATTTGTTAAAATTTACATTAGAGCTACAAAAATGTATTGATTACCTAGAGCAGATTTTCTCAGAAATTAAGAGTGAGTGGCCTACTTCAAATATAGATATAAAAACCACAGCAAGATTCTTTGAAATTCTAAAAAGACAAAATATTGATTATTTTCCCACCTCAAATAATTTAAAAGCAATAAAAAGCACAACTAACACTAACCCTATTCAATTTAATTATTGTAATCTTGGAGAAATTCTCATTGCAAAGTACAGAACATTAAAGAAGAAAACATTTCATTTAGATAGAGTTTCCTCTGCTACACA
Organism: Rickettsiales bacterium; assembly: GCA_018659145.1. Lineage (GTDB taxonomy): Bacteria > Pseudomonadota > Alphaproteobacteria > Rickettsiales > JABIRX01 > JADHOX01. Next base: position 914 of record JABJNB010000065.1, read on the forward strand.
ACTTGAATCCATCAACATAAATTCAGCAATTAAAATAGGAGTTATTTTAGATAAAGAGTCGTCTGCACATACTGCTACGTTTTATAATACCGGAAATAATGCCGCCATAATTGGAACTGATCTTGATTTAATTTTTGATGATCTAGTGGAAATTAAATCAAACCTACAAAACACTTTTAAAATAAAATGGTAAAAAAATCTATCCTTTCTTAAACACATTATTACACCAAGTATAAAAAAGATCTCGGGACTCCATGTAAATGAAAAATATTCTTTGCTAAATCTATTCCGATTAAATATAAATTGTCCATGTGGGCCTCTATAAAAATTATTAACGTAGTTTTATAAAAAGCAGTCTTGGTTTTTAGGCAAATCTTTTGATTATGCCGTACCCTAGGTTTACTGATTTTTCCTCAGGGCTGTAGGTCCACACCATTAGTTTACTTAACTATTAGAATATAAATCCTCAAAACCAGATTATAAAGAATAGTTAAGCACCCTGTCCCCAGATCTTACAAGATGGGCTAAACATCATGTATTTAGATTGGTATAAAGATTAAACATAGCAATATTTGATTGACATAACAATCGAATATTAGCAGAATGGACTCTATGGATAAACTTACAGATATATTATATAAGTGGAATAATTGGCAGGATAGCAAGCTTAATGGAGGTTTTAAAAGAGCAGTCAGTGACGAAATATTCCCTCTACATAAAACTGAGGATATAATAACTCTCATTGGCCCAAGAAGGGCTGGCAAAACAACTATACTCTACCAAATAATCAATAAGCTAGAGCAAATAAAGGATAAGAAATCAATATTACATATAAATTTTGAAGAACCTTTTTTTGCCACAGAACTAAATCTAAAATTATTAGATAAAATATATGAGCATTATAGAAACAATATTTTCCCAGAAGGAAAAGCCTATTTATTTTTAGATGAAATTCAAAATATACCACAATGGGAAAGATGGGTTAGAGCAAGAAATGAAAGCGAAAACATTAAAATATTTATCACAGGATCATCAGCAAAATTACTCTCTAGAGAATTAGGAACTTTGCTAACTGGCAGACATTTATCTTTTTCTATCTACCCTCTAAGCTTTAAAGAGATTTTAGAGTTCAGGAAAATTACTATTCCAAATAATTTAGCAACCCTAAGCCCTCCGCCTAGAATTGCCAATGCTTTGCTAGAATATCTTAAATGGGGAGGATTTCCTAGAATAGTTCTAGAAGAAAATGAAAATATAAAATTAGAATTACTAAAGCAATATTTCGACGATATTCTATATAAGGATATCATTATGAGGCATCAAATAAGGGATGTGACTATGCTTCGCGAATTAGCCGCACATCTTATTACAAACACCGCATCTTTAACATCTACAAAGAGATTAGCGAATATTTTTGGCGTCTCTCAAAGCGCAATATCTTCTTATCAAGATTATCTTGAAGAAGGTTTTTTACTAAACGGCCTACCCTTTTTTAGCCTAAAACAAGCAGAAAGAAACCGCCATCCTAGAAAAATATATTGCATGGATCTTGGATTAAGAATGGCTGTAAATAATTCCAACTCTCCTGATAATGGCAAAGTTTTAGAAACTCTAATTAATAATGTCTTAATGGAGAGATGCGAGGGAAATGTTTTTTATTGGCAAAAAACTGGCGAGGTTGATTTCTTAACCAGAGATAATTTCAAGATCAAAAATGCTTATCAAGTAGTGCATAAAGGCCTAGACGACCCAAAAACTTTTAAAAGAAAAATCAGTAGCCTAATAGAAGCATCAGAACATTTTGAAGATATAGATCTAAAATTAATCTGCTCACAAATTCCAGAAGGCTTAGAAACGGACCCTAGAATCAAACTAATTCCTCTCTGGCACTTTCTGTTAAATGAAGATTATTAGTATTTGATTATTCCTCATTATTTCTTTGAAACACTGCCACTAATTCAATATGCGCTGTGTTATAGAATTGATCTATCGCAGTTAGTTTTGTTAACGCAAAATCATTATTTAATAAAACCTTACTATCAGCTATGAAGGAGTTTAGATTTGATGACACCATAATGATGTTTTTGACCTTTGAGTTTGCCAATTCTTTTATTTGAGTTTTAGCTCCTAATCTTGGAGGATTAATAATGACTAAATCATAATGCTCAACTTCCTTAACACGAAGAGGGTTTAAGATTAGATCTCTTTTGCGAGCATGAATTTTATCAGACAAATCATACTTCTTAGCATTTAGACTTATGCTAGACACCATATTATCTAAGGATTCTATTCCTGTATTTTTTTCAACTTTAGCGCTTAAAGCAAAGCTATAGGCTCCAATGCCACAATAAAGGTCGAGCAGATTTGAAGTTTTATTGTTACTAACATAATCTAGAAGCTCGCTAATAATTGCTTGCTGGCCTATAGATGTTGCTTGAATAAAGCTATCACTTGGGATTGAAAGATTGATACCTGCAATATCTAATTGTGGTTTTTTATAACAAAAAATTTCAACAAGATCTTTGTGATCTTTATATTTTAAATTTAACTGCTCAGCTTTTGCAAATGCCAATAGCGTTGCTGCGATTTTATCTATTAAAGCTTTTGGCTGTAACTTTACGATTAGATCTATGACATTATCAAACTCGCACACATAAATCTCTGTAATGATATTGCGAGGCACGGAGGTTAGGAGATTCTTTAACTTAGGAATTAAGGCTTCAAGATTTTTAGTTAACATTAAACAATGATCAATCTCAACTACATCATTACTTCGCTCTTTAAAAAATCCTAGCTTATTTGCGCTATCTACATGAAAACGTGCCCGGCGACGTGAATTTGCACCCACTTCAACAAACTTTATATCACCCCCATAACCAAACTCACTTCTCTCTAAAGCATCTTTGATTTGTTTAAGTTTAAACTCTTTGGAATACTCATCCGTTAAATGCTGTAAAGCACAGCCTCCACATTCCGCAAAATATTCACAATCTGCTTTTTGCCTATGCTCACTTGGAGTGATTATTTTAACAATTTCTCCTAAGGTAAATTTACTGTTTTTTTGAACTATCTTCACTTCAACCACATCACCTGGCACAGTTTTTGGCACAAAGATTTTTTTGCCATTTTCAGTAAGCGAAAATCCTTTGCCGAGATTGGATATGTTTGATATTTCTAGTTGCGTGGTATTCATAATAAAGTAACTCAAGTAATCTATGTCAATTGTAAAGAATCAACTATATAGCATCTATTATTTAATTAGGTGTTTTTATATTAAGGGCCTGTCCCGAATTAAAATTGCCAATGTTTTTAATCCTATCTCCTAACCACAAATGGCAAAATTATAAGAACAATTCCAATTGGGATCATAATATATATATTATGAGCAAAATAAGGAAATATCATTAGCACTATACCGCCATAATATGCCATGTTATTTTCTTGTTTTTTACCATAACGCCAATAGGTAAATCCAAATAACCCAAATATAGATGACCAAGCAATATATTCCATTTTTCTCTTAATTATTAATTAATATGTTTAATTTCATTCAGAATAATTAAAAAATCTACGAAAATCCCAGCACTTGCCATATCGCCCTAAGACAGCTGCCCTTAAGGACTGATCTTCCGTTACCAGAGTAAACTTGTTCTCAATAGCCGTAACAGCTATTAGCATATCAGCATTTTTTCTCGAACATTTTTGTTTGAAATAGTTTAACAGATCTTCGTCCTCTTCGCGTGTCCATTTAACTTGACTCCACCCAGATAATTCTAGAATAGCAGCGTCCGTTGGAATAATAATGGTATGATTATCAATTATACTAATCATTGATATCATCTTCTGTAACTTGCTCATCTTGGTTGCTAGATCCATATCCGGATCTGCTTTTACAGACTCCTCTATCTTCAATATCTCATCGCGCTGTATATGCGTGGAGTAAATATGAACTTTCTTTAAGAAGTCTATATTTTCTAGCTCATGCAACTTATCAAAAATGTTGCTGTCTAATATAAAATTTATACTTCGCTCTTTCATTTTCCCATTACTTGAATTGCCCAACTTCATAATATCCAAGAATACAAAGAGTAAATGCGCATCTAAACATGAACTTTGGTGTTGTAGCCAAATCATTTAATTTTTGCAACCTATCCTTCTGGTCTAATTTCTGACTAACTAGCATAGAATCAACTGATTCAAGATTACTTAAAACTATCAATTGCTGCACTGTAGCAATATCACGGATATTACCTGATGAATCACCTGTAGATTCTCGCCACTCTTTTGCTGTTTTACCAAATAATGCAACATTTAATAAATCAGCCTCTTGGGCATAAATATAATTAATTTGGGCTTTGGATATTTTCGCTGGGATTAAATTTTCTTTAATGGCATCTGTGTGAATTTTATAATTTATTTTGGATAAAGTGCGATGCAAATTCCATTCTAGACTTTTACTTTTATTTTCCTCTGTTTTTAATCTTTCAAATTCTTGGATCAAATAAAGTTTAAATTCTGGATTTAGCCAACTACAAAATTCTAAAGCTATGTTCCTATGAGCATAAGTACCACTATTATACTTTCCTACTTTTGCAATTAAGCCAATCGCATTGGTCTTATGCGTCCATCGTTTAACTGAAAGCAAGAATCCATTGCTACCAGATGCATTTTTAATTAGGTCGAATTCGACCCAATTAAAATTATTATTATTTAGCTTTTCTCAAATACCTAAAAACTCTATAGTGGTTTTAGTTCTGAGCCAATTTTTAATTAAATCATTACCACCAAATTTCTTACTAATGTCAGTCAAACATATATACTGATCGCTCTTCTCATCAATAACCCTGACACTAACTCCCTGTACTTCCATTACTCTATCTTTCTGTGAAGACTTTGTACTTATTTTATCTTTCATCATTTTATTATTAAATAATTATTTATGTATAAAATGTGAATTGGTGGCGATTTGATTTAAAGTGTGACCAACAGCAAATATAATGAATTAGCTGGTATCATGAATACTCATATTAAAATTACAAGCCAAACATCTTGCCTCCCTCCATCTCATAATGGGATTGCCTCAAATCAAAATTATAACTATTCATTGCTTGCTCAAACCGAATCCTCTATGCTGCCCCCATAAAATATTTACACCTACAGAAACCAGATATGTCAGATTTTAAAAGCTTAAACTTAAACCCGAAGATCCTTAGTTCTCTAGAAGAAAAAGGCTATACTCACCCTACCCCGATTCAACTGCAATCCATTCCGCATTTATTAAAAGGTAAAGATTTACTGGGGATTGCACAAACTGGGACTGGGAAAACTGCGGCTTTCTCACTACCGATTTTAGATCATTTGACAAAAAGTAAGCAGACGGTAAGTGCCTATTCAACAAGAGTTTTAATTTTAAGTCCAACTAGAGAGTTAGCTTCGCAAATTGCAGATAATATTGATCGCTACGGTTCCAATCTAGGATTTAGTAACATGGTGATTTTTGGTGGCGTGAATATCAATACACAAATTAAAGCAATGCGCAGAGGCGTGGATATTATAGTGGCAACACCTGGGCGTTTATTAGATTTAATGGAGCAAGGTTACATTAGGCTTAATCAAGTTGAAGTATTTGTACTAGATGAAGCCGATAGAATGCTTGATATGGGTTTTATCAGAGATATTAAGAAAATCATTCCAAAGCTACCTAAGGTAAGGCAAAACCTGCTATTTTCCGCGACCATGCCCAAAGATATTGCTGTACTGGCCAATAAAATATTACAGAATCCTATTAAGGTTGAAGTTACCCCTCAGGCCACAACTGTTGAAAAGATTGATCAAAAAATTAACCTCGTTGAGAAATCAAATAAACTTAGTTTACTAAAAAATATTCTTGAACAAGAAGACGCTACAACCGTTCTAGTGTTCTCAAGAACTAAGCATGGAGCAAATAAAATAGTCAAATACCTAACCAAAGAATCAATACAATCTGAAGCAATCCATGGTAACAAATCTCAATCTGCTAGAGAAAAAGCTTTGGATGAATTTAGGCAAGGAAAAATTAAGGTTTTAATTGCAACCGATATCGCAGCGCGTGGTATTGATGTACCAGATATTACCCATGTAATTAATTTTGATATTCCCCAAGATCCAGAAAGCTATGTGCATAGAATAGGTAGAACCGCTAGAGCTGGAAGAAATGGTATAGCTATATCTTTCTGTGATCCAACAGAGGATAAATTACTTTACGCCGTTGAGAAAGTAATAAAATATAAAATTCCAGTAGATGAATCCCATGCTTTTCACGGAGTTCCTGGTACCTCAAAAGAATCCTCACCTCAGCAAAGAACTAATAACAAGGTTAACCCTCGAAACAAGCCTTCTTCTCCAAACAATAGAATCAATCGGAAACGCAGAAGCTAATACACTATTCTCATCTTAAGGAATGACTTTAAGACTTGGTATTAATCATTTTTTATAAAGATATGCAACTTGATAACTCATACCAAGCACTTCCCGAAGATTTTTATAAAGCGCAGCTACCGGATCACATTAAGACTCCTAGGCTCAGAGTATTTAATAAGAAGCTTGCCCAAACACTTAACCTACCATTAGATTTATCTGAAGCCGGGTTAGCAGAAATTTTCTCTGGCAATAAATTATTAAAGGGGTCAAAGCCAATTGCACTCGCTTATGCCGGCCACCAATTTGGACATTTCTCACCAAGTCTTGGCGATGGCAGAGCAGTTTTACTAGGCGAAGTCTTAGATAAAAAAAAACAAAAATTTGATTTGCAATTAAAAGGTTCTGGGCCAACTTTTTTCGCCAGAAGAGGTGATGGGCGATATCCTTTAGGACCGGCCATCAGGGAGTATATTATCAGCGAAGCCATGCACCATCTAAGAGTCCCAACCACCCGCTCTCTAGCTTTAATCACTACCGGAGAGTTTGTCCAAAGAGAAACATTAATGCCTGGGGCAATTTTAACTAGAGTAGCTGAAAGCCATATAAGAATTGGTACTTTTGAATATTTTTCTGCTAGGGGAGATTATAAAAATCTTAAGATCCTAGCGGACTATGCCATAGATCGACATTACCCTATCTGCAAAAATCAGAAAGCACCCTACTTATCGCTTTTTAGAAAAGTCTTACAGAATCAAGCAAAGCTAGTCTCGTCTTGGTTATCAATCGGCTTCATTCATGGAGTAATGAATACAGATAATACTGCAATCTCTGGCCAGACTCTTGATTATGGTCCATGTGCTTTTATAGATGAATATCAGAGAGATGCCAGCTTTAGCTTTATTGACAAAGCTAAAAGATATAGTTTTACCAACCAACGAGATATCATATTATGGAACCTAGCTAAGCTTGCTGAAGCTTTGCTACCATTAATTGATAACGATACTAAGCAAGCTATTGCAATCGTTACCAAAGAGCTAAATAGTTTTAATAAATATTTTGACCAATGTTATAGCAAGAAAATGAGTCAAAAAATTGGCTTGTTTGACACACAAGAAAATGACGCAGAGTTAATAAGTGAATTTTTGCAAATATTAGAAAATAACCAAGCAGATTTCACCATAAATTTTAGATCCCTAAGTACCGCCTTAGAAACCGGTGAGCATCTTATGAAAAACTCAGAATATGAGCATTGGGTCAAAAAATGGAAGAAAAGAATTATTCAGCAAACACTTTCAGTTGATGTAATAATCAACAAAATGAATAAAATTAATCCGCTCTACATACCAAGAAATCATATCACCCAGGATATCATTCAAAAATCGCTCGAAACCAATAATTTTAATGATATGCAAAACTTCCTAAAAATTCTCAAGAATCCATTCAAAGAACAGGCAAATTCTAAATACTATCAAACCCCTCCAAACCAAAGCCAGAAAGTCCAGCATACCTTCTGCGGAACCTGATGAGAAAGATAATCTACAGCTACTAGGAGCTCCGAGAAGTATATAAAATTGTGAGAAGATAACTCTTAGGTAGGGTTATTTTGATGCGAGACAGGACCTTTATATTAGACATATTCATTCTTTCTTATATAGGATTTAACTAAAGTTAATATTTTAAGTAGGTAAAATGGACAATTTTGTAAAATACACCAAAGATAATGCACCATCATCCTCAAGTGAAATTGTGAATCAATATCAGGATAATTATGGATTCGTACCCAACTTTATTGGTTACACCTCCGAA
>JABJNB010000007.1 GCA_018659145.1 Rickettsiales bacterium
AATTATACTTGGATAAAGCATGCCTTGATTCCGAGCCTGTGATTATTACACGCAAGAATGGTACAAATGCTGTTATAGTCTCTGAAGATGAGTTTAATTCTTTGGATGAGAATATGACTAGCGATTTAGAAACAACCTTTAATTCAATATCTGGCCTAAAAGATGAAAATAATCTTTAAGGGTAACGCCTATCACGAGTTTCTATATTGGGTTCAAAAAAATAAAAAAGTTACTAAAAAACTATATCTATTGCTAGAGGATATAGAAAAACAGCCTTATAGTGGTATTGGAAAACCAGAGCCACTAAAACACCAATTGTCAGGCTATTGGTCACGCAGGATCAGCAAAGAGCATAGACTTGTTTATACTATTTCAGATTCAAATATGATTATTCTCTCTTGTCGATATCAATATTGAGTAATAAATATCCATAACATGGCATGTTTTTTTGCTTGAAGCATCACAATTAGCCTATATCATCAGCCTCTAGCGATAACTTACAAAAGCCTTACTCATATATGGAATTTCCTAAAAAATATAATCATAAAGATGCTGAAACAAAGTGGCAGAATTACTGGAATGATAACAAAATTCATCAGTATGATTCTAGCAAATCACGAGCTGAAACTTATGTAATAGACACCCCTCCTCCTACAGTTTCTGGAATGTTGCATATGGGGCATGTATTTAGTTATACGCAGGCTGATTTTATCGCCAGATACCAAAGAATGAAAGGCAAAACTGTTTTCTACCCTATGGGATTTGATGATAATGGCCTACCGACTGAACGCTTAGTTGAGAAAGTTAAGAAGATCAAAGGCTCGAACATGCCAAGAGATGAATTTGTCGCGATTTGTAAAGAAGTAGTCGCGCCTGCAGAAGAGGAGTTCCGGGAACTATTTAAATCAATTGCATTATCTGTAGATTGGAATGAGGAATATCAAACCATCTCAGATAAAACTCGCTTAATGTCACAATTATCATTCCTAGAATTATATGATGAGAATAGTGGAAAAGGCCGTCAGTTAGAACGCAAAACCACTCCCTGTTATTTTGATTGTTATGACAACACAGCCTTAGCTCAAGCTGATTTAGAGGATAAAGAACAAGATGGTTTTATGAATGACATCATCTTTAAATCTGAAGATGGTGTGCAGGATTTAATTATTGCAACTACCAGGCCAGAATTAATAGCAGCTTGCGTAGCTCTGCTATGTCACCCAGAGGATGAGCGTTATAAGGATCTAATTGGCAAAAATGCAATCACAGCACTTTTTAATGTTAAAGTGCCAATTATCGCAGATAGCTTAGTTGAGATGGAAAAAGGTACTGGCCTTGTTATGTGCTGTACCTTTGGTGATGTAACGGATATTGAGTGGCAGAAAAAACATAATTTACAGATCAGATCTATCTTAAATAAAAAAGGCCTTATCAAAGATTTTGCCAATGAAGAGTCGGATGATTATGACCAAGGCTTAGTAGAAGACCTCAGTGAATATTGTGACTTTGCTAAATACCAAGTTCAATTTGAAATTATTAAAAGCCAACATGTTACCAAAGCTAAAGGCTTAATGATCGATGCTGCTAAAGAAGCTGGGCTCTTGGTCAAGCAAACTCCAGTTAAGCAAGTAGTGAAATGCGCAGAACGCTCTGGCAAACCGATTGAAATTTTAGTGACCCCGCAATGGTTTATCAAAGTCACTACCGAGAAAGAGGCCCTACTTAAGAAAGCTAATGAGATTAATTGGTATCCAAAACATATGAAAATTCGTATGGACCAATGGATTGAGAAATTATCTTGGGAATGGTGTATTTCTAGGCAAAGATTTTTTGGTGTACCATTTCCGGTTTGGTATGTGTCCGAGATTAAAGAAGGGAGTAGTAGCAAGCCCCAGATCATCGTTGCAGACAAAGATCAGCTACCTATTGATCCACTTTATAATTTACCAAAAGGCTATAAGGAAATAAGCAAACAAGAAGATGGGAGCTTTATTGCTGAGAAAGATGGGACGGAATATTTAGTACTAGCTGAAAAAGATATTATGGATACTTGGGCAACAAGCTCAATCACTCCACAAATATCATCTCGTGGTATTAATGCAGAATATCATGATGATATAGAACGCCATAATAAATTATTTCCGGCAGATCTTCGTCCGCAAGCGCATGAGATTATTCGTAGTTGGGCATTTTATACATTAGTTAAAGCCCATCATCATGAGAACAAATTGCCATGGCATAATATTATGATATCTGGTTGGTGCCTCGCTCATGATAAAACCAAAATGTCAAAATCTAAAGGTAATGTCATAACTCCGGTCGGCTTAATTCAAGAAAAAAGTTCGGACTTAGTTCGGTTCTGGGCATCGACTTCACATTTAGGTAGTGATACTGCTTATTCTGAAGATGTGGTATCTGTTGGTAAGAAGCTTATTAATAAGCTTTGGAATGCCGCCAAATTTGCCTCAATTAATTTAGGACAATTAACTTATACAAGAACTGATATAGCGGGCGATGTTACTCAAGGCGCTATATTCTGTACTAGTGATTTATGGATTTTATCTCGCTTAAAACAAACTATCGAAAAATCAGAAATAGAGTTTAACCGCTACGAATACGCCAAAGCTCGTGATGTTATTGAGAATTTTTTCTGGAATGATTTTTGTGATAATTACTTAGAAATAGTTAAAACTCGTAGTTACGGAAATAAAGAAAATTTAGCCGAATTTTCAAACGATATTACAGATGAAGAAATTACCTCCGGTCAAACAAGTAGCCTATTGACTTTGTCTTATTGCTTAGAAAATATCCTAAAGTTATTCGCACCTTTCATTCCACATATCACCGAGGAATTATATCAAATAATCTTCCATAGCGATAAAAAGAAATTAACCTCAATTCATCAATCTGGGTCTTGGCCAGATGTTAACACCATGCTTATTGATGATAATGCTATTGAGCATGGTAATACTGCTCTAAATATTATTGATCAAATCCGCAAAGCTAAATCTGATAATAATTATTCCATTAAGCAGGAAATTATAAAACTGGATCTTTGTCTTACCAGAAGTGCTAATTGGTCTAATGACTTTATCTTGGATCTTAAAGCTGTGAATAATATTAAAGAAATTAATATCTTGGCCTCAGATCAAACTGAAATTACATTAGATATTGAATATAAAATTGTCGGTTAATAATCGTAGGGGTGCGCTCCTCCCGCCCGGATGCACACGAAATATTACGGGCAGCACCCCTTCTTTCAACAAATGTAAATCCGGGCTGACATGCGGGTGGGCAGGAGGACCCATCCCCTACATCTCTTTATGAATCAATATCGAGGTTTGCTGGATATCCAACCCCTGCGATTATTGAATTTTATGAGAGAAGTTTGTGGGTGTTATCACGATACGTTGTCTATCGGCCATCATCTTGAACTGGCGTACTAATTCTCGGGCAACTTTATCATCCAAACCAGCCTGAATTAGGCTGTCATAAATTGCCAAAGTATCTATATTTTCTATCATTGCAAAACCTTATTAATTAATTGATAAGGTGCGAATAATACCCAAGCTCATGTTTAGATGCGCATTTAAACGCAGGAGTTTTGAAGTATAAAACTTGGTATAACAGAGCTTGCGAGCAGAGATTAATCTATAACGGCTTCCGTTAAGATTGTACAATTATTATCCAGAAGCTCAATAAACCCTGACTCTATTTTGACAGATTTGATTAAATTCTCACCCTCATAGAGCTTCACTTCCCCTGCGTTTAAAATAGCAGATACAGCTATATGACCGCTCATAATGCCCATCTCGCCACTTGCTGCAGCAACGACCACCATATCTGCAGTCGTTTTACTGTGAAGAGCTTTCGGTGTAATTATAGAAACAACCAAGCCAGACATTAAGCTGCCTCTTCTGATAATTTCTTAGCTTTAGCAATCGCCTCATCCATAGATCCAACCATGTAAAATGCAGATTCTGGCAAGTCATCATATTTACCATCACAAATATCTCTAAAACCATTAATCGTATCTTCAAGTGATACAAGCTTACCTGGAAATCCGGTAAAGATTTCAGCCACATGAAAAGGTTGGGATAAGAATTTTTGAATTTTCCGAGCACGATATACAGTCTTTTTATCATCATCAGATAATTCATCCATACCTAAAATAGCGATAATATCTTGTAATGACTTATAAGTTTGCAAAATCTTTTGCACACGTCTTGCAACTTCATAATGCTCATCTCCTACAATTTTAGGATCTAAGATTGTTGATGTTGAATCAAGAGGATCCACAGCTGGATAAATTCCAAGCTCAGCAATTTGCCTTGAGAGTACAGTTGTTGCATCTAGATGCGCAAAAGACGCCGCAGGAGCAGGATCTGTCAAATCATCCGCCGGTACATAAATAGCCTGCACAGATGTGATTGATCCATTATTTGTTGAGGTAATACGTTCCTGCAGAGCACCCATATCAGTTGCAAGTGTTGGCTGATAACCAACCGCTGATGGAATTCGTCCAAGAAGCGCTGACACCTCTGAACCGGCTTGAGTAAATCTAAAAATGTTATCAACGAAGAATAATACATCCTCCCCACCTTGATCTCTAAATTTTTCAGCAAGTGTTAACCCTGTTAATGCAACACGAGCTCTTGCTCCTGGAGGTTCATTCATTTGACCATATACAAGAGCTGCTTTTGATTTAGAAAAATCATCCAAATCAATTACACCTGAATCGATCATTTCATGATACAAATCATTTCCCTCCCTAGTACGCTCACCAACTCCAGCAAATACAGAATATCCACCATGTGATTTTGCAATATTGTTAATTAATTCCATTATAAGAACTGTTTTACCAACTCCAGCACCACCAAACAAACCAATTTTACCACCTCTAACGTAAGGGGCCAATAGATCGATTACTTTTATTCCCGTTATAAGAACTTCTGATTCTGTTGACTGACTAGCAAAGTCTGGCGCCTCCCTATGTATTGGAAGAAATTCTTTGGCATTAAGGTCGCCCTTTCCATCAATAGGCTCGCCAATAACATTAATAATTCGGCCTAAGGTTTCATTCCCTACAGGCACAGTGATAGGGGCACCTGTATCTAAGACTTTAACACCTCTCTGCAAACCCTCTGTAGAATCCATCGCAATGGCCCGCACAGTTCTCTCGCCGAGATGTTGAGCCACCTCTAATACTAATTTTTTCCCGTTATTTTCTGTTTCAATAGCGTTTAATATCGCTGGAAGCTTACCTTCTGGAAACTCAACATCCACTACTGCGGAAATTACCTGAGTTATAAAACCTGTATTTGACATATTACCAATATTTTTATTTGCTCTTCTTTAACATTATTTTTTCATTATATTCAATATAAAATATACTAAAAGTCTGCGATACTCAGAATTACATTCTCTCAATTCTTAAAAAGCATCCTCATACAAAGCCCTCTAGGGAATAGTTAATACCAATTCCCATCTATAAATGGGAATTTAATTGAATATTTTATGAGTAGAAATTTTATATAAAAAATGAATGGCTAGCCTAAGCTATTCATAATAAATTATACTAATATAATGCATGTTTTAAGAAGGACAAAATTTGTGATTCTGATTCAAGACAGGCCCTTTAATTTATACTTTTTCAAAGAAATTTAGCATTATCTATTTATAGTTCAGAAAATATCAATATAAGATCTTGTATGAGGCGCAATTATATATTGCTCCAGTTTAATAAAAATATAATATAAAATTAAGATTGTTTCCCTTGTTTTCTAAACTTGATATATATATTGCCAGAACGTTAATTAGCAAAATCCTATTCATTACTAGCGCATTTTTTATATTAATTTTTCTAATAGATTTATTGGAAAATAGCCGTAAGTTGTCAGATAGTTTTAAATTTTATAATTTGCTACTTTTCTCTACCCTACATGCTTTTGAAATCATTGCCCAAATTCTATTTTTTATTACCTTTCTAGGCTGCTTATTCACATTTCTGCAATTTGCTAAAACCTCAGAGCTGCAAGTAATGAAAATTAGTGGTGTCTCAAATTTGCGTATAGCAAAACCCTTCCTAATTATTATACTGGGCCTGAGCCTGCTACCATCTATACTCTTTAGTCAGATCAGTGATTACACATCAAGTAAACAACTTCAGACTACAAATAGCTTTGGAGCCACGGGACTTTGGCTTAAAGAACAAAGCCAGCACAATTACTTTCTCATAAACTTTAAAGGCTTTGATGTTGGAAGAAAATTACTCCAAAATGTTAGTATTGTTTGCTTTAATTGCAGCGGTTTCGAAGACAATACATTAATTACAGCCAAAGCGGCCAAAATTGCTCAGGGCCAACTAACCATATATAACGTTACCGCTCATGAGGCAAATAAGCTGCCGAATAAACTGGACCAAATGTCACTCCCCCTCAGCTTCTCGCAAGAATTTCTCCTTTCATACATTATGAATCACAACAAGCAGAAATTCAGCTTTTTTAAACTTTTTGATCAAATCAAAACTTCTAAGGCCAATGGTATTAACACTCTATTTTATCGAATAGAATTGCATAACTATCTAACTAATCCGTTATTATTCTTAGCAATATTCATGCTAGCTATGCGCCTAGGTAGTATAAAGCCGCGCGAAGGTGATGCATTAAAGATGATTCTAATTGGCATAGCCATTAACTTTGTTATTTATTTTATTTTAGCTATAACTCAAAATTTAATACATCTAAAATTAGGCAATATTTTTACCTTTATTTACCTGCCTAAATTAATTTTAACTTTATTATTCTCCAGACAGCTACTATTACATTTACAGTAAGCAAAACCATGTTAGGCTTTGTGGAATATTTCTAATATTTTGTTATGATTTTGCTGTCAAACTTCTTCATATTACTTTTATCTTGCGCCATTATACTTGGCGCCGCTAGCAGCACCGCAAAAAACACCTCCAAAGAACAAAACAAATCCTCTCATGAAACAAGTGGGTTGCTTGACCACATACTCCATTTATCTGCTGATGATGACATAGAATCAGACCCTGATCAAGCTGATGTGATTATTTTAGAAAATGATGACGAAATTCAGATAAAGCCAATACATACTGCTGCCGCCATACTCAATCCTGACGAAGAGTTTGCACCTATTGGAGGCGATATATTTGATAATATTAGCGCAGATTTGACAGAAGAAACCTTCCACATCAAAAATCCGGAAGAAGAGTTCGATGCCGATATTGCAGCTCAAGAAAATACTATTATCACTCATGAACAAAATGCAGGTCCAGGAAAAGATCAGTTAGAAGATATTAGAAACACTATCAACGACTCAGATAGCAATGTCGCCGAAGAGGAAGAAGGCAATACAGAAAATGATGATCTTATTGCAGACCAGAAAAATACTGAGACCGCAGAGGATAAACTAGAAAATATTAGAAACACTATCAACGACTCAGATAGTAATGTCGCCGAAGAGGAAGAAGGCAATACAGAAAATGATGATCTTATTGCAGACCAGAAAAATACTGGAACCGCAGAAGATAAACTAGAAGATATTAGAAACACTATCAACGACTCAGATAGCAATGTCGCCGAAGAGGAAGAAGGCAATACAGAAAATGATGATCTCATTGTAGACCAGAAAAATACTGAGAAGGAACTACCTATTACCAAAATTACATCTTCTAAAAACGTAAAAAAAGATTCTAGCAATCTCAAAATCAATACTACCAATAAGGTTCTGACAAAAGAAGCTATCCCAGCAAATAAGCTAGCTATCGACAAGAATACTGTGGCCAATATTATGCAAAATACCAAAGCATCCGATATAGATGTTATGCATACAACGCCTGATATGGATGCTGACCAAGATATAAAAATCATACCTCGAGCAAAGCCCATTGAGAACCCATTCTTAATTAACGGAGCAGAATTCTTTAATAGTGCTAATTATAATGGTAACAAACATTTAACAGCGCCCACTTATATTGAAGAATATTATCAATTACTTTTTGCAACTGTTTTAACCGAAGATACCGAGGGTGTAAAAGCAATTACCAGAAAAATCGGTGTAAATTATGATATATTTGTCGATAATCTATCGCCTTTGACATATGCAATTAATAACAATAATAATCCCGACACTATAAGACAAATGCTCTCCTTAGGATACACACCAAATAGCATGGACCTAAATAACAAATCCCCTTTATATTATGCTGTTGAATTACAAAAATACGATTTTGCTATTGAGCTATTACTCTGGGGAGCTAACCCTAACTTCGGAGCCGCAGAAGAAATTACACCTTTTGATCTAGCTATGCATAATGATGACACTATTATGCTAGACATCCTGCGTCGAGCAGAAGTTAAATAATCGAATTAATCAAATGTAGGGGCGAGGTTTTCTTTACCCAGATGACATCAGATTCGGTCTGCAAGGCCAGGAGGTCCTCGCCCTTATGTATGCATTATAATGCTTCAGAAGGCAGGGGCAAATCCTTGTGTTACCAGGGATGTGTCAACCCACATCAATCATTAATTTTTTTACTTGATCTAGGGCTTGTCTCAATTTAATTAATGCCAATAGAATCTAATATTGAAATATTATCTTGTAACGAAAACCCCTTTCTACGCCCCTAAATACGGTGTTATTCTATATTTGCAAGTTTATTTGCCGCATCCTCTGCAAGCAAGGGATTAACTAAATAATCTAACTCTCCATTAACCAGAATCTCCTCAACCTTATATAAAGTTAAATTAATTCTATGATCAGAAATTCTACTTTGAGGGAAGTTATAAGTCCTAATTCGCTCTGATCTATCACCCGATCCGATTTGGCTCCTGCGCTCTTCCGACCGAGAAGACTCCTCAAGCTGTTTTTCATGCTCATATACTCTGGCTTTTAAAATTCTCATGCCCTTTTCTTTATTTTTATGCTGAGATTTTTGATCTTGCTGAGAAACTGTAATACCAGTCGGCAGATGCACTATTCTTACCGCTGAATCAGTAGTATTAACTGATTGTCCACCAGGTCCACTTGCTCTAAAGATATCTATCCTTAAATCCTTCTCTTCTATATTAATGTCTATGTCCTCAGCTTCCGGTAATACTGCAACCGTTGCAGCCGAAGTATGGATTCTACCACTAGACTCCGTTTCAGGGACTCTTTGAACTCTGTGGACTCCAGATTCAAACTTTAAGCGACTAAATACATTCTTGCCTGATATAGCAATAGTTGCCTCTCTACATCCGCCAATTTCTGTACCAGAAATGTCCATAATCTCAAATTTCCACCTATTGATCTCAGCATATTTTTGATACATTTTTAACAAATCAGAAGCAAATAATGCTGCTTCTCCACCACCTGTGCCGGCCCTAATTTCCAGAATTGCATTTTTTGTATCATCTTTATCTTGAGGAATTAAATGCCTTATAATACTTGCCTCCATTTCGGTAATCTTTTTTGCCAATTCCGGAACTTCGTCTGATGCCATACTAATCATCTCAGTATCACCATCTTTATCAGCAATAATTTCTTGCAACTCCTCTCTCTCAGAAAATAATGCTTGGTAAAGTTTAAATTCTGCTACAATTGGTTCTAATTCTGAATATTCTTTCGATGTTTCAACAAACTCTTCCCGCGATAATGATGCAGGGTCTTCTAACTTCTTAGATATTCTTTGATAATTTTTTTCTATCTGCTCTAACTTCTCTACAATATCCATAATTATATTTTATTTGATTTCTGCTAACGCTTGATGTTTTGTAATAAAAGGCATTTGCATAAAAATAAAAACTGTCGATACTCCTAATATACCAAAGACTTTAAAATTAACCCATATATCTTCAGTAAAATTACGCCAAATAATTTCGTTTAAAATCGCTAATATCATAAATAATATCGCATACCTCCTTGAGAGAGTAGCCCAAGCGATATCCGGCATAGATAACGATTTATTTAAGAATAACTTAAGCAAAGGCTTACCTCGAATATTACCGACGATCAGAGCAATCGCAAAGCCAATATTAATAATGGTTGGCTTTAACTTAATAAAAATTGGATCTTTAAAAAAAATAGTCAGGCCTCCAAAGAATGCCACAATGATAGCCGAAAATAATGGTACCTTCGCTATCTTTTTCTCCAAATAATAGATAATGATAATAGACAAAAGAGATAAAATGACCAAAACCACCGTCGCCGCCAATATACCTTTTAATTTATAAGCTATCAAAAACCCTAATAATGGACATAAATCTATTAATGCTCTCATTTGTTTTTACCCAAAAATGACAAAACTGCAAAACGTACAAAATAACCATTAACTACTACAAAAATTATAAAGCTATATGGAGAGCTATTAAGTAGGTAAGATTGTTTATAAGTGAGAATATTAATTGTCTCTAAAATCAGATGCGGGATAAAAGCACTCGCAGTCAGTATAAAAATATCTCTATATTTTAATTTATTCTTACCAACTATGGTAATAGCAAAAAAGCTAAAAACTATAATCTGCGCAATGAGCAAAAGAAAATTTGCTGTAACAAAATAAAGGAACATCAAAACATAGGATTTTATACCATATGTTTGCACCATATTTATAATTGCGCTACGTATAATACTCGATGACACCTCTATATCATCAAACTCACTATATGCTAAATAATCATATTGAAATTTTTGATTCTGAGACATTACTGTATTATGTGGTAAATCAAACAAATTTAGCAAATAATCTTTAATCGCATATTCCTGAATAAAAACTCCCTCTTCTCCAAAAAAAACAGCCCCTTCTTTCTGGCTAACTGCAGTTTGGCTAAACTCCACAAGAATATTCTCCTTTTGATAATCATATATTTGAATTACTTCCTCATTAGCAATGGTAATCTTACCCGCCTCTATTGAAAAATCTGGAACTTGCTGAATAAAACCCTCTATTTCTTTAGATATTCTATTCTCTGGATTCACTAAGTCAATTGAGGCAAATTTAGAGAGGACATTCAGTAGTGGCAAACTATACGCCAATAACAAAACCATAAAAAACGAGATCAGGACGCTTGATATTTTATAGCTTACTACCTCTTGATAAAAATCAGATTTAAATAGCGCCCTATAAATATTATATATAACGAGCTTAAATTGTTTCCCCAGTTTTAACATTACAAAACACCCTACTTAACTAACTAGGCGTCTCATCTTTAACAATTGAGATGTCTGGAGCATCTATTGCCTTCATTCCGACAACATGAAAACCAGAATCAACATATAGTATTTCACCTGTCACACCAGAACTTAAATCACTTAGCATATAAAACCCGGATTTACCAACATCATCAGATGTTACATTACGCTTTAATGGAGAATTATACTCATTCCATTTCAACATATATCTAAAATCACCTATTCCAGCCGCCGCTAATGTTCTCATTGGTCCAGCTGAAATAGCATTTACTCTAATGTTATCACGTCCTAAATCACAGGCTAAATACCTAACGCTCGCTTCCAGTCCGGCCTTAGCTACTCCCATAACATTATAATGTGGCATTACCTTTTCGGCCCCATAATATGAAAGAGTTAGCAAGCTACCACCATTAGGCATCATTTTAGCTGCCCTTTGCGCAATTGCAGTAAATGAATAACAAGAGATTTGCATTGTGCGTGTAAAATTACCCAAACTTGTATTTATGTATCTACCTTTTAACTCCTCTTTATCTGAGAACGCTATTGCATGTACCACAAAATCTATAGTTCCCCATTCCTTCTCTAATATCTCAAATAAATTATCCATGGATTCATCATTTGTTACATCGCATGGTATAACTAATTTCGAACCAACAGATTCAGCAAGAGGTCTTACTCTTTTTTCCAAGATCTCACCTTGATAAGAAAAAGCTAACTCCGCTCCCTGAGCAGATACAGCTGAGGCAATGGCCCAAGCAATTGATTTGTTATTTGCAACACCCATAATCAGACCTCTTTTGCCTGACATTAAATTTCCTTGCGGAAAACCTTCTTCTTTAGCCATAATAATTACTAATTAATTTTTTTTAATACATTCCATTCTCGATCTCCTCTGCAAGCCACACCTGTCATAGACACATTAGCTATATCAAAATCAATCACCTGAGTATATTCTCGACAGAATAAACCTGCCTCTAAAATTTCAAAGCTATTGACTATAGCTATGTTAATCTTGATTTGAGAGTTATTTAAGTAAAACTCTTTACTACTACTATTGCTCACACGCTCAAAGAAGTTACTAACATCAACTTCATACTGGTCAAGCTCATCTGCATCTATGCTACTAAATTCCATTGCTATGATCATATTTTTAAAATCACTAAACTCATATAAATCCCCTATATTCAACTTTTCTTCTGGTGCCAAGGGCTCTAGATCGTAACCAGATAATAAGGCCAGATCAAAATCTGGCACCCTATCCACCGACGAACACGAAAATATAAATAAAAATAAGAATAATCGAATCATAATAAGACATGTTTTGAGCAATTTATAAGCAATCTTTATTTATAGCTACTACTTTTTTTGTACAGCAAGAGAAAATGACTCATTAAAATCCACAAACTCGCCGCAAATGGTATAGCAAATAATATGCCGATAAATCCAAATAAGCTTGCTCCAGATAATAATGCAAAAATTATAATTGCTGGATGCAAGCCAACCTTATTACCAACTAATTTTGGTGTAATAAAATTACCCTCGATGAATTGACCGATCAGAAATACTGACATTACCAAAATAACTTGTGTATAATCGCTATATTGCATCAATGCTATTACAATCCCAATGACCATGCCTATCACTATGCCAAAATACGGAATTATTGTTAAAGCTCCGGAAGCAAAGCCGAGCAAGATACCGTAATTCAAACCTACCACCCCAAGACCTATTGCATAAAAAAGGCCCAACAACAAGCAGACATTCAACTGACCCCTGATATAACCAGATAGCACCCTATCTATTTTTAGGCACAATCCTTTTACCACTTTAATATTATCCCGCGGGATTAAATCAAAGAATCCTTTAGTGATATTTTGCCAATCTCTGAGCAAATAAAATGATACAATCGGCGTAATTATTGCCAGAGCCACAACATTAATCAGGGCAATACTAGAACTCCATATATTACCTAGTAAGCTTGATGATAGTTGAATAATATATTGCGAAATTTTCTGCATCATTCCATCACTATTTTGACGCTTATCAATGCCAAACTTATTATAAATATCATCTATATAAGGGTCTAAAAATTGACGTATACTGTGCAGATATTCAGGTGTGGCGATTATTAAAGATGTTAATTCGTGATAAAGATATGGCCCTATAATTAGAATCACAACTGTCAATACAACAATCAATATACACAAAGAGCCAATGGATGCGATCCCTCGGGAAGTATATCTCTCAAAGAAACTTGTCAAAGGATTGAGCAAATAAGCAATTATAATACCAGCCATAAATGGCGCCAATATAGAGGAGATACTATATAAAAAATAACTACTGCAGATCACACATAAAATAATGTAGAATCTCATGCTAAAAACCATCTATCTACTCCCTATTATAAACAAATTCTTACCATCACGAGAAATCCCATAACCCAAGCTTTTAAGGTTATCAACCAACTCGAGAGGCGACTGATCAAACGAGAACCTAAATCCAACATATCTTGTCGACAGGGAAGCTAAATCCCAAGAGGCAATAAAATCCAAATTATCAAGCTCGCCATAAATTCTTTGCAAATCTTGAGCTTTATTAATTTGAAAAACAACTAGCTGAGTATTTCGTCGCTTTGCAATTGATAAAGTAGAGAAATTAACCCAAGCTTCGTCAAGCTTGGTATATAAAAGATTTGCATATTCCTTAAGCTGATCACCGACATTATCATCCGGGGTCAGAGACTTACTAGCAAGTAACGTTCTATTCTGAGCAGAGCCCAATTCACCAAGATGAAGTGATAGATTAATATTAGAATTATCACTATTATATTCATAGAACACTGTTGCTACGATAATTTTATCAACACCATAATTTTTCTTTAATTGCTCAATACCATCTTCACTATAATGAGCAAAATTCTCAACTACAAAATTTTCTAAATCATCTATGTCACCAGATGGCATCTTAATATCAATTACAGTTTTGGGATGGACTTTGCTCAAGGCAACTTTCCAAATATTGCCATATTGCCATAATTTGAAGTACCCGTTTTCATTCATGACAGGAATAACCAAAACAGATGGCTCATGGTCCTTAGCATCCAAGATCTTATTATCTAAATAATAAGTTGTGTAATTTTGATTGAAATAAATAGTAAAAATTGCAGCATAATTTTGATTAGTGATAACTTCATCTTTAATTTCAATTGATTCGATCAATGACTCTATTTCACTTGGGTCTACATTTATATCAAATTGATTACCTATCAACTTAGCAACCAAGGAATCAAAAGCCTGAGCCTGAGCCATACTAACAGCCTTTTGCCTGGCCTCTTTAGAATCTACCCCAACTTCTGAGACTTTAATATCTCGGATAACAAAATCATCCCCAGACCTTTCTTCGGCAAAACAAATTTGCTGAAAAAACATATACAAACCCAGTATAGCTATAAAAGTAATATTTCTCATAAAACTAATCTTTTTCTAATGTTGGATGGAACCTTCACGACCTGAAACTCATCATTAACACTAACAATTAAAACATCAATATCTGTTATCAATTTCTCTCTTAAAAAGATCTGTTGCTTCAGCAAAAAGCTTGCAGCTTTCACTTCGATTATTTGAGTTCCGACGCATAATTCATCATCCAGACGAGCAGACCCTTTGTAATTAATTTTACACTCTTTAACCATGAAAAAGACTTGCTCCCCCTTCCCAAGATCACTTTGGTTTACACCCACCTCTCTTAACATCTCTGTTCGCGCCCTTTCTGCAAATTTTAGATAATTAGCATAATAAACCACCGAGGCCAAGTCGGTATCTTCATAATATATTCTAACGTTATGACTAAATGTTTTGCCCATACCCTATGCCCTACAACTTAAGTAATATACGCCCTTTCGGTGTTTTGGCTATAAAACCCTCTTGGATCAAATATGGCTCTATCGTTTCTTCAATTGTATCACGCTGCTCAGAAAGCGCAGCTGCAATCGTCTCTATGCCAACTGGGCCACCATCGTAATGATCTTTTATATAAGCTATATAACGGCGATCATTTGAATCTAAACCATATTTATCAATCTCTAAATTATTTAACGCTATATCCGCAATCTTACTTGTAATAACATCCGTATCCGCGCAATCTGCAAAATCCCTAACCCGCTTTAAAAGCCGGAGAGCTATTCTTGGCGTTCCACGTGATCTCCGAGCAATTTCACCGCTACCTGTTTGATCAAACTTTATATTTAATTTTTGCGCAGCAATAACTAAAACACGCTCTAATTCCTCAGGTTTATAAAATTCTAACCTAAGGGGTATTCCAAAACGATCCCGTAATGGAGCTGAAATCATCCCCATCCGAGTTGTGGCCCCAATTAAGGTAAATTTAGGCAAGTCAATTTTTACCGTTCTAGCAGAAGGACCTTCGCCAATTAAAATATCTAGTTTAAAATCCTCCATCGCAGAATATAATATCTCCTCTACCGAAATATTCATGCGATGTATCTCATCAATAAATAGAATATCCCCTTCCTTCAAACTTGTTATAATCGAAGCAATATCGCCAGCCTTAGTTAATAGTGGGCCCGAAGTAGATATTAATGTGGCTTTAGTTTCAATTGAGATAATCTGGGCCAATGTCGTTTTACCAAGACCCGGAGGTCCATAAAATAAAATATGATCCATCACCTCCCGCCTTTTACCAGCTGCAGTAATGAAAATTTTTAGATTCTCTTTTAATTGCTTTTGCCCTATAAAACCATCAAATGACTCTGGGCGAAGCGATCCATATATCGCATCCACCTCACTAATTTCTGCATTGACCAAACTTATTTCTTGCTGCATGCCAACTCTTTTAAACTAAGCGTTATTAATCCCTCTAAAGAATCTGTTTGATCCTTAATTTTAGCTATCACCTTAATTACAGAGCCTCGCGCATAGCCCAAATTCTCAAGGGCCGATATTGCATCACGAATATAGTTATCATTCGTCGCTATATCAGAGGCCAAACCGCTATCAACTATCGATAATAAATCCAAGTCTTTATACTTACCTTTTAAATCTATAATTATACGCTCCGATGCTTTCTTACCAATACCTGATATTGTTTGGAATAATTTAGCATCCTCTGAAGCAACAGCTCTTTGAACTTGCTCAGCATTAAAGATACCCAAAATATTTAATGCTGTTTTAGCACCGATTCCAGATACTTTAAGCAAATCAAGAAACACTTTTTTATCCAATTGATCAGCAAAGCCAAATAAGGATAACTGATCCTCTTTAACGTTGGTGTAGATTACAAAACTGGATTCTTCACCAATTTTCAAACGACTTACTAAACGCTGCGACAAATGTACTTCATAACCAACCCCTAAAACATCAATTATAACATTGTCAGCAAATATTTCCGCTACAATACCCTTGAGAGATCCTATCATATCTTTTATTTATCTATTATACGGCAGAGTTTTACCCAACAACTTCATCTTCAGCAAGCCTTTTATTTACCGCCACTTACTTCTGCAGCCTTAATGCTAGCAATCAGCACATGATCAACCCAGCTAATGCCTCCACCACCCTTTGCTTCGCTTAACCCAGACATTTTATCATCCAGCCCCCCGACTAATGGGCCTGCCTTAGGTATAAAATCTGGATGGCCTACCGATTCCCATATAACCGCTTGCGTTGCTTTGCACTCCTTTATCTTCCGCCCGCGACAATCTCTATCTTGACACCAAGACCCCACCAGATCTAAGAATCGCAGTATTTCTAACGCAGGACGCTGCTCCGGCACACCCTCATCAGCACCAGCAGGCTCGTCCCTCATTTTATCTCTGATAGCCAACTTCCAACCACGAATACGCTCTCCCCAATCATCCTGAGAAACAGGGCTTCTTGATGAAGCTAAATATCCCTCAATAAACATTTGAATATTGCCTTGTATAAGCTCAACACCTAATTTGGGCTGCTGCTCCAGAGTCTTGAGCTCTTTCTGCATTTTATGCATACTAAAATCCACACCTACATGCTGACCCTCTAATTGAGAAAAGCTTTGATATAACTGTATAAAACTACGATACAGCATCTTATTCAAATCAAGAACTGAGCCACGTAGAACGCTTATATGCTGGTGTATCTCATTAATGTAATTCGAAAGATCATATTCAATTTTCAACTTAGATTGGGCATAACCAAGTGTCTTTAGATCGCGCTCCGCAAAGTATAGGCCTTGCTTTTGTTCATCATATTGCAAACTATAATGTAATGATAGTTGCGCAAAATCTTCAGATGATATAGCGCAATAACCTTGTTGATTCAACATATCAACATGACCCTCTTGAATAATGCCATCATCATTCTGGTAATAAAATATCACTCTCTGACTCCCTTCATCAAAATGACAGCTTCGTTCACCCAATTTACGAAGCAGCAGACTACCCATCTCATAAGACATTTTATAACCACCCTCTGTGCGCTCAACCTTATCAAAATATTCGTCCCGCCTTTGCTGCCTCAAAGCTCGTAAACCTGCCTTAAAAGCGTCTGATGGCTTGCTATCACCCAATGCAGCCTGAGGGCTGCCATGAACTGCCCATACATCTTGTACTGCCTTTTCGTAATCTTCTATGCGATTACCAGCTCTAATCCCTTGAGCATGATCAATCTCGACACTAGGGCCATCTACATGACATAGCACATCTTCTCGGACTTTAAGCGTCAGAACATGTTGAGGAAAAAATATTCCACCCTCATTAGCAATAATACCCAAATGCCTCAATCCTTCAATAGAGGCCCGATAATCATCGCCAGCAAAACAATTAAATTCCAACCATTCATTAGTATCAAATATATCTAATCTACCAACCATATCATTTTGCTCAAACTTACCTTTAAGAAATACTTCCAATTGTGCAATTTGAGCTCTCGTAAATTTAACCTTAGGTGACTCCGCCTTATTTAGAGTATCAACTAATATAATATCACAAATTTTCTGCAATCGACTTTGACCCAAATGACTTATATCATTTTGTTTAGCCCTCCCCATAACAAGAGTATCTAATACAACCCCCTGCTCTGCAATAGATGCGGTATGATTGAATCTTAAATCATTAGTGGTGCGTAATAAGAATTTTATACGCTCTAAATCATGATCGATCAAGTCACGCAATTCAACCTCCGACATCTCTGGAATCCTGGCCTTCATAGCCTCAACATCACGCCTTCTTATCTCGGTCTTTAATAGAGCTTTATCTGCTATCAAAGCCTTAATTGCATCTGTAACTTCAACCCCCTCTGTTTCCGTAATAAGGCCCCTATCATACTCATCAAACCACGGCCTGTCTTCAAGTACAACCCTATCGCTATCACCACCTCTTCCTTGATGAATGTAAAACTTATGCTCTTGCATCACCTCTTGACACTGAGCAAGCGGTATAGAATACTCTCCCACGCTATTTACGCTCAACATATACTGTGTTGTACCCAAATCTAGGTACGCGTTACAAGAGCTAGCATCATAGCTTAATTTAACATCCACACCCCGAGATCTTAACATCTTAATAATCTTATTAGATAGAGCGTCGCCTGACATCACTACATCTCCTGATCCATCAAGCCTTATATCTATATATTCCGCATGATACCATCTAGCAATCTTGTAATCTAACTCCTGCTGCTCAAGCTTTATCTCTACTAATGTTATGGACTTAACATTAGAGCTTCCAGGCATTTTACGAGACTCACTTCGATCAATAACCCTACATAAAAACTCACCCCTTTTGGTTAATTCCTCTAATAATCCCGCCCTAACGGAAGAAGTATAAGTACATTTTTTTAACCGCAAAAGCCTATCCTCTTGTAATAAAATTTTCTTTTTATGATGGTCTAATACCGAAACTGCATATCGCTCTTTAGTCTCGTTAGGAGGGACTTGGACCTTAATTATCGTTGCAAAGCCAACATCTTGTAACACGCTAATATCTACCAGACCCTCTGGCATCTTAGTACATGCATCAAGCAAAGAAAATGGCGTTAGATTACTCGTGTCATTAGATATAATAAATTGCTTAAATTTATCTGATCCAGGTGTTGATGTAATATCTAGGAGCACTTCTATCTCACTCACCGTTAAACCTAAACCTCCTTGAGGATGCTCTTTTTCTAAGATATTACCAGCTCTTAAAGCATGATGCTCATGAAAATCTCGAATTTCACTAAATAATAATTCAGCAACAATCCTCATATCATCTTGATGTTCCTCCGCTAACTTTGAGCCTAATATTTTGCAACCCAGTTGATACTGCTGCAACTGATGCATAAACCTCACAATATTTTTAATATTCAATCTTGACTCACATGGCTTAAAACCCTCTTCGCCCAAATATGAAGAGCCCCTCTGACCCTCCGCCTTAGCAAACATAAATCTTGCAGCTACTATGACTTTTCGACCTTGAGTAATTGCCCCTATACCATACTCCATACCCTTTAATCGCAGCACCTCCTGAACCAACTCATCACTGACGCTTACACCTGCACCACCCTCCGCTTCTTGCCGCCGAGTAGATATCTCAACGGCTAGCTCTATTTCTTTTAATAGCAACAGATTGTCGTACTTACCTAATGCAACTTCACTACTTAGCATTCCATCGCCCAAAATCCTACGCAATAAGTGTTTTTGGAATATATGATAAGATGGCAGTGCGTTATTATCAGCATCCTTCAAATACATTCTTATCAACCATCTTGCATCTCTGGTAGTAACGGATTCACGCCTTAACTCATCCATCCTCTTCTTAGTACTTGTTACATTAGATAATTTCGCTCTCAATACCCTATATTCTTCTGATCCACACACATCAGCATGGTCACGCATCATTATATCAACATGCTGTGGAATATAGCTCTCAAAACTAGACATTACTTCTTGCAGCCTGCCCAAGTTAACTTTTGCAGAACTTTGACTCTCGAGAAGATAACGATAATTTATACTGAGATCCGGATCCGTCAAAAAATCCTTTATAGCTTTCCGCATTAATATCGTTCCCCTTGCTAATTTAAACTCTCTATACAACTTATGTGGGAATAATAATGCCAATGCCATTTCCTCAGAATATTCTATAACATTGCTATAAGTTTTATAGAATCGAACTTGCTCATCTTCACTTTCGAGTATTGCTGCTATTTGATGTTCAAAACATGCTTGAACTTCTAGCGCATCCGTCGTAAAATGCTTCTCAAAAAATGCCTGCATACGACCTATTGCCAACTCTGTTTTATCAGAATAACGATAAAATTTTTCAGCAAAATTAGCCCGGTAATGCATTACCTCTTTATTACGAAACATTGCAGCATAGCCCTCCTGCCAGTGTGATGCCCCTGGACTAGCCTTTCTACTGCGTCGTATTGACGAGCCCTCATAATCTTCCATAAAATACTGATCTGTATATAATTGTCGGACCACTCCATCATGATGAAGCGTACGAAACACCCATATTAGATCACGCAATATTTCAACTCCTATAGGAGTTTTAGGCTTAGTCCTTAGCGCTAATAGTAATTTTAAATTATCAGCTTTCTGCTTTAGGCTAATATTACCAAATATTGCTTTAGGAAACAAAGAATCTAATGCTAGCGCATCTTGTGTGTAATGACGCCATAATCTGCATACATCTACATCATAGGAAGGATCAGACAAGGGGTTAGTTGGATCAGGGGCAAAGTCAGCTAAGTGGACCTTTTCACGAATATTTAGATTCGCTCTATATGTGATATATTCTCGACCATCTAGATCATGCTCTTTTGTTAACATAGGGTAGGGAGTCGACCGCTGCTTATCCATTGTCGGCCCTTCAAACATATCAAAAGTTTCAGCCTGCAGCCTTTCCTCATATTGCCACTGGAGTTCCTGTCGAACTCTCGCATGCATACTAAGCACAGTCTTATCATGATATCCTTTTCCCTCTATGCGCCGATCATATTCTACCGCGAGCTTATCTTTGCTCTTATCAGCCAAAACCTCTCTTAGTAAACTCATATCATGCATAATATCTTCAAACGATATAACATGAGTGGGTGTGGTCTGCGCTCCCTTCTTCACACAAACCAACAAGAAAGCCTGGGATATCTCACTTGTTTTTTTATAACCATCTTCAGTATGAGGGTATAAAGACACATGACTACCTCGACTTGACCTTGATTTATCTGAAGCTTGCTGCGCGTAAACGCCATGAAGCTTCTGCGGCACACCTTTGATATGACGCTCTCTGGTAACACCGAGTGGGGGGGCTAAAAGAGGCTCCCCATATGAACTTAAAAAGGCCAAAGGTTCGACAAGGTTGCGCTGATCATAACTATCGCTAGCTGGCGTCGACTGCAATGTTTCAGAGTGCAAAAGATTATTTGCTATTATAGTTAATATCCCCTCTTCAATACCCACCAAGTCACTTAATTTTTTTAAATGCTTAGGCTTTTCCAGAGAGTCGCCCTCCATATCAGACAAGCCGACCTTATTGACAAAATCCCATAAAGCAGGTTCTTGTAACAATCTAGGTGCTAATAACGCTGTATGCTCCTCAACTTGTGATCGCAAAAATGCTGATAAAGTGCCAACAAAACCATCATACATACCTGCAGGGGTACGCCTTGAGGAAGCTCCCCAAAAAAGATTAAGGAACATATTTCCCAATGTATCAGACTTTTTCCTTTGTTCTAACGCATCATCATCCACTCCTATAAGGGCAATACGCGGCTTTGATTTTGATAAAGAAGATGGCTGTCTTTGAGTAATACCAAGCCTCAATTTTGGTGGCGGCGGATAATGACGCTCATCTGACAAGGAATCTAGCCCATCTCGATACGCAGATGGACTCTCGTGACTACCTCCGCTCATATCTTGAGAGAGAGAGCCGGATCTAGGCCTAGCTCGGCTCTCATCATAAGGGACGTCTACAGACACACCTTCAGCTTTATCTGGCGCACCAGGAGCATATACGACATCTTCATCACCCCCTACACTATCTTGAGCTAAGGAGGCATGATCACGCACGACATCTTCGTTAACCCCTACACTCTCATCATCCGAACTAACTTCATCAATCTCTTGCTGCTCTGGCGCCCCGCCAGAACTTCGTAATGAAGATTTAGCTCCACTTTCCTCCTCCGAAAAAAATGCATCATCATGAGCCGTTTCTCCACTTACCCCAAAATGTCGCTCTTTACTACTTCCTTCTCTAGACATACCAGCCTTCCACCAACTATTTACACTGCCTTTACGATAAAATTGCTACCCTTAAGCAAAGATCAAGCTATTTTATTGCCCGTATAAGCAGGTTTTATTTATAAAATTTATTACAAAAATGTGCGAATTATACTTTTTGCTATATTATAACTTATAAATCATTTTCAAGTTCCTGAATTAAATTTTTTGATGCTTTATGGATAATATCAAACATTTGGCAAAAGCCTTCCATCTCACCAAAATATGGGTCTAAAACATCATCATTAACACCCTCGTGACATGGCAAAAATAACATTAATTTCTCTTCGTTCTCTGGGAACATGTTTTTTAATACATCCATATGGCTCTGGTCCATAGCTAACAATAAATCAAACTCCTCATAATCTTTTGCACTAATTTGCCTAGCCCTTAAATGCTGTATGGGAATATTATTTTCTTCAGCTACTGTGATAACTCGATAATCGGTCATGGAGCCACAGACTCTGTCACAATATAATTGCGAAAGAGTTTTTCGATAAAGACTTTGGATTTTATGGAATGTTTTTGCAATTATATTATGACACAGTCTGCCAACATGATATGAGTGAGTAGCAGAAGAATCAATAAAAACACGATTTTTTAGTTTTTCACTGACAGAAACTAAGTGCTCCCATATAGCATGCGCATTGGGTAACCTAGAGATGCCGCCCGCACAAATGATTAAAACCTTTAACATCTTCTTAACACCCATCTTCTTAACACCCATCTTCT
>JABJNB010000066.1 GCA_018659145.1 Rickettsiales bacterium
ATTTTCTCACCCCTTCGGGGCATTCTCGCTTTGCTCTAATGTCCAAATTTAGCTTGCCGCTAAATTGGTCAAACCCACGTTACGCTTGCGCGCACACTAGTTTGGGGGCTAGTTCCTTAAACCGCTCGGACACCCATCCGCGTAACAGTAAGAGGTTCTGTATAAGTATTTATGTAGAACATTCAGGTGGAGTAAATCAGAATATACAAAGTTGCGTAGGGGCGGGCTCCTCCCGCCCTTGGTAGAGCGATCTCGATGCTTCTGGGCGGGAAAACCCCGCCCCTACGATTCTTTGTTGAAAAAAAATTAAATTCATTTTTTCTTGTGCGCCTAACCCTCTTTACACAAGGGTTTGTATTTGATCGTAGGGGCGAACCCATGTGTTCGGCTATCTTTCGGCAAATGAAAATCTCTCTGGCATCCGTGCAACCATAGTGATGTACGCAAAATTATAGTTGAAAAGAATGTAATTAGCCCTATCTTAGGGATTATTAAATATATAAAATCATGTCAGAAAAAAATATCTCAATAGGAGCAACCGTTCTAATCAAAGCATTAGTGGATAATGGGGTCGAGGTCATCTTTGGTTACCCTGGTGGTGCTGCTTTGCCTATTTATGATGAGTTGTTTAAACAAGATAAATTACGTCATATCTTAGTTCGGCATGAGCAAGCTGCTGTACATGCGGCTGAAGGTTATGCAAGATCTACAGGTAAAATTGGCGCTGTTTTGGTAACGTCTGGTCCTGGTGCTACTAATACCGTTACCGGCCTTACAGATGCGCTGATGGATTCAATGCCAGTTATTTGTATTACTGGACAGGTTCTAAGTCATTTAATTGGTACGGATGCTTTTCAGGAAGCTGATACGGTGGGCTTAACACGTTCTTGTACTAAGCATAATTATCTAATTAAAGCGGTTGGCGAAGTTGAAACTATTGTGGCAGAGGCTATTCATGTTGCAACAACGGGTAGGCCTGGACCAGTTTTAATTGATATACCAAAAGATATACAAAATACTCCATGTGAGCATGTTGGTGATATAACAGTTAAACGTAAATCTTATAGACCTCATACAGAGTCCATTACGGATGAAGCGCTAGATCAAGCAATTGAATTAATCAAAAATGCTAAAAGGCCGATTTTTTATACAGGTGGTGGAGTTATCAATTCTGGTAAGGAAGCATGCAGTGAATTGGTTAAATTAGTGAAACATACAGGATTCCCAATTACCAGCACTTTAATGGGGCTAGGCAGTTATCCAGATGATGATAAGCAGTTTTTAGGAATGCTTGGTATGCATGGTACTTATGAAGCAAATATGTCAATGTCAGAATGTGATGTAATGATTTGTGTTGGCGCTAGATTTGATGATAGAGTCACAGGTGATGTTAAAAGATTCTCACTTGGCTCCAAGAAAATTCATATAGATATTGATAACTCATCAATTAATAAGAACATTAAAATTGATGTTGAATTGGTTGGTGATGCGGGTAAAGTTTTGGCCAGATTTAATGAGCTGCTTAAAGCACATAAATTTGTACAAAAGCAATATAGCGATTGGTGGAAGTTAATTGCTAAATGGCAAGATGAAAAGTCATACTCTTTTGAACAAAAGGGTGATGTTATTAAGCCGCAATTTGCAGTTCATACATTACATGAATTAACTAAATCTAAGAATCCGATTGTATCAACTGATGTTGGTCAGCACCAAATGTGGGCGGCGCAATTTGTTAAATTCTATAAGCCTAATAATTGGTTAACGTCAGGCGGCCTCGGGACCATGGGTTATGGTATGCCTGCAGCATTTGGCGCTCAGGTTGCAAATCCTGATAGGTTGGTTATTTGTGTTAGTGGTGAAGCATCAATTCAGATGAATATTCAAGAATTAGCTACTATCAAACAGCATAGGGCCAGGGTTAAGATTTTTATTGTGAATAATCGTTATATGGGAATGGTTCGGCAGTGGCAGGAGTTATTTCATGGTGATCGTTATTCAGAAAGTTATATGGATTCAATTCCAGATTTCGTAATGCTTGCTGAGAGTTATGGTATTAAGGGTATTCGTTGTGAGAAAGCAGCTGATCTAGAAGGCAAGATTCAGGAGATGTTAGATCATGATGGTCCGGTGGTTTTTGATTGCTTGGTATCTAGAAAGGAAAATGTTTATCCAATGATGCCTGCAGGAGCTGCGCATTATGAGATTGATTTGGGCCGAGAAAAAAAGCATAAAGTTTGAGTTATAAAATGACCGATAATTTACAAAAACAAGATAAGCATGTAGTTGGAATCTTAATTGATAATGAATTTGGATCGCTTGCGCGTGTGGTGAATTTGTTCTCAGCGCGGGGGTATAATATAGAAACATTATCTGTAGCAGTGGTTGATGTAAAACGTAATTTATCGCGAATTACGATCACAACATATGGCTCGCCAGACGTGATTGATTTAATTATCAAATTGCTTGAGCGCTTAATTCCTGTACATCGAGTTGTTGATTTATCTAGCGGTGCTCATGTTGAGCGAAGTTTGGCGTTAGTTAAAATAAAAGCATCAGAAAATGAATCTGAAATCTTCAGAATTACCGAGATTCATAAGGCAAAATTGATTGAGAAAACAGATAGTTATCTGTTATTTGAAATTGCAGATACGCAAGATAACATTGATCGCTTTGTACAACTATTAGAGCCTTTTGAGATAGTGGAAGTGTCGCAAACAGGTAGCGCTTCGCTTGGTCTTGGGCGTGGAAATGTGTTGGATTATTGGAAGGATTAGAGAAGTTATATGACTGCGTCTCTTACCCAATTACGTTTTGGGAAATTACTAAAATCAAAAAAAGGACGCATATCAATTAGTTTATTTGGTCTGATTTTACTCATCTCCTTATTTGCAGAATTTATTGCCAATGATAAACCAGTCTTAATCCGTTATGATGGTAGTTTTTATTTTCCAATTATTGCAACTTATGCCGAAACTGAATTTGGTGGTGATTTTGAAACAGAGCCAGATTATAAAGATCCATATGTTAAAAATTTGATAAATAGCAAAGGCTTTTACATCATGCCGCCTATTGCATATAGCTATAATACGATTAATTTTGCATTAGGATCACCACCTCCAGTGGCCCCAAGTCATGCAAATTTATTAGGTACGGATGATTTAGGTCGGGATGTTCTAGCTCGCCTTATTTATGGTGTGAGGATATCGCTTTTATTTGGCATTAGTTTGACGATATTAAGTAGCATAGTTGGTATTTTACTTGGTGCTATGCAGGGGTTTTATGGTGGGTTGTTTGATCTGGTTATGCAGCGTTTCATTGAGATTTGGTCTAATATGCCAACTTTATTTATCCTTATTATTTTATCTTCAATAATTACGCCAAACTTCTTTTGGTTATTGATGATTTTATTTGCCTTTAGTTGGATGGCATTGGTTGGGCCAGTTCGAGCTGAGTTTTTAAAAAATCGAAAGCTCGAATATATAAAGGCGGCAAGGGCATGTGGCATTAGTGAGTCTTCGATTATTTTTAAGCATTTATTACCAAATGCTTTAGTATCCACTCTAACCTTCCTGCCATTTATTCTGTCTGGATCTATTATCACTTTAACATCATTGGATTTTTTGGGTTTTGGAATGCCAGCTGGGTCAGCATCGCTAGGAGAATTATTAGCGCAGGGTAAGAATAATGTTTCTGCTTATTGGATTGGCCTAACAGGTTTTTTTGTGACAGGTTTTTTGCTTACGATTCTAATCTTTGTTGGAGAATCTGTGCGTGATAGTTTTAGAAATGATTCTTGATTTTTACTAATCCTAGCAGTACTCCCTTACATAACTTAACTTTTTATGAAAATGAGCAAAAAATTATTAATACTGGCACTAACATTACTAGCTACATCTTGCGTGGAATATAAATATTCACCTGTTGTCCATAATAACAACTTTGCCTTAGACGAGATAGATTTTAGTCAGGAATTTAAAACGGGTAAATCTTGCGCTAAGCTTAAAGGGATTAGATTTGATGGATCGCGCTCAATCATTGATGCTGCACAAAATGCTGATATTAAAACAGTATTATTTGTTGATCACACAGAAATTAAAAAATTATTCAGAAAGCCTGTATATTGTACTGTAGTTTACGGTAAATAATTTTGCCCCGCCTTTTTTAGCGGGGAAAAACTTTATCGTTCTTGAGAGTTTTCTTGTTGCTGTTCTTGGTTTATTGCGGTTGTAGGCTCTGGTGTTGATTGAGCTTGGCTACCATTGCTTAATGTTACGCCAGTTAGCCCATTTCTGGTACCTTGATCGATATCATCGATAGCACTTTTCATACCACCACCATCCACATGCGATTGCCTCCCGGATTGTGAAAGGTCATAATCTACTTTCTGATCTATAGAAACACCTTTATTCTGGCCTATTTTTGTTTTCATATTATTATACTTATCTGTTAAGGAGATAGTGTAACATTTCTGCGATACTCTGTCTAATTATTTTCTAACTTTGTTATTTTTAGCTCACCATCTTTTATGGAGAAGCTTAATTTACCATCCATTAGGTCTTGTGCTTGTTTGCCAAAAATTTCATAACGCTTGCCATGCATGAAGTTGGTATCTTCTCCGGTTTTAATAAATTTCTTTAATTCTATTGTAGTCGCAATGATGCGAGGGGATATGGAGTTCTTAACCGCTGCATCTTGTAATAAAAGTTTAAGAAAATTATAAATTACTTCTTGGCTATTATTGAGAATATAAGATTTTTTGCTTGGAATTTCAGTTTCTTGATCTGCTTTGATTTGCTCTGATACGGCAAGGATTTCTGGCCATAATTTTTTATTAAGCTTGTAAGCCAGTAATCGATGTTGCTTAATGTCATGCTCACAGCTTGGTTGCAATTTCGCTAATTCGCTCAGTAGGTCGTCGGATATAACATGACGCTTTAATTTATCTTGTTCCTGACAAATTCTCTCTCTAATTGCTGCATATTGCCTGAGGTAATTAAGGAAGTATGGCCTTTGATTTACTGTGGATATTTTCTGCCATGCATTAAGATGGATATTACTATATTGAGCGGAATTATATAATGTTTCAGTTTCTTCAATCATTAAAGATGATCTATCTGAATCTGTAATCATGCCATTTAACTTTATTTTAATGGAGCATAAATATTTTACATCATTGGCAGCATAATTTAACTGGTTTGGATCTAATGGACGAGCGATCCAGTTGGTAAGCTTGGTATCTTTATTAAGAGTCTTGTGGCTAAATCTTTTTACTAGTTTTTGATATGAAATATTATCGCCAATACCGACAATACTGCCTGCTATTTGTGTGTCAAAAATTGGTTTGGGAATAATTTGAAAATTTTTATAAAGTACATCACAATCTTGTCCGGCCGAATGCATGACTTTTAATATCTTCTCATTTGTGAATATTGAAAAGATCGGATCTAAGTTACAGGTGATAGGATCTATCAAGTAAATTTTATTACTAGCTGCAATTTGTATTAAGCCAAGCCTTGGAAGGTAGTTATAATCTCTAACAAATTCTGTATCTAGGGCAATAACATCTGCTTGTGATATTTGCTCGCAAGCATCGTTTAAATCTTTGTCATTATCAATGAGTTGGAATTCTATCATAAATATAATTTATCTGTGAAGACGCAATCAATGCCTTTTGCTGTTAGCATATTTAATTCATCCTCATCATTTACGGTATGGGTCAGGATTGATACATTATTCTTCTTTAAGCTCAAGATAAAATCGGAATGGATGCGTGGCTTATTGATTGAAACATAAGAGATGTTATGTTGCTTGATAAAATTATCAAGATTATCAAAATCAATATCTGCTTCTTTATACAAACCGTAAATTAGATTATTGAATCCTGAGTTTTTTATATCCTCATATTCGGATTCATTGTAACACTGGATATAAATGCGTTTAAGTAGCTCGTTATGATGAACTTTTATGTAGTTATAGAAGGCTTCATTACCACCTGCTTTTACATCGGATATTAGGTGCAAATCATGATTTTGGTGCATGAATGCTAGAAAGTCATCTAAGGATAAAGTGGTAAATTTATCTTGGATTTTTAATTGTTTAAATTCAACTAATGTTAGTGGAGCATCGGCTTTATAACCAAAAAGCGTAGTAAATGTTTTATGCCAATCATGAATTAAAACATATTTCTCATCACGGCTTAAATTAATATCGATCTCAATATATTTGGAATTTTTGGTATGGTAGCTATATTCTAACGCTTCTTTAGCATTAGTATAACTTATTCCGTCAATTGATCCGCATGCATGTGTTATTAATTTTGGTATAGACATCAATATATCTTTAACTATTATAAAGTGGCTGACTATAAGTTAGTTTTATAATTAGGATATGAAGTTAAAAAAACTTAAAATGGAATAATTTATTTATTTTTATAATGAAAACCTTTGTAAACCATAATGAGAGCGTTAAAATGTTAAATAGAAATTTTGCTTTAGAAGCAGTAAGAGTTACAGAGCATGCTGCGATTAAAGCAAGTGCTTGGATTGGTAGAGGAGAGTGTGATGATGCGGATCAGGCTGCAGTGAATGCGATGCGTGAATCTTTAAATCAAATGGATATAGATGGCACTATCGTGATTGGCGAAGGCGAGCGTGATAAAGCTCCAATGCTTTATATCGGTGAGAAAGTTGGTAATGGGAATGGTCCAGAAATTGATATTGCATTGGACCCTCTAGAGGGAACAAACCTGTGTGCAACAGGCAGTCCCAATGCATTAGCTGTTATTGCCTTTGCTAAGAAAGGTTGTTTTCTGCATGCACCAGATGTTTATATGGATAAAATAGCTGTTGGCCCTGGTCTGCCAGAAGGCATTGTTGATTTAGATTCCTCTGTAAAAGAGAATTTGGCAAACTTAGCTAAGGCAAAAAAATGTGATGTATCGGATTTAACGGTAGTTATTTTAGAGCGTGATCGTCATAGCCAGATTATTGCAGATGTAAGAGCTGCAGGTAGTAGAATTCATTTGATATCAGATGGTGATATTGCTGGTATTATCTCAGTTGTGATGCCTAATCCATCTGCTGACCTTTATATTGGTACAGGTGGTGCCCCAGAAGGTGTTTTAGCAGCAGCTGCACTTGGCGCTACGGGTGGTCAGATGCTGGGACGTTTAATCTTTCATGATGATGTACAAAGAGAGCGAGCAAAAAGAATGGGAATTACTGATCTTGATAAAAAATATAAAGCACATGAAATGGCGCGGGGTGATGTGATGTTCTCAGCAACTGGTGTGACCGATGGTTTTATGTTGCGTGGTGTTAAGCATCAACATGGATCTGATGTTACTCATTCAATTGTGATGCGCTCGGCGACTGGTACAGTTAGAACTATTAAAACTACACAAAGACGCGATATATAATTTGATGGGGCTTGTTTCCCATGAATAAAAATATACTCTTAGATGAGGGCGGGAGGACCCCGCCCCTAAGGATTTTACAAAATATCATTGAGCATACAACATCAAGTCCTGGTGTTTATCGAATGCTAGATAGTGGCGGTAATGTTTTATATGTTGGTAAGGCGCGTAATATTAAAAAGCGTTTAGCATCATATTCAAAATTAGATCAACTAACTCGGCGTTTGCAGCAAATGGTGCTTAGCATTGATGATATTGAAATTATTGAAACCAAATCAGAAAAAGAAGCATTATTGCTGGAAGCTAATTTAATTAAAACTTTAAATCCGA
>JABJNB010000067.1 GCA_018659145.1 Rickettsiales bacterium
GAGACAAGTGCTGCAGATTTTCTAGCTTCTTCAAGTGGAGGCGGTAGAGTAGTAGTAGCTGGCAATGGTGCTGCTTCTTCTGAACGGGGAGCTCATCCACTTTCTTTAGGTGGAGGAGTTGGAGCAGGGTCTGGCAATGGTGCTGCTTCTTCTGAACGGAGATCTTATGCACCTTCTGCACCTTCTTCAGGTGAAAGAAATAGAGTGAAACTTGGCAAAGATACTGCTTTTGTTGAGCGGAGAGACTCTATGCCTTCTTCAAGAGAAGGAAATGGAGAGAGGTCTGGCAATGGTTCTGTTCGTTCTACAAGGATGTTTGAGTCTGAAGGTCCTAATACAGGAGCACTTGGTTCTACAGCTTTTACACTTTCTTCAAATGTAGGAAGTAGAGCGGGATCTGGCAATGTTCCTGCTCATTTTAAACGGAGAGCTTCTTCATCTTCTTTAAGTGGAGTCAATGGAGTGCAACCTCGTAATGCTCCTGCTCCTGCTAAACAGGTAGCTTCTTCATCTTCTTCAAGTGGAGGAAGTAGAGCAGGGTTTGGCAATGGTTCTGTTCGTTCTATAGGGAGGTTTGAGTCTGCAGGTTCTAATACAGGAGCACTTGGTTCTACAGATTCTACACTTTTTGCAGGTGGAGTAAATGTAGTGCGACCTAGCAATGGTTCTGTTCATTCTGAACGTAGACCTTCTGCACCTTCTTTAGGTAGAGGAGCTAGAGAAGGGTCTGGCA
Organism: Rickettsiales bacterium; assembly: GCA_018659145.1. Lineage (GTDB taxonomy): Bacteria > Pseudomonadota > Alphaproteobacteria > Rickettsiales > JABIRX01 > JADHOX01. The sequence continues at coordinate 734 of JABJNB010000067.1, forward strand.
AAGATACTGCTCATTCTAAACGGAGAGCTTCTTCATCTTCTTTAAGTGGAGGAAATGTAGTACGACCTCGTAATGCTTTTGCTCCTGCTCCTGCTCAACAGGGAGCTTCTTCATTTTCTTCAAGTGGAAGAATTGGAGGGCGACCTAGCGATTATCCTATTAGCTCTATGGCGAGCTTGTGGCCTAGTAGTCCTCCTCGGACTCATCAGTTAAGGGAGGGGGTGGCGCCTAAATCTGCGTTACTTACGCCTAAAAGCCAATGTTCTGCAGGCTCTACTGCTGCCAGCCCTGCAGGGAGTCCGGAGTTAAGAGGGGGTTCTGATATTCCGCCTATAAATCTTTTTGGATCAAGTCCTAAAGTTAGCTCGACTAGAGCGGTGGCTAAGGCTGCGAGTCAAGGTGGTCTAGGTGCAGTCTGGGGAGGTGAAAGTTTTGGAGCGCAACGAGAATTCTCAGGAGGAAGCTCATATAGTGCGGAAGAAGTGAATTCTTTGTTAGTTAAACTTTATTCTGCGGAAGATCATAATCAATATTTGTCAACTCAGCTTGCTTCTGCGGAAGCTCGTAATCAAGAGTTGTCTGATGCTAATGATGCTAATGATGGTTTGGTAAATGCATTTTTTACTCAGTATGAAGAGGAGTTAAATCAATGGATAAATGCAGAGACTCTAGAGCCTTTCTTTGTAGATACAGAAGGCAGATATGAAAATATTGCTTCTTTTTGCAAAGAGCAATTAGGTCAATGTTTAAAGGGAATTGATACTTCTCTTTCTGAAGAAGAGAGGGGTAGTATGAATGGAGTGGCATATTTAAGGAAATATTTTGCAAATGTAACAGAAATTATATTTGATAACATCATTCAGGAAGGTACTGATATAACAGCAGGAGGCGCGGAAAGTACACTGCCTAATTTGAAATTAAATCGTCCAAATATTGTTGCTACATTAGGAGGTGCTGCTATAGCTAAGTTGCAAAGATCAGCTCAGTGTCAGGGTGGTGAGGCTATATTAGTTGTTAATCAGTGGAGGGAAATTCATGATACAATGGAGGCAGCTGGTTCTATAGCAATCTCTGATCGGGTTAGGGAGTTTGGTATGTTGATGACAGGATTAATTAGCAGTAGTAAAATTAGCGGTATCGATGATTTTTTGAAGATTCTTTATCAAGAGATTGGTAATTTTGAAAAAAAATATCAAGAAGATTATGACCAAGTTCAGATTTGTAATATTGTAAACCTTTGTTTTCTTGACTTGCTTAACTCTGCTTGCGATCAAATTGGCATATCTGGTTATCCGCCTGGGATGAAGGATATGATCAAGGGTTGTTTTGATCGGAAGGAAGCATCAAGTGATTCTATCTATGATAATCATCAGATGTATATTGATGCTATGTATAAAGATCTAGAGATTGATGTGTCGCAGAAAACAGAAAGGGGTATGTGATGATGCTAATCGAAAAGAAAGCAGCTTCTTCTTTAGAGAGCTTTGTTAAAACTCTCTATGCACAGATATATCTTTTTGAGAATCAAAATACAAATTATACTCGGCCTGAGGTTGCTAAGATGCTAAGTGGTTGTTTTGATGGGTTGTGTAAGGATATGTTAGAAGCGAGAGAAATAAAATATGATGTGTTATGTCTCAAGACATTTGTAACAAAATCTTCTCCAGTAGATTGTAACCATCACCTTTGCAAAGATGCTATATTGGCGTTGCTTGCTTGTAGTCCAGAGCAAGATCTGGGCTCATCACTTATTAGGAGAGGATCATGATAAGACGAATAAATAATAATAGAGCTATTCAGAGCGGAAGGAATCGAGGAATCGCTCAGCCAGAAAATCCAGCTGCTACAGCTGTTAGTACAGTTGGTGGAGAAGATAATGGAGGAGGAGGTGCTGCGCAAGCTAGACCTCGTCCTCATCAAGTACGCTCTGAGAGTACTGCTTTACAGGTAGGTCGGAGACAAGTAGCGGAAAAGGGGTTGTCAGGAGATGCAGTTGTAGCAGTTTCTCCACCAACTGGAGAAGTTGCATCTATAGCGCCTGTGGCTCCAATAGAGGATATTCAACTTTCTAGCTTTGCGTCTCTTACTGAAGAATCCGGACAAACTGCAGTTGTATCTTCAGTCAGATCTGCGGCTCCAGGGGAGTTTTCTGGCGCAATGAATAATTCTCCGTTATCTAGAAGAGGATCTGGAGGCGATGATCTGGCTGTAGTTAGTAGGCTGAATTTAACACCTGGTTCTGTCCGTGGGGGTGAATCTGTCGGATCTTCCGATGATGGTACGCCGCCGCTTGAGGCCGGTAGTCTTACACTTACTCCTGCAGGAGATAGGAGGTCTGTTGGAGCTAGCCTGTTACCTAGCTTAGAAGATAGGCAAGTGACTGGTGCAGAAGGAGTAGACGTTGATCTGGGGGATGGGTCTAAAGGATCTTCCGATGAGGGTGCGTCTGAAGCTGGTAGTCTTGCACTTACTCCTGCAAGAGCTACTAGTAGCTTTGTTGAAGCTGCGGGTATGGGTACAAGAGGATGGAGCCAAGGAAGGGGAGGTTTGTTAAACGGAGAACCAGACGGAGGCCAGTTTGATGAATCTGTTGAGACTCTTCGCACCTTAACGGTATCCGCGCGAGCTGCAGAAAGTGCAGATCTGAGAGAACAAATGTCTTCTCAAGCTGAAGAAAATGCAAGGCTGAGAGAAGAAGTTGCAAAGCTTAGAGCGCAGCTAGCATCAAAAGAGAAGAGACCTAATGCGCGATATAGCGAAGCTTATCTACAGGGGTTGGTTACTGATCTTGATAAAGAAAATAAATATATAGCCATGTTATCAAAGTCTGCTGAAGAAGTTTTTGGTGATGAGGTTCCCCAGGGTGATTATTTAGCTTGGCGCAAACCTGTGGAAGTGTTATATAAGAGAACTATAGGTGCTATGGTATATCGCCTACCTGATATGGCTAGAGATCATGGAGCTAGTGATTTATTATTAACAATGACAAATCTAGCGAAAAAGTTAGAAGTTGGTTTGATTTTAAATAGTTTTGCTGACTTAGGTAGTGTAGATTGGAGTCGAGTAGGTTTTGCTACAGAGGCTGTAGAGGATAAGATATCCAAAGAGTTAATTATTTTGGAAAATAGTTTAATAGATATATATCGGCTTGATGTAGATGAGGCCTTAGATTATGTAGCTCATCCAGATACGCAGACATTCGTAACCGCTATGACGAAGCTTCGGTTATTATCACTTAATTTAAGTAAAAAATCTTTAACTACGGCAAAAGAGTTATCTGAAAAAAGATTATTATTAAACCACTTCGTTGATTTTTTTAAGGAAGGTAGAGTTGAGGAAGATGATTTAGAACGATTTCTTGGCTTAATGGAAGTTGTTTGTCCCCCAGTCTCTCAAGATTTTTCTGCAAGTGATCGTGCAGATTCTGGCTCAGAGTCTGATGGGGTCGAGGAAGATCCTGTAGATGGAGTAAGTAGTAGGAGCGAGAACAAGCATTTACTATTATTAAAGAATCTTAATCTTAGCAATTCGGATCATAAAGCAGCCTTAGAGAAATATTTTGGTAAGAGCTATGATAAGGCAATTAGTGAGTTAAAAAGATATCAAAAAGGGGTTTTTGCAAATAAGGGTAAGAGTCCAGGTTATGAGTCCCGCACAGATGGTTATGAAGGTGAGAAGTATAAGGTGTTATCTTCATATAATGCTACTGAGCTGGATCTTTTCTCGCAGTTCAAACTCCAGCAAGGAGAGCTAGAGTCGGCCTCCAGGAAGTTAGAAGATTTTTATCATACAAGGTTCGATTATTTTAGGGTTGAGCAATATATGGACTTAATATCCGAGATGCCTTTGTCAGAGAAGGTAACATTATCTAATATGTTAAAAGAATATATATATGCTTTTAAAAAGTCGGTGGTTGAGAGATATGATGATGATCGTCCTGGGGATTTAAGTGAGCAGGAGCGTTTTGATTTAGATTTGGGTGTGGCTACTAAGGCGATTTTTAATTATAGTCGGTACAAGACTCGTAAAGAAGATAGAGGTTTTACAGATACTCTTGTAACAGATCGTAAGAAAAAAATTGCTGAGGCTAATGCTCAAATTGGGTTAAGTCCGAGAATATCTAATAGGGTACAGTTTTTGTTAAGTTTAGAAAGATTATCACATCGTTTAGCTCAGGATATTAAGTCTTATGGAGTAGATTTGGAAGGTAAAGTGTCTAAGCTTAAGCAAGAGGTAGAATCTCGTCAATCCACACTACCGCCAGAGAGCGGGTCTGGTGATGGTTTGAAAGAAGGTGACGCTCTATGCGGTCATGAGGGTGCGAGTCAGCCATGCGCGTCAGGGAGTTCTGAGGCAAGTGATCAGAAGGATTATCTGTTTTTGGATCCACAAGATATTGAGTTCCATAAAGCTAGAACTGGGATTATGCGTGAAGATGAAGCTGATGTGGGGAGTATTCGTCAATCTGAGCTTGATTTAGATCATATTAGTCGAGCCGGATTATCAATAGCAAGGCTGAGGGAGAGTCGTCGGACTATAGAGTTATCTGAGGCTGTTACAGCAGAGTATCAGGAGTTGTATAAGGCGCAACTATGTGATGATGGTGATACAGGATTTGCTCAGAAAGTTAAAGAAAAGTCTGAGAAAACTGCATTAGGATCAGGAAAAACGGTGTTATAATTTTGTATTTTTTGCCAAGTCGTTATTAGTGACATAATGCAACCAAGGGTTGTGTGTAGAGAGGGTTTTAGGGGTAAAAAATCGCGAGTAGTTAAAAGAGTGGTTTTATTACATAATATACTTGAATATAATAAGAGGCTGGTCTATACATTCTTGCAACTATTTTTAAGAGGTTAGTTATGATGAGTGCTGATATAATAAGAGATAAAATTTCAAAATATTTAACAAGGCAAGACGGTTGTACAGAACTGCTCGCAACTTCTCAAGAAGAAGTAAGGGGAGCTGCAGGTAATGCGGATATGTTAAGCGGTGCAGTAAGGTTTTTTGGCCATATATTACATGATGATGATTGGTTAAATGCTATCGCTGGTGCTAACGATGGGGCGGGATTCACCTTGTCTGATCAGGATTTAAAATATATAATTGGTAAGAAAGAGAAAGATAGAGATGCTTACGTAAAGAGCTTTATTACTGCGGTGACTAATGATTATGTGGGAGAGTTAGTTGACGCTCGTAAGGCACCTCAAAAGAAGTTATTAGAGCAAAGGATGGAGGCGCTTATTACTCGGTTATCGGCTAGGTATAATAAATATAGTTTTGAGTTTCAGTTATCGGCTAGTTCTGAGAAAATATTAGAGGCAGAGGAGTCTAAAGCTCAATCCGATCTTGCTCATAAGAAAGAATTAGAAGCTATAAACTTAGATCATCAAGCTGTCGTTAAGAGTCAGGAAGAAGCTTATGAAGGTCGAGAAAAAGAGTATCAAGATGCATTGCAGGCTAGTGAGAAGAGGGCAGAGGAGTCCAAAGTTCAATCCGATCTTGATCATACGGAAGAATTAGGGAAGACGGAACGAGTATATCAAGTTACACTTGAGCGTGTGGAAGGAGAGCGTCAAGCTTTGGTTGCAGAGAAGGATGGCTTAGTAGCAGATCATGCGGAATTTTTGCGTTCTCTACAAGAAGATTATGAACGTAAATTGCAGAGTCAGTCAGAGGGTCTTGCAGCAGAAAAAGATGAGGCATTGTCTGGTTTAGAAGCTTCAAAGGATGGTGAAGCTCAAGCAAGAATTGGTGAGTTGGAAGCAGAATATGATGGTCTTAGTCAAGCGCAAACTCAGCAACATTCTGCAGAGGTGGCAAGATTAAAAAGATCAGTTACTAAGGCTCAAAGAGATGGGCATGGTGCGATAAAGAGTGCAGATTTATCATCTGAGTATCATGTGCGATTATATGATTCAGCATTAGACGTTTTAGATGATGGTGTATCAAATGATTATTTGGGATGGAAACGTCAATTAAAGTCTTTGTTTGATAAAACTGTTGGGTCTATGAGTTATACACTGCCTAAATTGGGTGGAGATAGAGCTAATCAAGCTAGTCTAGATTTGTTAGAAGGAATAAATAGTTTAGTAGGACAATTAGGTTTGCAAGACTTTGAAAGATTGGAAGATTTAGATGGTTTGCAATCTGTAAATTGGGAGGCTCTAGATATAAGTACAGATCTTGTAACCGGAAGAGAGGAGCAAGAAACTGATCTTTTAGGGAATCTACTTATTAATGTATTAAAAATTGATATAGATACAGTCGATTCTTATATGAAGCATAAAGATACTAAGGATTTTGTTGGTGTAATGGCTAAGCTTCGAGGATTATCACTTAATTTAAGTAAGAAAGCTTTGACTGAAGCGAAGGAATTATCTGACAAAAGATTGTTATTAAATGCTTTGGTAAAAGATCCTCTGGAAGTAGATAGTTCATTTGCTAATTTGTACGAATCGATTACGGAAGAGAGTTTTGTAGAGGATCAGTCTGACGGGGCAATTAAATATTTACTAGAGAATCTTGATCTAGCTAGCGCAGAGCATAGATCTGCATTAGAAGTGTATTTTGGCTCACCTTATGATAAGGAAATAAAAAGGTTAATCCTAGAACAAAAGACTGGTTTTCAAACCCAAGCCCAAGAGTCTGATCGCGGCTATTATAAGGTTGATGGATATAGAATTTTAAATTGTTATAGAACTTTTGATCAAGATAGACAAGCTTATGTCGCTTATCAAGGTGAAGTGGATTATTTTGTAGAATTGCAAAATAAGCAGCGGTTACTAGAGCGGTTATCATCTCCGTTAGAAGATTTTTATCATACAAGGTTTGACTATTTTAGAGTTGAACAATATATGGCTTCAATAGAAGATATGCCTTTCACCGATAAGAAAATTTTAGCAGATATGTTGCAAGAATTTATCTATGCCTTCAAACATTCAGTATCTGAAAGATATGCAGAAGATAGACCGGTTGAATTAACAGGGGGTGAGAGGCTTGATGTATTTGCAAAAGCTATACAGAGAGTATTTAGAGCCAACAAGGGTGAAGATAAAGTTAATGCTATAAAAGATATAATGCTTGAGTATAAAGATTCTTTGGGTAAGGCAAATCATCCAGATCATAAGCCTGCCTTAGATGAGAGAACATCTAATGCGGTGCAAATGTTGTTATCTTTAGAAAGGTTGTCCGATCTTATTAATAGTGATATTAAAAGGTATGCTGAGATTTTACCGTCAGAATTAGAGAGGCAGCAGATGATTGTGGATGGTCTTGGAGACGTAAGTTCTGATGGCTCAGGTTCTAGAGAATCAGGTTCCGATGGCTCAAGTTCTGAAAGTCTAGGGGAAGAAGAGTTTAAACTCAAATGTCTATTAGATCAAAAGACTGAGCTTGATAGTCTTGTTGTGACCAAATCAACAATTGCATCTTTAAGAGAAAGACGCCAAACTATCCAGACATCAGAGTCTGTAACAGAAGGGTATCAATCATACTGTGATCAGTATTTTGCTAACCAAGAGGAAGGTACAGATTTTGTTACACAGCTTCAAGATCGTTCTCAAGCAGTAGCTGGAGCAGCAGCAGAAGATCAAGCAGGAGCAGCTAGAGGAAGGTCAGTGTCAGTAGTAACATCTGGGCTTGGGCATAGGGTGTAGTTTTTAATAATTGGTTTTGTTTTTATGGAAAAAGGAGAGTTTGTTTTAAGCATAAAAAAGGCCTTTATTGGCCTAGCAAAGTTTGATAAGTTTCAAACTCTACCTAATTATAGGGGAGAGCGTCCTTCAGAGTATTATGATTTTAAATATGTAACGGAGTTAGACTCAGAAAAGCATCCAGTTTATATTGATACACCGCAAAAAAAATCTATGGATAGAGTCTTGGACATATTAGAATTATGTTCAAGATTCATTACTGATTTTGATGTAGCAGGCTTTGAGTCTGTCGATGACATAAAGAGTGTCACAGATCTTGAAGATAGAGTATATGAAGTAATCTGGAAACATGTGAAGAGCCAAGATAATTCTAAAACTCTTGCAGATGAATTAAAGTCTGAACCAGCTACAGTGTTGTTAAAGTCTAGCAATAGACAAGCTATGGTTCAAAGGCGAGAAGTCTATATTTTATTTTACTTGGTAAAAGACCATTGCCCAGATTCTTCATTAAAGTCAAAATTTCATTTTGATCGGAAAGGTTTATGGCCGGCTTCTCCAGAGGATCAGCGGGGCGAGGATTTAAGGGTAGACCTTCAGAAGGTTATTGATCATGCTAAACCTCCAGCACGTGCTGAGGATATTGATCAGGAAGGCAGGCTATCTACAGAAGGGGGAAATGGTAGATCAGGAGTAGTTCCTACAGGAAATTCAGCTAACTTTTTATCCTCTACACCGGCGTCAGGTTTTGCTCTGGGAGGATTGGTGTCCACAGCAAGAACTACTGCTAGGCCTGGTTCAGGAGGGTCTGGTAATTCTCAGTCACATACATCTTCATCATTAGCTCCTAGCCCCAGAATTGGTGTTGGAGCAGGTAATGCTTCGAGTCCTGTAAGCTTAGGAGGAGGTTCTTCTTCTTCATCAGATTTATTAGAAAAATTAAGCAGAATTTCTCGCGAAGTAGAGGAGGCTAAAAGTACCGCTGCTCATAATCTTGACGTTCAGAGACAAGCATTTGATTCTCAGATGCAGATTGTGACTCGTGAAGCAAAAGCAGGCCAAACTAGAAATGCTCAATTATTACAAGAAGCACAAGCACAACATGCAATTGAGATAAGAAGGCAATTAGTGGCTCTACAAAGCATATCTGAGGATAATGTTAGAGTTAATGAAGATAAATTAGAAGGTGAGAGGCATAGAAGTCAAAATGCTTTGGAAGAGGAAATGCGTAAAACTGCAGAGGCTCTATCTAAAGGAGCTACTGAAGCAAATACTGCCTTAGCTAAATCTGTAGATGAATATAGAAGAGAATTCCAAGCTACTATAGCTCAAATGCAGGGTGAGCAAGCAGGAGTTCTTCAAGCAGTAGAGCAGAAAGGACAGGAGGATCTGGCTGGTGCGGAACGGAATAGAGCTGCTGCAGAGAAGCACTTTGCTCAACAGATTCAAGCTTTAGGAAAAGATGGTAATGCAAAGGCTGAGGAAGCCAGATCTCAGCAGGAAGAATTAACAAGACAAATACGGGCTTTAGAGGCATCTATTACTCATCTTTCAGATCCAGCAGTAGGAGCCGCAGCAAATCCTGCTCCAACGCGAATCTTGTCACCAAGTCTAACTCCATCTACATCTCCTAATATAGCTTTTGATGTTAAAGCTGTGCTAAAGGCGCAAAAAGATAAGTTTAATGAAGATGGTTTTCTAAAAGATTTATCTCAGATAATTGGAGCGCTAAATAAAAATCATACTAAAGCAGATTTATATACATTATTCAGTGAAGTATATGAGCAGGGTTTAAAAGCAACGGACCGAGATTATAGTTTGGTGTTTGAACGTGTAAAGCATAGTGCCAAAGCTTCTCGCAAGTTTATTGAACAATTTGTTATATTGCATGTTCAAAAGGATGAAGCGTTGGATGATATATTTGGCTTTATTCAAAAATTCCAATCTAATGCTGAATTCTATACTGATTTACTTGATCATGCTGTAAGTTGCAGTATGAATCGTGGTGATTATTCGCAAGTGGCGCTGGATCATAAAGAGTTATTCCTTGGTTATTTTAAAGAGGCAGAACGTGGTGGTAATATAAGCGGGGCTATGCCAGCTTATAATGCGATTCATCAAGAGGAGCGCGTAAAATTTGATAAATTCTTTGAAAAAAGATCGCCAGATGCTTTCGATAAATTCCAAAATGGTAGTAATCTTCATAATTCTAGAAGTACATCTTCTAGGATTGGTAAGTCTAGAGATGAATCTTTCTCAGATAATAAGCCTAAAATAGATCAGTCTTATGATGTTCCTGTACCGCAAACAAGAGAAAATAAAGGTGCTTATATAGAGAAACCAAGAGTGATATCTACCAAAGAAGCCGCCGCTGTATCCATTATGACAGCGAGTTCAATATCATTAATAGTATTGGTAACAGCAGCCACAACCCTTGCGACAGCCGGAGCTGGAATAATAGCTTTAGCTGCTGTAGCTGCAGCATGTAAAGGTTATAATTATAGCGCTGAGAGTACCATCCAAAAACAATCTGTTGGGTCTATTGGTATTAGTAAGTAATTTATATACAGCTTGTAGGAGCGAACCTATCAGCTTGTGTCGGAATATGTTTTTTCACTTCAATATTAATCAGATAAGCCTTTTTTTAACGACTTAACTTCGCTTTCCATATATTTTATAAAATGTTTTTCTGCTTTGGATAATTCATTTTCTACTCTGGCCTTATATTTACTATATTCGATATTGGCTTTTGCTAAAGCTTGTTTATGGCTTATTTTGCCTGAATTTTCTAGGATGTCATTACCTGATATTTTGATAAATTCATCAAGCTTACCAATCCAATCATTCATATGCATAGCTTGACGATTCAAAGCCTGTATTTCAGCTAATTCTAAATAACCATTTACCATACGATTAAGCATTTCTAACTCAGCTTCTTTTAGATAATTCTTAGCTATTTCTGTTTCCTGCTTAGTTGGTTTTTGACCTTTGAAGCTTGTTAAACCTGCATTTTCTTTAGCAGCATCTATACGCTTATAAATAACTTCGGCCGCGGTATTACCATGCGCAGCAAAGTGCATCTTGTTTTGCACAATTTGAAAAAACTCTACCGACATCTCTGACTTTGGATCATAATCAATGCTGGTTGCATAGATATCTAGAACCTTACGCCAGAAAACTTTTTCTGATGATCGTATATCACGAATTCTAGCCAGCAATTCATCAAAATATGCTCCACCTCCTGCCTGCTTTAAAGCTTCATCATTCATCGTAAAGCCTTTGACCAAATATTCTTTCAATCTTGATGTAGCCCATTGCCTAAACTTGGTTCCTTGCAAGCTCTTAACTCGGTATCCTACTGAGATTATTACATCTAGATTATAAAAATTAGTCGGCTTTGTAGAAAAATCGGAATTTCCGATTTTTCTCATAGAATCATCTCTGGCTAGCTCTGCCTCAGCATAAATATTTAAAATATGCTCATTTATTGTAGAGCGTGATTTCTGAAATAAATCTGCCATTTGGTCTATAGTTAGCCAAACAGTCTCATTCTCGAGAAAAGTTTCAATCTTAGTAACCCCATCCTCACTTTGGTAAATTAGAATATTTGAATTTTGGATATGATTTGTCATTAGATTTTTCAGTTTCAGATATTAAAATGGTGGTGCGATATTTTATACCAAGTCCCTACAGTAATACCAAATTCCATCTTAGAACCGCTTTTAAGATGGGAATTGGTATAAGCTCTATTATTATCTCAATCTTTTGTTAAAGCCACAAACATCTTGTGAATATTATCCTCGCTATCCATCTGTAATACCAAATCCCATTTTTGTGATTTGGTATGAGGATTTGCCCGAGAGGCAAATCCTCCGCGGAGCGTAAGGCATGCGCGGCCTTAGAGTGTCCCATCTTAGAACCGCTTTTAAGATGGGAATTGGTATAATTTTATATTAAGACGCAGTCTGGCTATGAGACATGCTGTGAAACTTCCTCCCTTATGTTAATGTAAAATCAAAGAAGAATTTCATGTCGGTTTTGGCTTTGCGGTAATATTTGGTTATGACATATTCGGGGAATGCTGTATGGAGGTCTTCGGGTGATTTGCTGTTCCAGATAAGGTCTGGCCTGTTAATTAAATGAGCGATGATCCAACTAGCGTAATCATAATGATCTGTAGCTATTTTTAAGCGACCATTTGCTTTTAATTTGGCTGTAAATATATCCAAATTCTCATTTCGGATAATACGCCTTTTATTATGTCTGGCTTTAGGCCAAGGATCTGGAAATAAAATATATATCGTGCTAAAGATATTATCTGGCATTTTATCTAATAATAAAAACACATCATCATTTAAGATAAATATGTTGGTTAAGCCGGATTGTTCAATTTTATCAACTAGCTGCAGAGCGCCCATTTCAAATGGCTCGCAGCCAATAAAAATCTCATCTGGGTTCTCTTGCGCTACAGAAAATAGAAATTCACCAGAACCAAAACCAATCTCTAAATTAATGGTTTTGTTGCTTTCTAATATTTGTTTGATAGTTAAATCATTAATTGCAAGCTTTGGTAAAATCTCATCTTTAAGAAATTTTTTTCGAGATGATAATTTTCTTGTTCCTCTTTTGGTAAAGCTAGCTATTTTATGTGCGGTATTTTGTGAGTTCACTTTTATGAAAAAAAATAATAGTTTAATAATGATATTAGCTCTATGCAGTCTGATGACTTTGTATATAGGTTATTCTTTTTTTTGGCAAAGAGAAAAAAATAGAGATATAGCAGAAAGTAATAATAAAAGACTAGTGATCCCAATCCAACAAATAAAAGATAGTTATAATGAAAAATAATCCAAGTGATTATAGGGCCGGAGTTGGAGCTGTAATTTTGAATCAAGATGGCGGTATTTTCGCTGGTCTAAGATTAGAAAAATTTGTAATCAAGGGCTGGCAAATGCCCCAAGGTGGAATTGATGAAGGTGAAGAGCCGGGTGAAGCTTTATACCGAGAAGTATATGAGGAGACAGGAATTAAAAATATTAAAATTATAGCCCAGACAGATTGGCTTTATTATGATTTGCCTCAGCATATAGCACCTAATTTTTGGGGTGGGAAATATAAAGGGCAAAGACAAAAATGGTATAAAGTTGAATTTGCTGGAAGCGAAGATGAAATTAACCTAGAGGTTCACGAACCAGAATTCGCTGAATATAAATGGTGCAACAAAGCTGAGCTGGTTGAGAATATAGTCGATTTTAAAAAAGATTTATATCAAACAGTTTTTAAAGAATTATATATATAGGGATATGTTATTATCACAAAGTTTTTTACCCACATTAAAAGAAAACCCGCGCGAAGCAGAGATTATCTCGCATAAGCTAATGCTACGCTCTGGGATGATTAGCAAAACCGCCTCAGGGATTTATAGTTTCTTGCCGCTTGGCATGCGTGTTTTGCGTAAGATAGAAAATATTATTAGAGCCGAGCATCAAAAAATTGCTATCGAAGAATTATTGATGCCAATCATGCAACCTGCATCATTATGGCAAGAATCAGGACGTTATGATAGTTATGGGAGCGAAATGATGAGGGTTAAAGACCGTCATAATAAAGATTTTCTCTTTGGCCCAACTAATGAAGAGGTTATGACCGATATCATCCGCAAGCATATTAGTTCATATAAAGACTTACCAAAGCATTTGTTTCAAATTCAATGGAAGTTCAGAGATGAAGTCAGGCCAAGATTTGGAGTTATGCGCTCACGTGAGTTTTTAATGAAGGATGCTTATTCTTTTGATATTGATGAAGCTTCAGCCCGCCTAACTTATAAGAAATATTTTAAATTATACTTAAATATTTTCCAAAAATTTGGAGTTGTTGCAATTCCAGTTCGAGCAGATAATGGCGCTATTGGTGGTGACCTCTCACATGAATTTCAGATATTGGCTGATACGGGTGAGAGTGAAGTGTTTTGTGACAAAAGGCTAATTGATGATATTTCTGGTGGTAGTGATGATTTTGAAAAATTAACCAGCTATTATCAAGCCGCAGATGAGATGCATGATAAAACTAAAGATTATGATTTTGAATTAATATCTAAACGTGGAATCGAAGTAGGTCAGATATTTAACTTTGGTAATAAGTATAGTCGGGCCCTAGAATGTAGTGTTAATGATGCTGAAGGTAAGAAGATATATCCACAAATGGGTTCATATGGAATTGGAGTATCGCGCTTAATAGCTGCGATAATTGAAAGTTCTCATGATGCAAATGGCATTATCTGGCCAGAATCAATAGCACCATTTAATGTCGTGATAATTAATCTTGGATCCAAAGATGAACTATGCCAAACTAAGGCTATGGAGCTATATAACCGCCTGATAGATCGAGGATTGGATGTGTTGTTAGATGATAAACATGATCAAGCAGGGAGTAAGTTTTCTAGAGCTGATCTAATTGGTATCCCAACCCAAATAGTCATTGGTCCCAGAGGTATTAAAAATAATAAATTAGAAGTTAAAAACCGTAAAACCGGCGAAAAACAAGAAGCAGACTTCGATAGTTATTAATTTCGCATGTGTTCGCCCAGAGTCACGCCAAAAATTCAATGATTGATATGGATGAAAGTTTCCGGGCGACCATACGAAATATTACGCAGCTTCGCAATTACGTATTTACAATAATTCTTCAAAAGAGGAAATCTTAATAATCTGATCGGATTCTGGCATTGGGCGGTTGGTTTTTTTATAGGAATCGCCATATAATATGCCTGTGCAATTACAATTAAGTGCGCAATGCATATCAATTTCACTATCACCAATAAACCAACTATTTTGATCTAAGATAATATTGCTATCTTTAAGTGCATAATCAACAGGTTGCCTGTGTGGCTTGTCATATTCAGTATCTTTGGAACCAATAATTGCCTCAAAATATTGATCGTAATTTATATACTTAGCTTCATATCTCAGAGATTCACCTAATTTATTACTTACGACAAATAAAGGAATGCCTTGATTTTTGGCTGAGAGGATAAGCTCTTTGGCGTATGGGTTTAAAATAATATTATTATCTCGCTGGATATGATAATGTTTAACATAGGATTTGAGCATTTGATCTGCTTTATCTTTAAATAACAATGGAAATGCTTCGCGCATTGGCATACCAAAAGTGCGACTGCGATATTGCTCCAAATATGACTGCATGCCATACTCCTCTAACATTTGGCGCATTGCCGCTTCAATCAGAGGCCATGTATCAGCTAAAGTATTATCCCAATCAAATATGATTGCATTTGGTGTGTGGTCTTTGAGATTTAGAGTCATAATATTAATTTATTAAATTTTGAACCTATGGTGGGAGCCATTGGTTCCGCGTAGCGTAAGACTGTGCGGCGTTTTCGCACTATAAAATAAAATCGTAATTTTATTTTATAATATTAATTGGTTATTTCTCTATATGCTCATATTCCACTACGAGATAATCATTTGAGGATTTATTATTACTAGGAGGCTGTTTCCATTTTTTAATTTTCTTATAAACTATAGATATAACAAACCCAACTACGATAAGCCAAAAGAAAAAATTAATTAAGAATATTGTAATAACCAGCGAGCCAATCAGTGATACTACAAGAAGCAATATTTGTATTAAGGAGAGTTTTTGTAAAATTTTTAACATGTAGAAAAGATAGTTATTATAATTTATTTTTCAAGTAGCAGAGATAATATTGTTGGTATGCCCCCTTCCGGATCTTGGCTTAGGCCAACCACCGACTTCCCCTCGAGGGGGAAGTAAAAAGAAAGAGGAGTCTTACTTACCTAAGCTAAATAACAATGAGGAGTCTTACTTCCCCCCTGAGGGGAAGTCGGAGAAGACGCAGTCTGATCCGGAAGGGGGTAGTGAGAGCAGTGAATCCTTTTTTTAGATAAGGAAGTTGCAGAAATCTAGTGACCCCCTTCCGGATCTTGGCTTAGGCCAACCACCGACTTCCCCTCGAGGGGGAAGTCGGAAGAAAGAGGAGTCTTACTTCCCCCCGAGGGGGAAGTAAGAAGAAGGAAAGTAAGAAAGTAAGAAAGTAAGAAAGTAAGAAAGGGAGTTACGCCCCTATGTTATAATGTATTTGTTGCTACAAATTCGGCAAAGCTATCATCTGCGATTTTGCTGCGGATTACTTGCATTAAATCTTGGTAAAAATGGACGTTATGAATTGTTAGTAACACCGAAGCGTTAATCTCGCGAGCTTTGAGTAGGTGGTGCAAATAACTGGTTTTATAGTTTTTGCATGTATAACAGCCGCATTTACTATCAATCGGTTCTAAGCTTTCATTAAATTGGCTGTTTCTGATATTCTTAGCTCCTTCCCAAGTAAATACTTGGCCGTTACGTCCAGAACGAGTCGGGATAACGCAATCAAACATATCAATGCCCATATTAACTGCAGCAATAATATCTTTTGGTTTACCCACTCCCATTAAATAACGAGGTTTGTTTTCTGGTAAATAAGGCTCTGTAACTTCAAGAGTCTCTACCATTAAATTATGACCTTCACCAACAGCCAAGCCACCAATTGCATAGCCATCAAAACCAATGTTTATAAGTTCTTCTGCTGATTTTCTGCGTAGCTCGGGGAATGTACTGCCTTGAACAATTGCAAATAATGCGTGACCTTCTTTGGTTTTGTAAGCTTTTTTTGATCGCTCTGCCCATCTAAGTGACATCTCCATTGATTTTATAGCCTTTGCCTCGGTTATTGGGAATTCAGGACAATCATCAAAAATCAT
Organism: Rickettsiales bacterium; assembly: GCA_018659145.1. Taxonomy (GTDB): domain Bacteria; phylum Pseudomonadota; class Alphaproteobacteria; order Rickettsiales; family JABIRX01; genus JADHOX01. Next base: position 17,163 of record JABJNB010000067.1, read on the forward strand.
GGCAATGTCTGAACCAAGTAAATTCTGGATCTCCATTGATCGCTCAGCATTAAGTAAATGTTTGGATCCATCAATATGAGATTTGAATGTAACGCCATCCTCAGTAATTTTTCTAAGTCCTGCAAGCGACATTACTTGAAAACCACCAGAATCAGTTAAGATTGGTTTGTGCCAATTCATAAATTGATGTAGACCGCCCAGCTTTGCAATACGCTCAGCGGTTGGTCTAAGCATTAAGTGATAAGTGTTGCCTAATATTATTTCAGAGCCAGTAGCTTCAACTTGCTCTGGCAACATACCTTTAACCGAAGCGCAAGTGCCAACAGGCATAAACGCTGGAGTGTTGATCTCGCCATGCGCCGTAGTAACTTTTCCTAACCGCGCGCGCGCAGATTTTTTAATGAGTTGGAAGCCATATTTGCTCATATATAATCTCTTTAGAGGGGGGCTTAATTAAATGTGATCTTTTATATAACCGGCAATATCATTAAAGCTATTGCTGATTACGTCATAGCGCTCTTCTTTGTCATGAATATCTGCTAGCTGGATAGGGTTTTGAAACTCTATCTTAGCTGCATCACACGCATCAGGAAATTTCGCTGGATGGGCTGTTGCAAGGCTAATTACCGGATTTTTACTACCCTTGAGATATTCATCACCAGCGCAAACTGCAATAGCGCTATGTGGGTCAAGAGCGTAATTGTTGTTAGCCCATACTTCAGACATGGTTTTTAATGTCTGCGTATCATCACATTTGTAGCTTGTGAAATTATCTTTGATTTTACCATAAACATTCTCCGGAACTGATAATTTATGCGTCTCTTTAAATTGACTCATCAAGCTATCAATTTGACCAGCATCCCTGCCATAACTATCAAATAATAATCTCTCAAAATTACTAGCAACTTGTATATTCATACTTGGGCTTAAGCTATCTTGTAATTCGCTACGGTGATATTCATTACAACTCATGAATCTATGTAGGATATCGTTACTATTAGTTGCAACAATTAGCTTTTCAATAGGCAGGCCCATTTGCTTAGCTATGTAACCAGCAAAAATATCGCCAAAATTACCAGTTGGCACAGAGAATGATACTTTCTTAAAGGGTGAACCAAGCTTAGTTGCTGAATAGAAGTAATAAATTATTTGAGCTAATATCCTAGCGCAGTTAATAGAGTTAACCGAAATTAGATTAGTGTTATCTGGTACAAAATCTTTATTCATAAATAAAGTTTTTACTGTCTCTTGACAATCATCAAAGCTGCCTTCTACGGCAAGGTTAAAAATATTTTTACCACTAAATGTAGTCATCTGTTTGCGTTGTACTTCTGAGATTTTATTATGTGGGTGGAGGATGAATATTTTAGCATTTTTACAAGGAGTACAGCCTGCAATTGCAGCTGATCCGGTGTCACCAGAAGTAGCGCCAATGATAATAGCGCTCTCGCCTCGTTTAGTTAGAACCAAATCTAATAATCTGCCAAATAATTGTAGGGCAAAATCTTTAAAAGCTAAAGTTGGACCGTGAAATAATTCTAAGACAAAATGATTACTGTCGATCTGTTTGAGTGGGGCAATTGATTTGTCTTTAAAATTACCATTATTGTAACTTGCTGCAATTATTGTTTTTAATTCGACTTCGCTAATATCTGGTAGGATATAAGGAGATAATATTTCAAAAGCTAATTCAGTAAAAGTTAGATTTGCCATCCCAGCTATTTGATTAGCGTTGAAGCTAGGATATGTCTCGGGGATATATAGTCCACCATCACTAGCGAGACCTGATAACATTGCCTCACAAAAATTTAAAGGCTTTGCCTTTCCTCTTGTACTGATAAATCTCATAAAAATATTTTAATTTGAACGAACAAAACCCTATAGAAGTTAGTTCAAAACGACAACAATAAAATATAAAGATCAGCAGATTTTCTGATTTAATACATGTGTGTAATCACAGGGGTTAACCCATTAAGTTGTGTCGCAATATAATTAAAAAGCCTTTTCCGCTAAAGATATGTATTATTATAAATAGTCTTTCACAATTATATTGCAACGCAACCCTCATATGTTCGCCCAGAGCCAAGCGACTCTGTATCTGCTAAGGGCTTGTATACTCTGGTTGTTAGTAAATAATTTTATAATTGACCAAAGCTTTACGTAGCTTGTAATTATTATCTAGGCGGATTTTTAGCCTTAAATTTTTTTTTGAATCATAACGACTTGTAAACATCCCCACTAAATCAAGAATTTTTTCATTTTGTATCTTCTCGTCATTAAAGCTAATGAGCTTGCCAAGTTTATCTTTAGCAAAGTTGCTATCTGTGCCCGTGGCGTTGTATCTGTAAAAGTTATAATTTAAATTATTATCCATATTTAAATTATAACTAAAATTATACGAAATCTTAATGTTTTCTAAATTAGCAGCAGCATTACTTTTGGCATATAAATTATTAATATTAATTGAGCTTATTATGCAAATTAATAATGTAGCTTCTAAGATTTTATTTAACTCCATAATACCTTTCCCCACATACGTTTATTACTGTATCAATAATAACACAAAAACGGGGCTTTGTCAAACTTTGCTGTTAAAGTTTGATATTTTTTATTGGCGCAATTTGCTTGCTGACAAGTTTGCTTTGATAGCTTTGTGCCCCTAAGAAACTGATCTAGTTTAGGTCAAAAACTTCTCTTTTAATCATTATTGAGATAGGAGTTTTATTGAAGTATCTGCCTGTCAAAAATAATGCACAAACTGATAATAAATGTTGACTAACGCCATCAAATCAATATAAAATACCATCATATACCATATAAACCCATTGTATACCATAGCAAATGCTTTTGTTTCTTTCGACATTCATTAATAAAATAGACAAGAAGGGTAGGGTATCTGTTCCAGCGCAGTTTAGAGCTGTGCTAAGGGTAGAAGAGTTCCAAGGTATTATAGCGTATCCATCATTCATTAACCCATGCATTGAGGCGGCTGGTATGAATCGTATGGAAAAAATAACAGAAATTATCGAAGGTTTAGATCCGTTCTCCGAAGAAAAAGATGCTTTTGCAACAGCAATATTAGGTGATAGTCACCAGTTATCTTTTGATGGAGAAGGGCGGATCATCTTACCAGAAGTGCTAATGCAAAACTCTGAGTTAACAGACAGAGCTTTGTTTATAGGTAAGGGCAAAAATTTTGAGATATGGAAGCCTGAAAAATTTGAGATTTATTCAAAACAGGCCAAGGAATTTGCATTTAAGCAAAGAAACAAACTAACATTAAAGAGGAGTGATAGTGAAAAAAATTAATAATAACATAGTACTTTTTGAGTATTTAAAAGAACGCTCAGAAACGCAAAAAGCTCAGGCTAATGAATGTGCAGACATTAGTCACAATGTAGGGATTTGTCGTATTGTCTACAAAGATATAATAATAAATTTTTGGCATAAGAATCATGCATATACCTGTAATGTTGAACGAGGTAATTAGATTTTTGCATCCAACGCAAAATTCTACTTATATAGACGCTACCTTCGGTGCTGGGGGTTATAGTCGAAATATTTTAGCTAAAGAAGAATGTAACCTTATAGCTTTCGATGTTGATTCAACAGTGGAGCCATTTGTGCGTGAAGTGCAGGGTGAGTTCGGTAAGAAGTTTACTTTTATTAACAGTAATTATTCAAATCTGGAATCTGAGATATCTAAGATAAATTGCCTAAACAGTATCGATGGTATTGTTTTTGACTTAGGTGTGTCTTCTATGCAGCTGGATGACCGGGAGAGGGGTTTCTCATTTAACAAAGAGGCAAAGCCAGATATGCGTATGGGATCTGATGGGATTAGTGCTTATGAGGTAATTAATAATGCTCATGAAAAAGAACTCGCAGATATTATATATCATTATGGTGATGAGCATAAGGCTAGAAGAATCGCGGCTAATATTGTAGAATATCGTCAAACTAAAAAGATTGAAACTACATTAGAGTTACGCTCGCTAATATTAAAGTCAGTCAAATGGGATAAGTTAAAAAAGATTGATCCTGCAACAAAAACTTTTCAAGCTATTAGAATCTATGTGAATGATGAATTAGGTAATTTAGAAAAAGCATTAGAGCAAATAGCTAGCGTATTAAAACCCGGAGGAGTTGCTATATTTGTTACTTTTCATTCGCTTGAGGATCGAATCGTTAAAAATTTCTTTAAGCAAAAATCAGGTATTTCTGCTGTGTCAAGATATGCTCCTGTGAGCGATTTAGACGATGTTAAAATGCAATATAAATCAATCACTAAAAAACCTTTAATACCAACCCCAGACGAAGTGGCAAGTAATCCAAGAGCTAGATCTGCAAAGTTGCGCGTTTATGAGAGGCTCGCATGAGAATTAGATTATATATGAGTATAGCTATGTTGGTACAATTGGTTGTGATAATTATAGCTGGTAATGTGCTTTATCAATATAATATAAAAAGTCGTTCAATATCGCAAGAAATTAGCTATATCAACGAAATGATTATATCGGATAAATCAAAATTAAAGGTATTTAAAACTAAGTATGCCTGGCTCTCTAGCCCCAAGATGATAACGGCTTTAAGCAAAAAATATCTAGATCAAGATATTAAATCAAGTTATGGCTTTGATGTAGCTAGGACCTATAATTTCAAAGGTTTTGGCGCTAAGGTGAAGCCAACATTATATACAAACTTGGATATAAAAAATCTCAATACAGGTTTGTAATATAGAGCCTAAAATTAATGTAGAGACGCAAAATCTTGCATCTCGCGCATAAACAAAAAACGTAATGAATACGAATCGCAAGACTCCAACCTCCCCAACCTCCCGACGATAATTATGCAGTGAGAGAATGGCATTTGTTGAAAGATGGTCGAACACATGGGTTCGCACCTACGAAGGGGTGTTGTTCACAGCATGATTATATTATGATGTGAGGTGGGTAATGTTGATGATTTTCGATATTGTGTTTTGTTATAAATAACGATAGGGTATTTTGCCATTCATATATTAAATACGCTTGCTATAATTATAGATGCTCATACCAAGGAAAGTTAATGTATTTTTTAATCAGCTAAATGATAGGCGTAATCGATTCTTGTGCACTAAGTATCTAATAATATTGGCTTTTTTGTTATTGGCTTTGAAGGTGTATAATATATCAGTGACTAATTATAGGCCTTATGAGCGATATAATGCCAAGAAGACTATAGATTTTCGCAAAGATATTACAGACCGTCATGGCAACATATTGGCGACAAACTTAGTTACTTACTCGTTATATATAAAAGCTCACTTAATCGAGAATAAAGAAAAGTTCCGTAAAGTAGTTGAAGAGTTGTTCCCAAATAGTGATGCTGAAAAATTTAAAAAGAAATTAAATAGAGAGAAAGAGGCGTTGGTTTTATTGGAAAGGGATATTACCAAACAGCAAAAGGAGCGTATTGAGCAAGAAGGGTTTGTCGGTGTTTTTTTTCATGAAGATGTTAAGCGAGTTTATCCGCATAATAATCTGTTCTCTCATGTGATTGGATATGTTGATATAGATGAAAATGGCCTAACAGGAATTGAGAAGGCTTTAAATAATGATCTACTAACTGAAGAGTCTGAGAGTTTGGTAACAAGTTTGGATTTAGATATTCAAAGTATAGTGAAAGAGGAAATAACAAAGGAGCTAGTAAAATTCAAAGCAAAAGGGGCTGTGGCTGTAATTATGGATATTAATAATGGTGAAATTTTATCATTAGTTAGTTTACCAGATTACGATCCTTATTCGCCATGGATCTCACTTAGGGACAAAGATTATAATAATAGGGCAAGTTTAAATTTACATGAAATGGGCTCAACCTTTAAAATTTTTACAATGTCTCTAGCATTAGAAGAGGGTTTACTAGATTTAGACGAAGAGTTTGATGTGTCACAACCGATTGAAATAGATAGGTTTACAATAACAGATCATTCTACAGCTTCGGAGCCTTTGACTGGACGTGAGGTATTTGTTAAATCTTCTAACATTGGAACAGCCCAGATAGCCCTGCGGTTGGAAGATAAATTACCTATATTCTTATCTTCATTAAATTTATTTAAACCATTATCAATTGAAGTAGTGGAAAAATCTCGAGGCCGGGAACCTAAGCGCTGGAGTACTGCTAGGAAGGTCACAGCTTCATATGGTTATGGTGTATCTGTAACTGTTATACATTTGATGCAGGCGGTAGCGAGTATATTAAATAATGAGCAGCGCTTCCATTACGCAACTTTGATTAAAGGCAAGGATACAGCAATTGAAGGGCAAGTAGTTTCAGAAGACACTTCTTTGAAAATTAGAGAGATAATGCAGCAAGTAGTGTTATTTGGTACTGGCCGCAGATCAAAATCATATTTATATTCTTTGGGTGGTAAAACAGGAACCGCGCATAAGGTTGGTATCTCGGGCTATGATACGACAAGATTATTATCTTCTTTTATTAGTTTTTTTCCAATTGCAAATCCAAGATATATTATCTACATCAATTATGATGAACCACAAGGAATTGAGGAGACATATTTCTATGCAACTGGAGGTATAACAGCGGCTCCAGCTACTAAGAGAATAATAGAGAGAATAGCTCCGCTTCTATCCATTTACCCTGATAAATTATAATAAATTATGCATGATATGAATTCGGCGACATATAGGTTAGATGATTTTTTGAAAAGGATCGGGGTTAGACCTAATGCTAATCATAAAGATATTAATATTAGAGCTTTAAATCAAAATAGTAATAGTTGTGAGCGAGGTGATTTGTTTATTGCTGTTAAGGGAGCTAAATTTCATGGGATAGAATTTTTTAAGGATGCCAAAGCACAAGGTGTTAAGTTTTGTTTGACCAGTAAAATATCAGAAGATTACCCTAAAGCGGAGCAAATATATATTGCAGATCTGGAGTCCAGATTGCTAGAGATATGTAAAGCATTTTATCAGGATATAGAAATTCCTAATGTCATCGCTGTAACAGGCACTAATGGTAAAAGCTCGATCATTGATTTAATCTATCAAATAGCCGCTCATTTAAATATAAGTTGTAATAGCTTGGGCACTCTGGGTTTTAAGAGTGAGCATAATCAAAGCATAACGAGCAATTTAACTAGTCCTGATATTTTTGCTTTTTATAATTATCTTAATATTGCGAGCAGAAAGGGGGTAGAGATATTTGCTTTTGAAGCCTCTAGTCATGGTTTAAGTCAAAATAGAATAGGTAGCGTGAAGTTAGATATGGCTGTCTTTACAAATTTATCCTTAGATCATCTAGATTATCATCATAATATGGAGGATTATTATCAGGCTAAAAAATTATTATTTACCAAACATTTAAAAGATAATGGTAATGTGATTATTAATATCGATGATCCATATGGCATGAGGCTTAGGGATGAGTTGGGCGGAAGTAATATTTATGGTATCTCACAAAAATTTGACGCGGATATAACCTTTAAGATTTTAACGGATAATAGCATTAAGTTAAAAATTATTAATCATGAAATAATTATTAATCATGATTTTATCGCTCATTTTCAGATTATTAATTACATAACAGCAATAGCTTATTTTGTACTTGGGCATAATATTCAGTTAGATCTGTTCCCAAATTTAGCATCTCACTTAAAGCCAATTAAAGGGCGTATGCAAGTTTTTGAAGTAGAGCAGAAACAGGCTAAAGTTATTATAGATTTTGCTCACACACCAGATGCACTCGAAAATGTTTTGCAATCTTTAAAGGCAATAACGCCTAATCGCCTAATCGCAATATTTGGCTGCGGAGGTGATCGAGATAAAAGCAAAAGGGCTATTATGGGTAAAATAGCCAATGAGCTTGCAGATGTTGCAATCGTAACTGATGATAATCCACGTAATGAAGATCCAGCTATAATTCGCGCTGATATAATGCACGGTAATGACGGGCTAATGGAGATAGATGGGCGAGCTGATGCTATATTATTTGCTCTAGGTAGCATAAAAACAGGTGATATTTTAGTGATACTTGGTAAAGGTCATGAAGAATATCAGATTATTAAAAATAAAAAATATGATTTTTCAGAGAGTGAGATAGTAACTAATTATTTAGCGGAACATTATGGGCATAATTAATTTTTTCAACAGATTTGGTATATCAGTTACCGATGATATATTATTAAGTTTTGCATCGGTATTATTACCGTTCTTAACTGTAGTTTTTGGTTATAAGTTTTTTATACTAATGCTAACGAAATTTGATTTAGGCTATCAACCAATTCGTAGCGATGGTCCTGCATCGCATGTAGCAAAAAAGAAAAAAGTTTTTACTTTAGGCGGTCTCCTTATTTTTATTGCTATGTTTGTAAGTAGTATGATTATCTATGATAAACTAAGCCCGTTATTGGTAGGATTAATTCTGATCTATGCCTCGAATATGTTGCTTGGTGGCATAGATGATTATCTTAAGCTTACAAAGAAAGATACACGTGGTGTTAGTGGAAAGCAAAAATTACTATTTCAATTTATTACAACAATAGGCATTTTATATGGCTTAATGTCTTTTTATCCAGAGGATATGACTACGATGTTGATGATACCTTTGTTTGAAAATGAGGTTGATCTGGGCTATGCCTATTATTTATTTGCAGCTATTGTGATTGTTGGTAGTTCCAATGCTGTAAACTTGACAGATGGTTTGGATGGCTTAGCTGCATATACATTATTACCGGTCCTGGTATTTTTTATGGTTATAATCTCTCTGAGTGATAATAGTTATATGATGATATTTGGCGGTGAGTTTCTTGATGATCTGAAGAACTCTGTATATATGCTATATATTACTTTTGGCGCGATTCTGGGTTTTTTATGGTGGAATAGTCATCCTGCAAAAATATTTATGGGTGATGTTGGTAGTTTACCGCTTGGTAGTTTGATTGGTTTTTTTGCTGTTGTTACAAAAAGTGAATTACTTTTTGTGATTTTAGCTGGAATTTTTGTTGTTGAATCCCTATCTGTAATTCTTCAGGTTTATTATTATAAGATGACTAAGAAGCGTATTTTTAAAATGGCACCAATTCATCACCATTATGAATTAACTGGAATTAAAGAAAATGTTCTGGTGGCTAGGTTCTTCAGCATCAGTGTTATTTTATGCTTGCTGAGCTTAACTTTGGTTTTTATCTAGCTGTAATAATTATTATAAAATATGATGGGTGAGAATTTTCAGAATAAACGATTATATTTTTTAGGGCTTGGTGCATCTAATATTACCGCAGCTAAGGCTTTAGAAAAGCGGAATAGAGTGTTGGTTTATGATGATAATAAGACAGAATTAGGCGGTCTGGATTTTATGCATTATGATGACATAGACTTCGCATCTTTAGATTACATGATTGTTACCCCTGGGATATCCCTAAAATATCCGAGTCCACATCCAGCTGTTATATTAGCTAGGCATCATAATGTAAAAATTATTGGTGATATAGAATTGTATTTTATGCAATTTGAAAAGTTACCAAAAATAATAGGAATAACAGGCACGAATGGTAAGTCTACAACCACAGCTTTAATGCATTATTTACTTTCCAAGACGCTGGATCGTAAAATATATTTTGGTGGCAACATAGGCCAAGCTGTATTTGAACTTGAGATAGATACGGAAGCTTATTATGTAATTGAGATATCATCATATCAGTTAGACTTGCTATTGGATTTGGCATTTGATTATTCGGTGTTATTAAATATCACGCCTGATCATTTGGATCGCCATAAAGATTTTGAAGGCTATGTTACGGCAAAAATGCGTATTTTTTATCAAAATAAGCGTAATAATATTGCGATTATTTGTAGTGATACCCCGGTCGCGCACAGTATTTTTGATGGTTTAGAAAATCAAAAAATTAAGTATAATAGCAGCGAGATAAGAGGTGCATCGCAAGGTGTCTATTATAAGTCTCATCATATTTTAGATAATTTATTAGAATTAAAAAAATTTGGCAACTCGCAAAACTTAATAGCTGCATTAATTATTGCTGAGATGGAGGGGGTAGATTTGGGGGAAGTTAAGCCAATTATTGAGAGTTTTAAATCTCTAGAGCATCGTTTTGAGAAAGTGATGACTTATAAAAATTTGACTATTTACAATGATTCTAAGGCCACAAATGCTGAGAGTACGGCAAATGCGTTAAAGCAGTTAGATAATGTTTACTGGCTTGCTGGAGGTGTGGCGAAGGAGGGAGGTGTTTCGGCATTATCAGAATATTTCCCTCAGATTAAAAAAGCTTATTTATTTGGCAAAGCTGCGAATTTGCTGAAGGAGCAAATAGGTGATGATATTGAAACAGCAATATTTGATCAAGATTTTAAGCGATTAATTGCAACTTGTATAGAGGATGCTTTGAGAGAGACTCTGCCGATTAATATATTATTCTCCCCATCTTGTGCATCATTTGATATGTTTGCAAATTATGTAGCGCGTGGGCATGAGTTTAAAAAATTAATACATGATTATCTGAAGTGTTAAATTTGTTATCAAGGAGCAGTCATAAAGTTACAAAATGGTGGTATGAGCTAGATCATATTATAGTTTTTATTGTTTTTTTCATAATGCTCTTTGGTATGTTGGTGATAACATCATCCAGCCCATCTGTTGCTTATAAGATAGGAGTGGATGCAAATTTCTTCTATAAAAAGCATTTGATATTTTTGATCTTAGGATTTCTTATTATGTTGGTTATCTCAAGTCTAGATGAGCGCTTGATATTAAAGTACTCGTTGCCATGCTTTATTGCTATTCTCTTGCTTATGTGCTTTGTATTGATGTATGAGCCGCAATTAAAAGGGGCAAAACGTTGGATTAGAATATTTGGATTTTCTTTGCAACCATCTGAATTTATTAAGCCATTATTTCTTATTGTAAATTCTTTGATTCTATCAAAATTTATATATTACAATAAGTCACATAAATTTATTTGGGCCTCTATATTGCTATATCTAAGCATTATTATACCTTTGGTATTTCAGCCTGATATGGGAATGGTAATTAATTTTACTTTAATTTGGCTATCCCAATTATTTTTAATTGGTTTTCCAATGAGCATTATATTCTCTATTGGCTTTGTTGGTATGATAGGGTTGGTATTGGCGTATTATAATTTCGGGCATGTTAAATACCGACTTGATATGTTTTTATTCTCAGATGGCAATTTATCTTACCAAGTGCAGAAATCTATTGATGCTATCTCCAATGGCGGATTATGGGGTAGGGGATATTACCAGGGCGTGGTTAAGGAAAACCTACCTGATTCTCACACAGATTTTGTCTTTGCGGTGATAATTGAGGAATTTGGCTTTGTCATCGGGTTATTATTACTACTAGCATATGGTATTATAATTATTCGAATTTTAAGAATGGCCTATAAACACAGTAATTTATTTATCTCATTATTACTTTCCGGTTTAGCGCTCCAAATCGCATTTCAAGTATTGGTTAATATTGGTGTGAGTATAAATTTGTTGCCAACAAAAGGCACAATTCTGCCTTTAATTAGCTATGGAGGATCATCATTCATTGCCACATCAGCAATGATGGGCTTGGTATTGCTATATAGCCGAAGCAGTTATGGTAGGATTCTATAAAGAATAGTAGGGGTGGGGTCCTCCCGCCCAGAAACACCGAGATCTGTCTGCCAAGGGCGAGAGGCCCAGCCCCTACAAGTTCACCTCTTCCTTGTGGTCGCCTGGGATGCAGGAGAGCTCTTGCGTGTGGAAGATGGGCAAGCGGGCGGGTCCGTCCTTACATAATTGACTAATACTAAATTTGGAATAGATTCTCCAAGGACAAAACTTAGTATTCTATGGCAGTAGCAAAAAATATTTTAATCAGCGCAGGTGGTACAGGGGGACATTTTTTTCCAGCTCTTGCTTTGGCTAAGTCGCTTAGGGCTAATGGTAAGAACGTCATATTAACTACGGATAAAAGATGTAAATCATATATCCCAGATGATGCCTTGGATATGATAGTAGTGCAGAATGTTAAAAGATTTCGAAAAAGACCTATAGCCTTGATGTTGTTTAGCTTTACGCTTTTATATTATGTTTGGAGTAATTTAGCTCTAATGCGTAATAAGCATATAGATGTTGTGTTAACTTTTGGTGGTTACCAAGGGATAGCAGTACTGCTTGCGGCTTATATTTTGCGAATACCTATTATTCTTAATGAACAAAATATTATAGCAGGGCGAACTAATAGATTTTTTGCTAAGATGGCCGATAAGATTACTGTTGGTTTTAATAGTCAGCAAGGCTTCGAAGCTTTTAAGGATAAGGTAGTGTTAACTGGTATACCGGTTAGACAAGAATTTTATTCTGAGGCTAAAATACCTGATAAGAAATTCTTAAATATCCTTGTGACTGGAGGCAGTCAAGGTGCAAGTATATTTAGTAGATTAACTCCAGATCTTTTAGCTAAAATTAAACCTGGATATTTGAGCAGGATTAAATTAGTTCAGCAGGTAAGGGCCGAAGATAGAGAGCCGTTAGATTTGGCATTATCATCATATAAAATTAATAAACGCTTAGAGCCATTTTTTACTAATATGGCAGATGAGATGATAAATAGTGATCTGGTCATTGCAAGATCAGGAGCATCAACAATCGCGGAATTAATCGCAATTAAAAAACCCAGTATTTTTATTCCATACCCACATGCTATGGATAATCATCAATATCATAATGCTAAAGAATTAGAGGGCATAGGGGTGTCGTTTATTCTGGATCAAGATAAGCTTGATACAGACAAGCTTGCGAGCTTTATTGAGCAAGCTATAGAGGATAGGGCGGTACTGGATGAGATGTCAGCTAAGTATCAAGATCATCTGCAATACACACCAATTGAGTCTATCACAAATTTAATAAACGAATATAACGTTAACATCACCCCGTAATGTAGAGGGGCTGGGTGTATCGTCGTAAATAACTATTGTCAAAATGTTGGGGAGGCTGGAGTATCCCGATTTGTATTATTTATTTTTTGTTTGCACACCAGACGCAAAATCTTGCATCTGGTGAGGGACAATACAAATACATAATTATCGTCGAATTAATGGGCCTGTCTTAAATCAAAATTATAAAGATTTTTATTCGGGGCAGGCCCTTAATATGGAAGGCTCCTATAACATGACGCCGATTTTTTGCTGGTTTAGCTTCTCTCTTGCATCGGCATATTTCTCATCATGCCAGAATAATAAGCAGCCGTTACAACCACGGCCACAGCAACCATCTAGGCCCAGTCTTGGGGTTTTTGTGGTGGGGTTTTTTACATTATTTTCATCAAGGTTCTTGGTTAAGTCATCTTTGGCTTTGGCTAATAGATTATCCGCGCTGATGCCTTTCTCTATTTTATTAGCTATGTTATCTAATTTAATTCTAGATTTCTCAACTGCATTAATAGCCTGCTCTTTACGAAGCACCGTATATATTGGTAACCTATCTTTTAGAGTAGTTAGATCTTCTTGATCAAAGGCTGATAGGGGTATTTTGATTCTTGGCTTGTGACCTGGGTTAATAGCTTGTTTAACTTCATCATTTTTATTAGCATCTATGAACTCATATAGGCGAATAAAGATCGTATCAAGCGGGGCAGGGGGAACGAATTCTATTACATCACCTCCGACCAATCTATTCTTAACATCAATGATAACACAATCATCCTGCCATTCAGTTATCATACCAGCAAACTCCCATTGGGAAGTTGATTTAGTACTTAGGTAGTTATGTGACAAATTCTTTAGACGCCCTTCATGGAAAGCAATGGTGTAACCTCTATTAGATAAGGTGTCTAATTCAGCTAAATATTCATCCGGTGACCAATTTTCTGGATCAGCATACCAGCTATCAATAGCCATTCTGTAAGCTCTTGCTGCTATTGCGACATAATAAAGGCTTTTGTTACGCCCCTCTACCTTAAATGAATCAATACCCAACTCTAAATATTCATTCAATTTAGGCATTAAGTTAAGATCCTTAGAATTTAGGATATAGGAGCCTCGTACATCTTCTTCAAAAGGCATAAATTCTCCAGGCCTAATTTCTTCCTCAAGTAAGAACTCAAACATATTTTTATTCTCATCATTAATCTCAAGCTCAGTAATTGTACCATCCTTTAAGCGCATTTTTAATTTATAGTTCCATCTGCAACTATGAGCACAATTCCCTTGGTTAGCACCACGCTCAGACATAAAGTTTGATAATAAGCAGCGTCCTGAATAGGTCATGCACATAGCTCCATGCACAAATACTTCGAGCTTAATATCTGGGCATTTTTCACGAATCTCTGCTAATTCACTATGACTTACCTCCCTTGCTAATACGCATAAACTAGCTCCTTGATCTTTCCAAAAATCAACCGTTAGGGATGAACAAATATTTGCCTGAGTCGAGATGTGCAACTCTAATTCAGGAGCATGTTTTTGTACAAAAGCAAATACACCAGGATCAGCAATGATTACACCATCTGGTTTAGCTTGTTTTATTGTATCGATAAAAAGTGGTAATTTTTCTAAATCTTTATTATGCGAAAAAAGATTTAGGGTGAGGTAAACTCGTTTGTTATATGAATGTGCATATTCAATTCCTTCCACCAAATCTTCTAAAGTAAATTTAGATTGCGTTCTAAGTGATAGGTCCGGAGTACCTATATAAATACTATCAGCGCCATAATGTACAGCTAGCTTTAGCTTCTCGATAGAGCCAGCTGGAATTAATAATTCAGTCTTCTTTCCAAAAGGTGTTAATTTTGCATTTTTATGAATTGTCATTTTTTATTATGAGAGGTTGGGACAAAGCCTAGCAGGCTGTGCCGCAATATAAGCTAGGTTGATTGATTTGTATATATAAAATTAGATTTAAAAATGCTGTGTCCATTGTTGTGAATTACCCAAAAATAAGAGAGATCTGTATTGAGAAAAGACAGGAGGCTTGTATAGTCATAATATGAGTCCACATGCGTAATGACTCACGTATTTCAATGGTTTGTTAAATTTTTGTTAAAAATAAAGTTTCTTAAAACTTTCTATACATTAGTCATAAGGCTGTTAAAATGCGGTGTTTTTTTATTAACAATATATAAATAATAAGTAATGAAAAAGATTTTAATTACAGGGGCATCTGGGCAAATAGGAACCGATTTAGTAGTTGGATTGCGTGGTAAATATGGTAGAGAAAATGTGATTGCTTCGGATATAAAATTAGACCGAGCACAAGAGTTAGAGCCATTTGAAGTTATAGATGTGTCGGATAAAGCTTTGTTAAAGTCGGTGATTGAAAAATATGAGATTGATACAATCTTTCATTTAGCATCCCTACTTTCTGCAACTGGTGAGAAAAATCCATCTTTGTGCTGGAATATCAATATGGGTGGTCTACATAATATCCTGGAACTAGGCCGTGAGCTAAAGTTAGCAAAGATTATTAATGTTAGCTCAATTGCAGTATTTGGACCAACTTCACCTAAAGATAACACTCCGCAAGCAACTATAATAGAGCCTAAAACTATGTATGGTATTACCAAGCTATCAGGCGAGTTATTATGTGATTATTATGTTAAAAACTTTGGTATGGATATCAGAGGACTGCGTTACCCTGGAATTATTAGCTCTAAAACCCTTCCAGGTGGCGGAACTACCGATTATGCTGTTGAGATATTCTATGACGCAATTAGTAAGCGTAGTTATGAATGTTTTTTAAAAGAAGATACCATTCTACCATTCATGTATATTGATGATACTATCAGAGGCACGATTGAGCTTGCGGAAGCAGATTTCTCTAAGCTTAAACATTATTCAAATTTTAATTTCTCAGCTGTGAGCTTTTCATGTGGTGAGTTAGCTCGTGAAATTCAAAAACATATCCCAGACTTCACTATTACTTATAAGCCAGATTTTAGGCAGGATATAGCTGATTCATGGCCAAGATCAATAGATGATAACCATGCAAGAGTTGAGTGGGGTTGGAAAGAGAATTTTGCTTTAGCTGAGATGACTAAAGATATGTTAGATAGGTTAACCGTTAAAATAGCAGGGGAGGCATGATTAATCCGGAATTCTCAAAACAAATCAAAGGCGAATTAGCTGAGTTAAAGTCAGCTGGTCTTTACAAAAATGAATATCAAATTTCTTCTGCGCAAGCTGCGATAGTTGATATAACGGATTCAAATGGTAATAAAAAATTAGTACTTAACTTATGTGCTAATAATTATCTAGGTCTGGCTGATAATGATAAGGTGCGTAAGGCTGCTAAGGCTGCAATTGATCAATATGGCTTTGGTGCAGCATCTGTACGCTTTATTTGTGGCACGATGAATGTCCATAAAGAATTTGAACATCGGATGGCCGACTTTTTAGGTTATGAAGACGTAATTACTTATTCTTCATGCTTTGCAGCTAATGGTAGTGTGTTTCAAGCTTTATTTGAAAGCGAAGATGCGATTATCTCAGCTAACTTAAACCATGCTAGTTTGATTGATGGTATTAGGTTGTGTAAGGCTAAACGCTTCTTCTACGAATTTGATGATATGTCGGATTTAGAGGCCAAATGTAAAGAAGCGGTAGCTGCTGGTTCGAGATATAGAGTTGTTGTGACAGATGGAGTATTCTCAATGGATGGAGATATAGCGAAGTTGGAAGCAATTTGTAATATAGCTGAGAAATATGAGTGTTTAGTTATGGTAGATGATTCTCATGCCACAGGCTTTATTGGTGAAAATGGCCGTGGGACTATTGAATTATGCAATGTTATCTCTAGGGTTGATATTGTCTCATCCACGCTTGGAAAGGCATTAGGTGGGGCTGGTGGAGGTTTTATTGCATCGACAAATGAGATAGTTGATAAGCTTCGAAATAAAAGTCGTGCTTATTTATTCTCCAACAATACGTTGCCTGCTGTGGCTGCAAGTAGCTTAGAGGTATTAAATATCATTGAAGAGTCTAAAGGTTTAATCAAGACTCTAGCTGATAACACCATGTATTTTAGAAATAAAATGGTTGAAGCTGGCTTTGACATTAGGCCGGGAATTCATCCTGTAGTACCAGTCATGCTTTATGATGCAAAACTTGCATCCAATATTGCGACAGAGCTGATAGAGGAAGAGGGCATCTATGTGATTGCTTTCTCATTTCCAGTAGTTCCAAACGACGAAGCACGCATCAGAGTCCAAATCTCTGCTGCTCACACGAAAGACCACCTCGATAGAGCAATAGCCTCGTTCATTCGCGTTGGTAAGAAATATAATGTGTTGAAGCCAATTTCTTAAAATATTCTTAAGTAGGGGCCGCCCTGCAGGTTGTATAACAATTATATTGTGACGCAGTCTGAAGGGTAAAGTCCCCACATCTTGATCACAATCACAACTATCCTCAAATCTACTCGATCTACCCTCTGTTTATAGAGCAGGTTTCGTCTAGTGCCTGATTATTTCTATCTTTAGCATGAAGATAGCTGGTCGCTTTACCAACTATTGAGCCAATAGAGAAGCATGTTTTAGGATCTACTTTTTCAGCCTCATGCTCTGAAAAATAATTTAAGATTACTCCTGTAGATACAGCAGCTCCGATTCCAACAGCTTTTCCTACACAATATGCTAAGTTCTCTCTAGCTAGCGCTTTAGTAATATCACTATCTGGATCTGGGCACATATCTGGATATATGTTATCTATCATTCTATCGCATATAAAATGTGTTGCAAGCTCGCTAGCGCAAGCTACGGCCGCAACATAAGCGTAATTTTTTTTGTTGTCTCTCATGATCTATGTAAAAAGGTTGATAATAGTTGCGTTATTCTAACAGTAAAGGGGGTATACTTCAACTAATTCTTTATGTAATTATTTTAGGACATTAGGAAGTTAGCTAACTAACTAAATTAATTATAATCATTTCTGAGCTGTTTGAGGAATGGTTTTGTAGGTTGCAACAAATCAAAAAGCGACAGTTTTCTTATATCTTCTATCATGTAAGCGAGGGCATTTCCTTTACTTTTTAATGCCATTACCATGTAATTATATGTTTTAAATTTTGTTGGAATTTCACGATATATTTCACCATTCTTACATAGGGCGCATTCTATTATAATAGGCTTTTGCTTTGTTTCTTGATCTAAATATAAATATGCAAAACCATTTTGTCTGACAGCTATGGTAGCAAGATCTAAATCTTGTTTAAACTTTGCCCCTAATAGCCTTATATTTAGACCGTTTTTTTGAATTAGCTTTAAAGCATTATCTTGCTTGGTTAATAATTTTAAAGTGTCTATTAATTTTGCATTATGTAATGCTCTAGGAAATTTTTTATCATCTGCAAGAATTTTCAGAGGTATTAAATTTACCACTTCTGCTGTTATGCCAGGGTGAGCATCTTCCATATAGCTTGCTTGTGTTAAAGAAAAAATAGTTAATTTTCTTAAAAGTGCAATATTATCTATTGTTGTGTAATTTTTAATAGAGCGTGGATCTTTTATTAGAGGTTCTTTGAGTTTTTTTATAGTTACATTTTGTGTTAATGTTTTATGTGAATAATCTAATAATATAGTTTCTTTTGCAGCTTTTGTATTATTATAATTTTCTGTAGGGTATTTTGGAGAATCTTTGTTCTTAGCAAAAATTAATGCTATAAAAGTTAGGTATTCGCTGGATATTTTTTCTAGAAAATTTATAATTTTTATCTCTTTAGTATTTATCATTATACCTCATAAAGGCATCATCTTAAATTTGATTTTAGCATAAAATTAGGGCAAACCAATAAATAAAAATTAAGTAATGAGATTTATAAAGCTGTTCTATTTTTTATATAAGTTAATAACATATTTTAACTAAGTTAAATAATAATAATTAAAAAAGTTACACTTTTAATTAAAATATTACAAAAAGCAAAAAAATAAGTTAACAAAAATAAGCAGAATTATAGAGTCTACAGATAGCCCATTTCCCGTAACATTAAGTATTAAAGAGTTCGAAATCATGAAGTGGATTTAGGGAAGATGAGTTTTGTAGTAAAGCAATCAAATATAAAGGGTGACGATACTATTTTCCCTACTGACAAGATTGATGTCGAAAAATTTGAGCAAATAAGTGTTCAAGTTCAAAAGGTAGAAGAAGTAAAGGCATTAGCAGATGCAAAGACAGTAGCAGAAGCAAAGGATAGGGTTTCTAAGAATGTTTTAATATATAAACAAATATTATAGTTATTATCATATGATATTATCTATGTTAAATAATTAACATTTCTGGTTATGAAAGAAAAATCTATCAAGGGCGCGTCTCAAATCTAATTTAAATTTAAACTATTTGCAAAAATTTTCATTTAATTCCCTTGGTCAGTAAATTACACAAATAATTCACTCTATTTTTTTAATATCTTATGAGTTTTAC
>JABJNB010000068.1 GCA_018659145.1 Rickettsiales bacterium
GATAAAGTCAAATATGGATTCTATTTTGCATCTTCCTTTATAGAATTTTGTATCTAATTTTTTTACCAACCTATTTTTTTTGCTTAAAGTTATAGCTCCAACATCATTTGATAAGAAGGGCTTAATCTATCAAGCTTCGAAATCACTAATATATTTTAGGCTGAATGTTTGAAGACAGGAAATTAAAACGACCAGAAGCTAAATCATCGTAAATTTGATCGTCTGGTATACCGGGTTTTAACAAAGAATTTTTTTGTAAATTTAAAACTTGAAAACCATTTAGCTTTTAAAATTTAGCTTTTAAAACTTAGCTTTTAAAACTCTCTGATAATAACTGTTAGTCCATTATTAATGGGAAGAATTTACTGATAAATTACAAGATTGATCCCATGATAAAAAGACTTGATATTAAAGGCTAATTTTTGTAGGTTCTGGGCTCAATAGCTTAGGTATGAACATGAAGTTGACAATCGATAAAAATATTCTGCAGAAATCCTTATCACATATTCAAGGTGTGGTTGAGAAACGTAATTCAGTGCCTATCTTATCTAATTTGAAAATTACTTTGGATGAAGCAACTCCAAATAAAATTAATATCACCGCCACAGATATGGATATAGCTATTTCGGAAGATTTAGAAGCTATTACCGAAGGGGCTGGAGCCATTACAGTACCAGCGCATACATTGCATGACATAGTAAGAAAACTGCCGGATGGTTGTGATGTTGTTATGAAGTATGATGTAAATAGTACAAATCAGAAATTAAAAGTGACTGCCAAAAAAAGTAATTTTACTTTACCAATCCTGCCAGCAAGTGATTATCCAGAGATTGATATTCAAAATGTATCACATAAATTTACAGTTAATCGTAAAAGCTTTGTTAAATTATTAGACAAAGCGCGATTTGCTATATCAACTGAAGAAACAAGATATTACCTAAATGGTATTTACCTACATCAAGCAACTGCCAATGATAGCAGACAAGTTCTTAGAGCTGTTGCCACGGATGGACATAGGTTAGCCTCAATTCAAACAGATCTTCCTGAAGGAGCATCTGGTATGCCTTCTGTCATTATTCCTAGAAAAACGGTGATGGAAATCAGAAAGATTCTAGAAGAAGAGCAAAATGATTTAGAAGTAACAATTGAAGTTTCTGAAGCGAAAATTAAAGTTTCGTTTTCTGATATAACTTTAATTTCTAAATTAATTGATGGAAGCTTTCCAGATTATGAAAGAGTTATTCCTAAAAACAATACTAAGGTTCTAACTACAGATTTAAAACCTTTGACTCAGGCAATCGATAGAGTATCCACTATTACTTCTGATAAATCTAAATCTATAAAATTTTTACTTGAGAATGATAATATAACAATTTCAGCTAATGATTTAGACCATGGTTTTGCTAAAGAAGAAATTGATACTGAGTATAAAGATACTAGAGTTGAAACTGGCTTTAATTCTAAATATCTCTTAGAGATGACATCAGTAATTGATGGTAATCAAATTAGAATGCATTTCTCTGATTCATCATCCCCAACATTAGTTGAAGATCTTGAGGATCAAGATTCTTTATATGTTATCATGCCGATGCGTGTGTGATTTGGGATAATGATGATTACGGGCACGAAAACCCCGCCCCTACAAATATACTATGTCGTTAGAAAAAGTCTTTATAGAAAATATCACTTTAGTTAATTATCGAAATTTTAAAGAATTTTCGTTAAATTTTGGCGAAAATATCAATATCATCCATGGCCGAAATGGAATTGGCAAAACTAATATCTTAGAAGCCATCTCATTATTTGCTCCTGGCAATGGTTTGCGCAAAGCTAAATTAGATGAATTTAGAAATCAGTTCGCCAATGATAATAGTTCCACTGGGTGGTTTGTTAAATTGGATTTAATCTCATCAAAAGGTCATAGTAATAAGTTAATCACCGCAAAGGAAAATATTACTAGGAGACGTATTATCACCTTAGATATAGAAAATACTTTATCACAATCTGAAATTGTTAAATATTTAAATATTATATGGCTAACTCCACAAATTGATAATTTGCTTAATGAAGATAAGGAAAGGCGTCGTAAATTCATTGATAGAATTATTTTTAATTTCCACCATGACCATCTAAAAAACCTTAATCTGCATAGTAAATTACTCAGAGAGAGAATTAAAATTCTAGAGAATTATGGTGATGAAGTTTGGTTAGCTAAAATAGAATGGCAAATATCCGAGTTAGCTAGCCAGATAGCTTATGTTAGAGTTGAAATTATTGGTTATTTAAATGAGATTATAGATCAGTGTGACAAATCTTTTCCTAAAGGTAAAATCATTATCAAATCAGAGATTGAAGAAATGATTACACCGGATTTAAAACCTAACAAGCTCGAAGAATTTATCAGAAGTCGTTATAACGAGAAGCGTGCTCTGGATAGAATGCGCAAAACAACAAGTTTTGGTATTCAAAAATTTGATTTTGATTGTTACTTAAGTAGCAAAGAACTTTCAGCTAAATATTGTTCTACAGGAGAGCAAAAATCAATGCTTGTGATGATTAATCTGGCTTATGCAATTTTAATTCAAAAACTATTAAATAAAAAACCTATCCTCCTGCTAGATGAATTTATTAGTCATATTGATAAAGGCAACCTAGCTGAGTTAATCAAAGAGCTAATTGCAAATTCATCACAAACATTTGTTACAACAACAGACAAATCTAGTTTTCAGATAAATCAGCACGAATCTTTCCATTATATTGATCTGGAAAATAATCAAATTAATGTAGAGACGCAAAATCTTGCGTCTCGCGTACAAGCGTAAAGCACATAATGAATCGAACTCGAAACACTCCAGCCTCCCAAACATTCCAACAATAATTAGGTATCTGTATCAATCGCCTCAGAGACCCATAAAATTCCTTCAAATGACTTATACTTTATAGCTTCTCTAATACAAAACCTGCTATATTTCTCTCATCTTGATTGAACTCTACGCCAACTAAAATTATCTCTTTATTTTGCCCTTCATATGGCTGGTAATATTTCTTTGTTTTGATTTGCGCTAAAGCTTCTTCTTTTGTTCCGTTTAACTTGAATTCAAAAATATAAATCTTATCTTCTAGCTCAATTACTGCATCCAAGCGACCGATATTTGTTGTGACTTCCACCTTGATTCTATAACCAAGCAATTGATGAATTACATAAAATATACTTTGGTAATAACGCTCCCTATTACCTACTTGGATGTTGTAAGGAATGTTCGCAAAGAAGATTTGTAATGTTTCGAAATAGGTTTCCAGATCTTCACTGCCTAGGCTTGCTTGGAGTTTCTCTAAAGTTGACTCTTGGATTGTTTCTAACTCAGCAAAATTAATCATAAGATTTTCTAAAAAAGAACTCCTTACTTCTTCATTTGGATAACCTAAAACATAGACTGATTTTCCATAAGATTCCCGGTGATCCTTTATCGTCATATAGCCAGCTTGCACAAGCAAGGGCAATAATCTTAAATTATCTATATCATAAGTAGAAAACTGCTCTGCTCTAGCCTCTATACCATCTAAATCTTTGATGTTTAATTGTTTTGATTGTTTAAGCAGATCAACCAAAAAGGTTGGTGTGGCGGTTTCGAACCAGAAGTTTTTGAATTCTTGTTTATCAAATAATAACAAGCTCGAAAATGGATTATAAACTAAATTTTCAGCGCTATTACTAAATCTATAACCATTATACCAACGCTTTATCTCTCGCAATAATTCTTCTTTAGGTTTGCTTCGTGCTAAAGATAAAGCTTCTATATGAGCTTTAAAATTCTCTTCTAATTCCTCCTGTGTATAACCAAGCATTTCTGAATAACGTACATCCATTGAAATATCATTGAGATTATTCAATCCAGAAAACACCGATACTTTTGAGAACTTACTTACTCCTGTTAGTAATACAAATTTCAAATACTCATCACTCGCTTTGATAATCCCATAGAAGTTACGTAATATATCCCGAACCTTAGCGCAATGCTCGACGTCTTTGAGGTTATTAATTAACGGCTTATCATATTCATCTATCAGGATTACTACTTTGCCTTTACTGCTTAGTTTTTGAATTAGCTCTTCAAAACATTCATGCTCAAACTCTGTATTACTTATCTCAATGCTATATTCTCTAGCAATATTATGAATCTGTGTTTTCAAACCAGCGCGCAAACTATCAATAGTCTCAGCCGACACTTTCGACATATCAATCCGAATTATCGGATATTCCTGCCAAGCATAATCAGCTCCTTCTATCCATAATCCTTTAAACAATTCTCTGCGACCTTTGAATATTGCATTTAAAGTTGAGATTAATAAGGACTTACCAAAGCGTCTTGGGCGTGAGAGAAAATAGACGCTACCCTTGGTAATTAAATTATGAATATGTTTAGTTTTATCTACATATAAATAATTGCCTTCGACAATTTTCTCAAATGTTTGAATCCCTATCGGTAAATCTTTCAGCATAATTTAAACTAACTTAATCTAGTGTAAGGCTAGTAAGTAGAGTTTTTTTTACTAAAGAGC